>CBDUJZ010000225.1:0-6083 GCA_965367675.1 uncultured Myxococcales bacterium | reverse complement strand
GCGAGGCACGGCCTCGCCTCTGGTCAGCGCTCGCGCAACCGTCACCCCAGATCCCAACCAAACCCTTCCTGAGCGAAGTCGAAGGACAGAGCGAAGTCGAAGGACACAGCGAAGTCGAAGGACCGCTGACTGGACCACCTCCCACTTCCCACCACTCCCACTTCCCGCCGCCCACCGCAGCGGATACACAGAACATCTCCCCCGCACGAGATTGTCCTGTGAGCCGCACCGCCCCCGCGTCCTCCCTCTTCGTCCTGCTCGCACTCACCTGCGTGCTCGGCGCCTGCGACCGAAAGTCCAACGACGACCCCGTCCCCTCCGGCGACGTCACCGAAGAGGACATCACCGAGCCAGACGTCGATGAAGATCCCGAAGAGGATCTGACCGAAGACGTCGAAGAAGATGTCGAGGACGACACCGCCGAGGACACTGGCGCGGACGCCGACGTCGACGTGGGGCCCGCGTGCATCCCCGTGCCCACCGACGAGGCCATGCTGCCCACCGGCCCCGACGCCGAAGGCCGGCTCATCCTCCCCGGCGGACGGCTGGTCAGCGCGCCCGAGCGCTCCGCAGAGCTCGAAGGCTTCCCGTCCAACGCCGTCATCAACGCCGCCGGCACCCGCGCCTACGTCATCGTCGCCGACATGCGCGAGCGCCACGTGCAGGTGGTTGACCTCGTCGAAAACACCGTCCTGCAAGACCTCGAGGTCGTCGAAACCATCTACGGCATCGCGCTCGATGAGACCGGCGGACGGCTCTACGTCTCCGGCGGCAGCGACCAGAACGTGCACGTGTTCACCGTCGCCGAAGACGGCACACTGACCCTCGAACAGAGCGTCGACGTGCGCGCCTACGTGAGCGGCCTCGCCCTCACCCCCGACGGCGCCACGCTCTTCATCGGCGTGTTCAACAGCGACCGCGTCATCGAGCTGCAAACCGCCACCATCGCCGACGAATCCCCCACCACCCTCTCGCGCGAGTTCGAAAGCCCCGGCGGCGTCTGGGACCTGCACTACGTGGCCGCCCGCGACCAAATCATCGCCTCCAGCCTCGACGGCGCCACCCTGCGCATCTTCGACCGCGCCACCGGCGCCACGCACGTCATCGCGCTCGGCTCCGGCCCGCTCGGCTTCGACGTCACCGCCGATGAGTCCCTCGCCTACGTGGCCGTCTCCGGCACCAACGAGATCGCGATCGTCGACCTCGTGGGCCTCACCGTCACCGCCCGCATCGACGCCGTCTCCGACGAGCTGCTCGGAGCCGAAGGCGAGCCCCTGGGCCGCTCCAACGTCAACGATGTCGCGCTCTCCGCCGACGGCACCCGCTTCTTCGCCACCCGCGGCGCGGACAACGCCGTCAGCGTGTTCGACACCGACGGCCCCACCTACTTGGGCGCGTTCCCGGTCAGCTGGTACCCCACCACCGTGGTCGCCAGCCCCGACGCCAGCCCCGACGTCGCGCTCTACGTGGCCCAAGGCCGCGGCTTCCGCACCGGCGGCCTGCTCAGCACCGTCGCCATCAACGACCTCGACCTCGCCGCCGAGTCGCTCGTCGTGACCGCGAACCTCGAGCGCATGCGCCAAGCGTTCCCCTTCGAGTGCGACGGCTTCTTCCCAATCCCCACCCGACCCGACGTGCCCACCCCCATCGAGCACATCATCCTGGTGGTGAAAGAAAACAAAACCTTCGACTGCGTGTTCGGCGCCCTCGAAGGCGTCGACGGCGACCCATCACTCGTCCGCTGGGGCGAAGACCTCACCCCGAACCAGCACGCGCTCGCCCGCCAGTTCAACATCTCCGACAACTTCTACGTGGAGACCGCCAACTCCGACCAAGGGCACATTGTGCTCACCGCCGGCATGCTCAACGACTTCTCCGAGCGCATGGTCAACGAGTCGCGACGCACCAGCCTCACCGGCTACCAGGTGCGCGCCGAAGTGGCCCCCGAAGGCCGCAACCTGTTCACCCACCTGATGGACAACGACATCTCGCTCGCCATCTACGGCGAGATCGTGGGCACCAACCTGCCCGCCGCCGACGGCCGACGCCCCATCCAGTTCAGCGACGTCCAGTACCCCGGCGGGCCGTTCTACAACATGAACGCCCGCGACAGCGCCAAAGCCCAACACGTGGTCGACCAAATCGAGGCCGGCAACTTCGCCCAATTCACCTACGTGCTGCTGCCCAACGACCACACCGGCGGCACCGCGCCCGGCAACCCCACGCCCGAGTCCGAGGTCGCCGACAACGACGAGGCCGTCGGCATCCTCGTCGACTACATCTCGCACTCCGAGCACTGGGACAGCACCCTCATCATCGTGCTCGAAGACGACCCCCAAGGCTGCCGCGACCACCGCGACTCGTTCCGCTCGTTCATCCTCATGATCAGCCCGTGGGCCCGCCGAAACTACGTCTCCCACGTGAACGCCAGCTACCAATCCGTCTTCGCCACCATCTACCGCATCCTCGGCGTTCCCCCGCTCGGCCGCACCGACGCGACCGCGATCCCCATGTGGGACTTCTTCACCGGAACGCCCGACATGACCCCCTACGACCTCATCCCCCGCACAGTGCCCGAGCGCAAAATCGCCAGTGTCGACGTCCCCGGCGCCGAAGCCTCCCTCCGCATGGACTTCAGCGGCCCCGACCGAAACCCCGGACTCGGCATCGTCCTCGACGCCTACCGCCTGTGGCGCATGGGCCAAATCACCCAAGAAGAAGCGCAACGCCGCATCGACGCCGGCGAGTGGTCACACCCCCAAGGCTGGGACGCCGACGACGCCTCCCGCGCCTGGGAAGAAGCCCAACTCGAAGAGCTCGAAGAAGAGGCCGAGGAAGAAGCCGAAGAAGAGCTCTTCGAGTACGACGTCGTGATGACATGGTACCGAGAACACCTGTTGAGTCAGGGACTTACACCGCCCGGCCCCACCCCCGGCGGCCCGCTCGATGAAGCCACGATCCAGCGCATCATGAGCGGCGATATCGCCGTGGAGCAGGTCCCCGCGTTGCGTGGATTCCAGCGCACCCCAGCCCTGCCAACACGGCTGCCCACACCGTAGCAAGCGCAGCCGCGGCGGGGCGTTCGCGTAGATGTTTAGCTAAACACCGCCGCGGTCCGCAGCGTCTCCGGCCACGGCTCACCCTCGTTCCCCGGAATGTGCACCCCACGCGGATCCGTAACAAAGTTGCCCACGTCATAGAACGCGCGCTCCTTGTTTCCGGCACCGCGGAACGGCACCAGCGTGTCGCCCTGGCGCACCGACACCACCTCGTGCGGGGCCGGACGAAGGTCTACGAGCGCGCCCTTTTGCGACGCGTTCATCAGCTGCTCTTCGTTACCGACCGGGTCGGCGACCGTCTTCGCCTTGAGCGTCCACACGAGCAATGACGTCAGGTGATCGTGGTCCGGGAACGCGTCGGCGAGCAGGTCGCGCGAGCCGTAGAACGACTTGCCGATATCATTCTGATTCACCGGTCCGGCCATCACGCACGTGCCGGACAACAGGTCGCAGTCCGACGGCAGGCCGACCAAGCCCGAGAGCTCAGCGGTCAACGCGCTGCGCGACGCCGCGGCGCCAAACGCACGCACAGCCAAATTCCACGGGATGCGCTCTTGCGCCACCGCGCGGCGGTCCAGGCCACCGATGTCAATCCGCTGGCCGGCCAGCGCGAACGCCTTCTTGCCGCGCATCGCGTTGCGGGACAGCGCCTTGCCGAACGACAAGTCCGCCCACTTGGGCAGGTTGCCCACGATCTGGTCTGTAACCTCGCCCAAGTGCGTACGCAGCGCCCGCAGCCGCTCTTGACCGCCGGGGGTCAGCACGTCGACGCGCTCGAGCAACAGCAGGTCCTTGCAGCGCTCGCGGTCGGCGCCCGTCCAGTGCGAAAACGCGTTGTACGCGGCGCGGCCAGCCTGCTCGGTGAGCGCGTCCGGCACGTCCATATCCTGACGCTTCAAATACTGCGGCGGCGCCTTGTCCTCGGCGTTCACACCCGGCTGGATACGCTCGGAGCGCAGCGCCAACAAGTTCGCGCCAATCTTCCGCGCCACGTCGGCGTCCAGCGGCACGCGCTCCGCCTTCGCCACGGTGCCCACCTGAGTGACCAGGCCAATGCGCCAGCCGCGCGCGCGGTCACGGGCGCCCAGGCCGGCGATACGCTCGAGCTCCGCGATGGCCTCGGTGTTGGCGTCGCGCGCCTCGCCCAAGAACGGCGCCTGCACCACGTTCGCCATGCGACGACCGGCCGAAGCGATCACCGCCGCCCGCTCCATCGCGTCGGCCAAGATGCCGATGTGCAGCTCCTTCAGGTAGCCGATCGTGGGGATGTCATCCTTATGATACAGCGCCTTTCGGTACGCCCGCTTGAGCACACTGGGGAAGTTCTTGCGCCGCTCGTGGCCGATGAACGTAAGCAACATCGTGAACGGCGTTCGATACGGACGCGTGAGCACAATGTGTGCATATTCAGCGTCCGCGAGCGCGGCGTCGGCACTGGCCATTCCGTGTACCAATTCACCCACGCGCTTGGCGTCTTCACCGCCCACCGTGATCTGTCGAAAGCCGCGGAAGTTGGTCGACTGGCGCGACGAAAGCACGCCGAGGCTGTACTCCTCGAACAGCTCCGCCTCGGTCACTGGCGTCTCGGGCGGAACGAACGTGTTCGGACGGTCCAGCGACAGCAGCGCGGCCGCCTGCTCACCCTCTTCCGGCGTCAGCCCCACACGTACGCGGAACCCCACGGGGGAGCCCGACTCCAGCTTCACAGGCAGCGAATAGCGGTTACGCTGTTCGGGGCTCGGAGCGAACTCCGCCGAGCGACGGGCACGTTGCTCCACGGGCGGAGCGGCGACGGGAATCAGGATGACAGGCTTCTGCATTGCGGCACGCGAAAGGGAAAGACGCGGTACTCTTGCCCACGATCCCCCGCTCCGCAAGCGGTGTTTTTTCGACCCGCCGGTCGGTGTTGCGCTGGCCTACAGCCTCACTAAACCTGCGCGATTTTGCGCGTCATCACTGGGGAAGACGCGATCGCGCGGCAGCGAGAGAAGTGAAACGCGTTCTGCTCCACGTGCGCTTCAGCGCCGCCCCTCATTCGCGCATCAGCGTGATGGTCGCCGACGCACTTCGCAACCCGGACCACACTCCGCTCCGTTGGGCTGCGAGCCGCGCTTGAGGTACCCGGACGGGCACCGTCCCCGGGTCTAAACAACGTATCCGAGTTGTGCCGAGCCGAGTCCCTCGAGGGGACCGGCAGCGCGTGCCCGGGCGGTATCTCGGTGACCTCCTAGCTTCTATCGCGCTGGCGGCCTCGCCTCGAACGCTTGGTTGTATACGTCTTGGAGCGCTCATCACGGACGGCCGTCCGGCAGGCTCTCGGCCCGACGGTCCTTCTGTCGAAGCTCCCGAACGGCCCAGAACCTTCGACACTCCCTGGAGGTTTCAAGCGCACAGAGTGGGTCCACAAAGGCCTAACGTTCCCTAACTTCCCTTCACCGGCCCCAGGGGCTTCAGGGACACGTTCCCCATACGGGCTGCGGTAGTGTCCAGCTGCCGGCGCCCACCCTGAATTCTAGTGGCTCAGAACCTATCTCAATCACGCACCATGTGCTGAGGTCCTGGTTGAAGACGCCAGCGTCGTCGAACATTCTACCCATGTCGGTGACGGCGCTCGTGTCCCAACTACCGATGTCCTGGTTGAAGACGCTAGCGAAATAGAACATCTCACTCATGTTGGTGACGGCGCTCGTATCCCAACGGCCGAGGTCCTGGTCGAAGGCCCTAGCGGAGCGGAACATCACGCTCATATCGGTGACGGCGCTCGTGTCCCAACTGCCGATGTCCTGGTTGAAGGCCCTAGCGTAGCTGAACATCGCAGACATGTTGGTGACGGCGCTCGTGTCCCAACTGCCGATGTTCTGGTTGAAGACGCTAGCAGAGTTGAACATCTCACGCATGTTGGTGACGGCGCTGGTGTCCCAACTGCCGATATCCTGGTTGAAGGCGTTAGCGAAACCGAACATATTATTCATGTCGATGACGGCGCTCGTGTCCCAACTGCCGATGTCCTGGTTGAAGGCCCTA
>CBDUJZ010000224.1:0-6096 GCA_965367675.1 uncultured Myxococcales bacterium | reverse complement strand
CGGTGCCGCGAGTGCGCAGATGCAGGCGCAGACGAGTGCGCAGATGCAGGCGCAGGCGAGTGCGCACATGCAGGCGCAGGCGACTGCAGATTCAGGCCGTCGAGACGCTGCGTTCGCCGCGGTGCTCGAGCGGATGGACGCTACGTTGCGGCTGGTGGCCAATCAGCAGGCGCAGTTCCGAGCGGCGACGTCTGCGCAGCGCAGCGCGGGGGCCCATGCAGCCGTGCAGGCGCCGGCGCCGCCGCGGGCCCAAGCGCCCGCGCTCACGCACAGCAACACCGGGGCGAACTCTGCACCGGCTTCCTCGGGTGAATTGACCGGGCTGATGGGCCAGCAAGCCGCCATCTTCGAGCGGGCGATGATGCCGCTCGTGAGCAGCGCCACCCGGCAGATGGAAGAGGGCCTGCACGTGAATCGGCGGCTCGTGGAGCTGCTCGACGTGATCAAGCTGTACGTGCAACACATGCACAAGATGAAGTCCGACAATGGCCCCGTTTAAGGAATTCTTCGACGCCGCGTACGTGGCGCGATTGGGCGCGGCGTTGTCGCAGGACTTGCAGGACGAAGCGGCGTTTGTGGCCCAAGCGGGCGCCGCGCTGGATTCGCTGGAGCTCAAGGACCGCGTGGCCCAGATTTCGGACGCGCTCAACGCGTGTTTGCGCGGTGATTTCGACGCGCGCGTGTCGGCGTTGGAGCGCCTGTTGCCGGATGCGCGGCGGTTTGAGGACGGCCTCGCGGACTTCGAGGAGGGCGAGTGGCGCGGCATGGCGGCGTGGCCGCTGGTCCGGGTGGTCGAGCGTCATGGTTTGGCGCATCCGCAGCGTTCGTATCGCGCCATGCACGCGATGACGCAGCGGTTTACGGCGGAGTTCGCCATTCGCCCGTTCCTGCTGGAGCGGCGGGATGAGGCGTTCGCCGTGTTGCGCGAGTGGGCGAGCGACCCGAGCGAGCACGTGCGGCGGTTGGTGTCCGAGGGGTCGCGGCCGCGGCTGCCGTGGAGCATGCAGCTGGGCTTCGCGATCGCCGACCCGACGCCCGGCCTAGAGCTGGTCGAGCCGCTGGTGGACGACGAGAGCGCGTACGTGCGGCGGTCCGTGGCCAACCACCTGAACGACGTGAGCAAGGACCACCCGGACGTGGCCGTCGCTGTCGCGGAGCGCTGGTTGTCGGGCTCCGCGGAGCGAAAGCCGCTGGTGAAGCACGCGCTGCGGGGGCTCATCAAAGCCGGGCATCCGGGCGCGTTGGCTGTGCTCGGATTCAAGGCGGAGGTGGACGCGCGGGCCGAGGGGCTTCGGTGCAGTCCGCAGGTGACGGTTGGGGAGCATGCGCAGCTGGAGGTCACGCTGGTTTCGGGCAGCGAAGCGCCGGAGCCGCTGGTGGTGGACTACGCGGTGCACCACGTGAAGGCGTCCGGCGAGCGCACGGCCAAGGTGTTCAAATGGACTGTTCTGGAGCTCGCGCCGGGAGCTCGGCGGGTGCTGAAGCGCAAGCACTCGTTCAAGCGCATCACGACGCGTCGGTACTACCCGGGCGTGCACGGCGTGGAGTTGCTGCTGAACGGTGTGCCCCATGGCATGGTGGAGTTTGTGCTCGGTGACGACGCGCCGCGTTAGTAAGTTATTGATTTGATTGGTGATTTGTTGTGGTTGGGCCGTCCGTGTCCGGTTGACGCCGCGCGCGTGTATCGCTAGGGTGGGGCGGCACTCCCTCGTATCGCGACAGCACATGCCTCGTTTCCTGCTCCTTTGTTTGATCGCTCTCTTCGTGAGCTCGTGCGCGGCTGATTCGAGCAGCGTGTTCGACGAGGAAACCGGCGAGGACGAAGACACGCCGCCTCGCGGGTTCGACACGGAGCCGCTGGACACGGGCGACGACGATGTGGAGGACGCGGTCGACGACGTGGACGCGGACGGCTCGGCGGACACGTCGACCGAGGGCGGTTTCTTGGACCCGTGCAGCTCGGACCTGGACTGCCTGACCGGCTATTGCGTGCTGTTCGAAGGCGAGCGGGTGTGTACGGAGCAGTGCTTTGAGGGCGTCTGCGAAGACGGCTGGGAGTGCCGCTTCTTGGCGGGCACGGGCGCGGACGCGATTCGCATGTGCGTGCCGATGCAGGACCTGTTGTGCAGCCCCTGCGCGTCGGATCTGGACTGCGGCGGCTTCGGCGACCTGTGCGTTCGCGTTGGCGACAGCGGGTTCTGCACACGCGATTGCGAGGGCACCACGGTGTGCCCGACCGGCTACGTTTGCGACCCTGCGGTGTCGATCGAGGGCGAGTCTGGCCGGCAGTGCTTGCCGACCACGGGGCGCTGCTCGTGTCCGCCGGACCGCGTAGGCGAGTCCCGCGATTGCGTGCGTGCCAACGTTGAGGGCATCTGCCAAGGCGTCGAAGTGTGCGAGCCGGACATCGGTTGGTCGCGCTGCTCCGCGCCGACGCCGGGCGGAGAGATCTGCGACGGCATCGACAACGACTGTGACAACCTGGTCGACGAAGGCCTCGTCGCCCGCCCGTGCTCGTCGACGCCCAACCCGAACGGCACCTGCGAAGGCCTGGAGACCTGCGGTGGCGCGGCCGGCTGGAGCTGCGACGCACCGCAAGCCACGATCGAGATCTGCGACGGGCTCGACAACGACTGCAACGGCCAAATCGACGACGGCCTCTGCTACGACGGCAACCCCTGCACGCGCGACATCTGCGACCCCGAGTCGCCGGACAACTGCACCTACCCGCCGTTCAACGGCCCGTGCGACGACGGCAACCTGTGCACCATCAACACCCTGTGTGTGGACGGCGCCTGCACCGGGCCGGAGCTCGACTGCGATGACGGCAACGAGTGCACCGCCGACTCGTGCAACGCGGCCACCGGCTGCCAGAACCGCATCTCGCCTGGCGCGCCCTGCGAGACCGGAAACTTCTGCACGTCGGACACCTGTAACACCGAAGGGCTGTGCACCCCCGGACCTGCCGTCAGCTGCGGCACCCCGGACGTTTGCTTGCAGCCGTCGTGTGACCCCGCCATCGGATGTACGACCGTTCGCCTGAGCGGCGGACGATGCGACGACGGCGACTCTTGCACCGTCAACGACGTGTGCTCCAACGGTACCTGCGTTGCCGGCTCGCCGTTCTGCCAAGGACACTCCTGCAGCGACTGCGACGGCGAGTGGGGCGTGTCGATCGACGGAACCTGCCTCGAGGTGTTCGGCTCGCCGCAGTGCACTTGCTTCTGCTTCTGAGTGCGCGCACCCGATTGGCGCCGCGGCCGGTGGGCCAGAGGCGTCCGTGACTGTGCCGCCCGTGACTGTGCCGCCCGTGACTGTGCCGCCCGTGACTCCGGCGGTCGCGCCGCCTGTGATCGCGCCGCCTTTGATTGCGAAGCGGCCTGAGCCGCCGCTCTCTTCCGTCGCCACCCTTTGCGTGCTCTTCCTCGTCGCTTGCGTCGCCTACGGCACCGAGTCGGCGTACCCGGAGTTCGGCCGCGCGGTCTACAACACCAACGTCATCCTCGCCCCGCCAACGCCCCACATGCAGCGCATGCTGGGCCCGATGGAGGTGACCGACGACGACATGCAGCTCGTGTTCTTCGCCACCCACCCGCGCCCGGCGGACATGCCCGACCTGTTCGTGTTCGACTGGCGCCTCGAAGCGCCCGACGGCGTTATCGGCGCGGTCGGTCGCGTGGGGTACGATGGCGAGCGCTTTCGCGAAGACCCGCAGGACCCGCACGCCGCGGTGGTTCCGCTCGAGGCGATTCACGGCAACTACATGTTGGTGATCGAGCCCAAGGGCATGGGCGACTTTCCCGACATGATCATCCTGCTCACGCACACGAGCGCCGTGCGGCCCGTGGCGTGGGTGCTGAGCTGGCTGTTCGGCGCCATGTTCTTGGCGCTCGCGGTCGTCGTCACGCTTCGGCAGCGCGCCGCCGTCGCCGCTTGGAGCCGCCTGCAGCCCCGGCCGACAGACCCGCCGTCAGAAGCGCCAGCCACGTAAAGGGTTCCGGCGCGGACGAGCCTGCGAAGGCCCCACCGTTCGCCTGGAGGCTCGTTCCGTGCACATTCGAGACCGGCACCGCCGCCTCGGCTGTCGCGCCCGGATTCTCGTTCACGATGCGCTCCGAGACGGCCACGAAAGCGGTCCAGCGGGTGACCAGCGCGTGGTCGAGGCCGAGCTGAATCACGCGCTCTTTGATGGCGGTTTCATCGCCGGATTCCCAGCGTGCGCGCGTCAGTTCGGCCATGCCTTCGTCGATGGCGCGTTGGGCCCAGAGCAGCGGAACCGCCTCGGCGCGGGCGTCCGCCGGCAGGTCCACCGCGACCGTGAACGCGGTGGGCACGCCGGCGATGTTGCCGCGCACCGTGATGTCGCCGGACTGTGGCGCAGCGAATCGGCCGGCGAGGCTGATCGGGCGGCCCGCGAACACATCCGGGATGCGCGCCGGGTAGGTGTCGCTCACCACGATGCCACCCCAGTCGATCTCGACGTCCGTGAGCACGGGTGACTGCAGGTCTGCGACCAGCGAGGCTACGGCTGCGTCCGCGTCGTCGTCGAGCGCCAAGAAGCGGGTGAATCCGCGACCGCGTCGGCCCATCTCCGTCAGCAAGAACTCGTTCACGCCGCTGCCCACGCCGAAGCCGAACAGGCGCGCGTCACCCAGCTCGGCGTCGATGGCGCTAAGCACCTGTACGTCGTTGCCGATGAAGCCGTCGGTGAGGAACACCACCAGGCGGATGGCGCCGTCGGGGGCCGCGTCGGCGAGCGCTTGGTGCACGCCTTCGAGCATGGCGGTTCCGCCGCCGCCCTGCAGGGCCTCCACGTACTCCACCGCCCGCTCGATGTTGCCGGCGGTTGCGGGCACGGGGCGCAGCGAAAACTCGGTTGCGGTGTCGCCAAACTGGATGACGCGGAAGGTATCGGTGGGGCGGAGGTTGCGCAGCGCGCGGGTGGTGAAGGCCTTGCTGGCCTCGATGGGCAGGCCGCTCATGGAGCCGGACGTGTCGAGCACGAAGACCATCTCGCGGGCGGTAATCTCGGCCTCTTCGCTCTGCTCAGGCGGGTCGATGCGCAGCGAGAAGTAGCCGCCGCGCTCGTCGAAGTGCGCGAGCGTTCCGACCGCGATATCGTCGGTGCCGAGCGCGTAGACGAGCCGGAAGTCGCGGTCGTCGGGGATCTCGGGGTCGGCGAGCGCGAGGGTCATCGCCGAGGCGCCGTGCCAGTCCTGCGTCATGGGGTGGGTGGTCGAGCGGACGGAGCGGATGGGCGTGCCGCCGTTGAGGTGGACCGTGATCGAGACGCGGTTTTGCGTGTCCTCGGTGGTGGCGATCGGGCTGTTGGGGAACGGCGTGTTGAGCTCGGCGCCGTTCGCTGGGCTCGTGGAGTTGGGCTGTGCGATCCCGTTCTCGGTGGGCACGTTTGGATCGGATGTTTCTCCAGTACCGGCGGGGATATAGCGCGGTCCGACGACCAGCGGGACGGCCAGGTCGTACAGCCCGCGGACGCGTGGAACTTGCTGCACGTATCGGAGCTCCACGCGCACGGGCAGGCCCGGCATCAGGTTCGCGATGCGCTGCGTGAATACGTTGGGCCGCTCTTGCACCACGAGGGCGGCCGCTTGGCCGTTGGCCTGGGCTTGCTCGAAGATCTGCGTGGCCTCTTCGATGCGCTCGATCTGCGCTCGGATGCGCTCGTCGCCCACCTCCATCGTCATCGCGTGCACGGCGGCGTCGGACGGTAACGGGAACAGGTAGGTGGCGTTCACCGGCACCGCGGACGGGTTCTCGAACGTCTGCACCACCGTCACGTTCGCGACATCACCCTCAATATCGACGGTCACGTCGACGTCGAGCGCCGGGAACGTGACGGTCGTATCACCCACCTGCGCCACCATGCCGTACTCCCCGGGCGGCGCCGTGACGAAACGAGCGAGGTCATCCCAGCTGGCGACCTCTTGCAGCTGGGGCGCCAGCCCCGAGCGTGCTTGGGCACGCAGCCCGACGCCGGCGAGAGCGACCGCCAGCCCCACCACGAGCACGCCGACGGCGGCAAAGGTCCGCAGCAGCCACCGCGTCCGCGGGTTCGACTCCGGCGGCTCGGGAGCG
>CBDUJZ010000223.1:0-6186 GCA_965367675.1 uncultured Myxococcales bacterium | reverse complement strand
TCAGGAAGGGGGGAGTCCTTCGACTTCGCTCAGGAAGGGTTGGGTCCTTCGACTTCGGTCAGGAAGGGTTTGAGTCCTTCGACTTCGCTCAGGAAGGGTTTGAGTCCTTCGACTTCGCTCAGGAAGGGTTGGGGGCGCTAGAGTCCGCCGGAGACGCCGAGTGCGATGGTTCCGCCGATGCTGAACGTGGGGGAGTTCATGTCGAAGAAGTACCGGGATTGCAGGTGGGCTTCGACGTGGAACGGGCCTAGGAATCGCATGCGGGCGCCCGCGCCGACGCCGACGGCGTTGAAGCTTTGGCGGGGGCCCGTGTAGCGGATCAGGGCGTTGGAGACGACGCCTAGGTTGGCGTACTCGAACGAGAAGATGGGCTGGATGGGGCGGATGTCTGGCGTGATACGGAGGCCCGCTGCGACGGTGAATGTACGTAAGCCTCGGGCGTACGGTGGGGGCGGTTGGTTGGTGAGGTGGAAGTCGCTGCTGAGTGACAGGTAGCCGCCGAACAGGCCGAAGCGGATGCCTTGGGTGGCGCCGAATCCGACGCTTGCAGAGGCGAACCGGCCGACGTCACCGGTGAAGCGGTTGGTGCTGAATCCGGGTTGGAAGAACACGCTGGGGCGGGACTGCGCCTGCGCGGTCGCGGCGATGGAGACCATGCCGAGGGTGAGCAGGAGGATGGCGAGGACGCGCTTCATGCGGTGTGGCCCCGACGGCGGAGCAGGGCGAGGGCGGCGGCGGCCAGCCATGCGGGCGCGGGCGACTGGGGCGCGGATGTGGCGCAGCCGGTTCGTACGCGTTGGCAGTAGCCTTCGGATTGGCAGACCTCGGCGTTGGAGCAGTCCAGGTCTGTGCGGCACTCGAGGGTCTCTGCGACGAAGAAGATCTCGAGCTCGCCGGAGCAGTTGGGTGTGAGGGCGTTGCAGCTGATCTCTACGACGCTTCGGTCGCCGATGCCGAGCTCGTAGGAGTGGATGCGTCCGGAGATGAAGCCGTCGGCGTCGAGGCCGATGGGGTCGGTCTCGAACAGGTCGCGGGCGCCGCCTGGGCAGGTGGCCGCGACGGTCCGTGTGCTCTCACAGGCCTCTTCGAGCAGCACGACTGCGCCGTCGGTGATGACCTGGAGCGCGTAGGTTCCGTCGGTGAGCGAGTACTCCAGCATGGTGCTGAACAGGCTGCACTCGGACACTTGGAGCGATTGCTCGGGGGCAATTGTGGTGCCGTCGGAGGACGCTAGCGCGAGCTGTTCGGCGGCCTCGGATGTGAAGATGCGCCAGGTGCTCGTCGTGGGGATGCGGACGTCGATGAAGCCGCCTCCGGTGAGGGCGGCGGGGACGTCGATGAAGTGGGCGCGGTCGCGGTCCCGCAGGGTGTCGGCGGAGGCGTCGGCGCTGACGGCGGTGAGCGTTCTAGCGGCGCTGGTGACGCCTTCTTCGCAGGCGAGTTCGTCGAGCGCGCCGGAGGTCTGGGCTTGGACGCGGATGTCGAACACGCCCTGCGCGGGGCCGTTGGTGAGACCGTAGTCGATGGCGAGCCGGCCGAGGTAGGGGTGCTCGAAGGCGCGGGTGACGGCTTCGTCGCCAGCGGCGAGGACGAGGGTCTCGGGGCCGGCGATGTCTTGATTGTCACAGCCCGCGGCGGCGAGTCCGCAGAGTACCGCGAAGGCCGCTACGCTGCGAATCGTGCCGTGCGTGGTGAAGTACGGCCGGGGGGTGATCTGGCGGCGCGTCACCGCTACGCGCTGAGGGCGTCGATCATCTCACGGACGGCCACTTCGAACCCGACGAACAGGGCGCGCGCGACGATGGCGTGGCCGATGTTGTATTCGACGATCTGCGGGATCTGGCACAGCGGGCCCACGTTTTCGAGGGTGAGTCCGTGTCCGGCGGCGACGGTCATGCCGCGCTCGTGCGCGTACTCGGCGGCCGTTCGCAGGGCCTTGATGTGCTTGTCGACGTGTTCGGGTGCGGCGTCCGCGTAGTCGCCGGTGTGGAGCTCGATGATGGGGACGTTCATGGCGAGGCAGGCATCGATTTGGGCGATGTCTGGGTCGATGAACATGCTGACGGGGATGTTCTCAGCGAGCAGCGTCTCTGTGACGTGCTTGAGTACGACGCCGGGCTTGATGCAGTTGAGTCCGCCCTCGGTGGTCCGCTCTTCGCGTCGCTCGGGGACGAGCGTGACGGTGTCGGGTCGCGAGCTGAGGGCGATGGCGAGCATCTCCTCGGTGGCGGCCATCTCGAGGTTGAGCCGCGTGGTGACGGCGGTGCGCATCACGGACACGTCGCGGTCGATGATGTGGCGTCGGTCTTCGCGTAGGTGGATGGTGATCTGGTCGGCGCCGGCGCGCTCGGCGAGGATGGCTGCGTCGACGGGGTCGGGATATGCGGTGCCGCGGGCTTGGCGGACGGTGGCTACGTGGTCGACGTTGACGCCGAGCGCGGGTCTGTTGGTCTGGCTCATTCGAACCCCACGTCGTGCCCGAAGGCGTCTACGATCTCTTGCGCGAATCCGTTGATGACGTCCTGGTCGACACCCTCGAGCATGACGCGGGCCTTGGGCTCGGTGCCGGAGTAGCGGACGAGCACGCGGCCGTCCTGGCCGAGCTCTGCGCGGACGCGTTTGATCTCGGCTTGCACGGTGGGCAGGGTCTCGAGCGGCGGCTTGGATTTGACGCGGCAGTTGAGGAGGACCTGCGGGTAGCGTGTCATGACGCTGGCGAGCTCGCTGAGCGGCTTCTGTCGCGACAGGATGGTGTTGAGGATTTGGATGGACGCGACGAGGCCATCGCCGGTGGTGGCGTGGTCGATGAACACGAGGTGTCCGGACTGTTCGCCGCCGAATCGGAAGCCGCCAGCGCGCATGCGCTCGACGACGTAGCGGTCGCCGACGTTGGTTCGTTCGACCTTGATACCGTGTGGCGCGAGCGCTTTTTCGAGGCCCATGTTGCTCATCACGGTGGTGACGAGTGTGCCGTGCGAGAGTGTGCCTTGTTTGGTCATCTCGATGGCGCAGAGGGCCATGACGGCGTCGCCGTCGACGACTTGTCCTTTTTCGTCGATGAGGACGAGGCGGTCGGCGTCTCCGTCGAGGCACACGCCGAGGTGTGCGCCGTGCTCTACGACGAGCTTGGCGGCGGCCTTTGGGTGGAGGCTGCCGACGTTGTCGTTGATGTTCACGCCGTTGGGCTCGTTGCCGACGACGATGACGGTGGCGCCGAGCTCTTGGAACAGGGTGGGCGCGGTCTTGTAGGCTGCGCCGTTGGCACAATCGACGACGATTTTGATGCCCTCGAGGTCGAACTCGGGGCGCAGCATGGTTTTAAGGTGGGTGACGTAGCGACCGACGGCGTCTTCGACGCGCTTGGCGCGGCCGAGTCCGGCGCCACTGGCGAGGCCGTCTTGTGGGTCGGCTTCCATGAGCGCTTCGAGGCGCATTTCGACGTCGTCGGGCAGCTTGAAGCCGTCGCGCGCGAAGACCTTGAGGCCGTTGTCGTAGAAGGGGTTATGCGATGCGCTGATGACGATGCCGGCGTCGGCTCGCATGCTGGTGGTCAGGAAGGCGATACCGGGCGTCGGCAGTGGGCCGAGCAGTGTGACGTCTGCGCCGGTGCTGGTGACGCCGGCGATGAGCGCGGCCTCGAACATGTATCCGCTGAGGCGGGTATCTTTGCCGATGAGGATGCGTGCGCGGTGGCCTTCTCGGGAGAAGACGGTGGCGACGGACCGGCCGAACTTGAGGGCGGTTTCTACGGTCATCGGGGCGGCGTTTGCCATGCCACGGATGCCGTCAGTGCCGAAGTATTTTCGCATAGAATGCCGAGGGTTTGGCCGGCTGAGCCGGACGTCACGTGCCTTGGGCTACTCGCCGGGGGCGGGAACGGGAAGGCGGTTGTTCGGGTTGGCCGGGTTGGGCGTTTGGCCCGGGTTCGGGCCGGTGCCTTGCGGTGCGTTCTGGGGCGCCGGGAGGACCTGTACTTCTGGCTCCGGCTCGGGCTCAACGGTGAGTCGGAGCGTGGAGGGGATGACCTCGACGACCTCGATTCCGGCGGCGAGGTTCTTGATCGCGGGGTCGGGCAGGTAGATGCCGGGTCCGAGGTCGGAGAACTCGAGGCAGTCGACGCCGGCGAACAGGTCGTGGGCGTCGAGGGCGTCGATGAGCGACTTGGGGCCGGTGACGATGACGGAGAGGGAGGCGGCGTCGAGGGAGCAGCGCTGGGCGGTGGGGCCGGTGATCATGATCGGCACGCCCTCGATGGTGCGGGTCTCGACGACGGTCGCGATTTCGACGCGCACGCTGATGGTGGTGTCGAGGGGGTACGAGACGTAGGGGCGCTGGATGGAGGGCGCGACGGTACGCTGGACTGGGGCGTCGGCGCCGTTGATGTCGATGCTCTCGGTGAACACGGAGTCGAACTCGGGGAAGTAGGACTCGGGCGCGGAGACGGTGAGTCGGCTGGGCGTGGCGACGGGGTCGTTGGCCTCGAATCCGCGGGCGGGTGTGCCGCGGACGACGGCGCGGATGGGGAGCTCGCGGGTGACCATGCGTTCCATGTCGACGGCGACCCAGCGTGGGGCGATCGAGACGATGGTGAAGTGGCCGGGGAGCTCGAGGTCGGCCTCGCGAATCTCGCGTCGGTCGGTGTCGGGGTCGGTGATGTCGATCGTCAGGTTGCGCAGGGCATCTTGGTCGATGCGCGCGAAGGCACGGGCGCCGCCGCGGAGGGTGACGACCACGTCGGGCAGTGCGTTGAGCACCACGTATTCGGCCGGGACGGCGCCGACGGTGAGCGCGACGGTGAAGTCGCGGCTGGTCTCCTTCTCGGCGACGACGAAGAAGTACAGGACGATGGTGAGGGTGAAGGCGAGGACCTTCAGGTGTGGGTTGTTGCCGAGGATGCGCTTCATGCGGTGGCCTCGGCGGCGGGGATCGCGGTTTGTGCGCCGGAGGGTGTGCCGGGTTTTGCGCCCGGTTTAGCGCCGGGCTTCGTTCCTGACTTGGCACCAGGTTTGGCCTTGGGCGTACCGAGCAGCACGTGGAGCAATTGGCGCAGTGAGTTGGCGTCGAGGTTTCGGCTGAGCTTTCCGCCGAGGGCGACCGAGATGATGCCGTTCTCCTCGGAGACGACGAGCACGGCGGCGTCGGTGTCTTCGCTGAGTCCGATGGCTGCGCGGTGGCGTGTGCCGAGGACCTTGTCGACGCGTGGGTTCGAGGTGAGCGGGAGGAAAGCGCCGGCGGAGACGATGCGGTCGCCTCGCACGATGACGGCGCCGTCGTGGAGGGGGTTGGCGTTGGCGGGGTTGAAGATGGCGTACAGGGTTTCGTTGGTGACGGCGGCGTCGACCTTGATGCCATCTTCGGCGTACTGGGCGAGGTCTCCGTCGCGCTCGACCGCGATGAGGGCGCCGATCTTGTTCTTGGACATGAGGGTGCATGCCTTGACGAGTTCTTCGACGAGCTGGGCGCCTTCTTGTGCGGTGAGTCCGCTGAAGAGGCTGGTCTTGGCGAAGGACGAGAGCGCGCGTCGGATGTCCTGCTGGAAGAGGACGACGATGACCAAGATGAAGGAGCCGATGAACTTGTCGAGCAGCCAGCGCAGGGTGGACAGGCCGAGGTACTCATCTTTGGAGATGAAGTAGAAGACGATGAGGACGAGGAGTCCGACGAGGACGCCAACGGCCTTGGTTCCGCGGATGAGTACGAGGATCTGATAGATCAGCAGGTACACGACCGTGAAGTCGACGATCGACAGGACGAGGTCGATCGTAGAGTAGATGCTGAGCGCTTCCTGCAGACTGGTGAACATGCTCTCCGGCGACATCGCGCTCGGGAACGGGCGCGGACGTCCTTCTTATCGTTCTGCGTCGTGCAGGTCGAGTTCGACGCTCAGCCAATCGGCGTAGTCTTCGCTGATGTCGGTGATCGGCATCGCGACCACGCAGGGCACGTCGTAGCTGTGCAGCTGTTGGGCGCGTTCGATGAGCTTTGGGAGGCGGTCGACGTGGGACTTGAGGACGCAGACGGTTTCGCTGTCGTCGGCGATCTTCCCTTGCCAGCGGTAGATGCTGCGGGCGCCGGGGAGGATGTTGGCGCAGGCGGCTAGGCGCTCTTGCACGAGGGCGCGCGCGATGGTGGCGGCCTCGTCGTCGTTGGGGGCGGTGATGTAGACGAAGCGGAAGCCGGTGGTGG
>CBDUJZ010000222.1:0-6216 GCA_965367675.1 uncultured Myxococcales bacterium | reverse complement strand
CCCAATGGGTTGGCTCCCTAGCGTTTGACCCAGCGCTGGACCCGGGACACCGCGGTGCGCAGGGTGGGCGGTAGCGGTCCCATGGCGTCGGTGCCGCCCACGAGCACGTCGAGGGTGCGTAGGCCCACGTGCACGCCGGCCAGTGCGAGCGGGCTCACGCGGTGGCCGGTGAGCAGCGGCATGGGCAGGTACATCTTGAGGAACGGGGCGCCGGACCATGGCTTGTTCGCGTCGCCCGGGCTGTCGTACGCGACCAGGTTTTCGATCCAGCGGGCGCTGTGTCCGAGGTTCGCGCGGAGGGTCGCGTAGGCGCGCGACTCGAACGCTCCGCCCGGCCCCCACCACCAGCGATACACCGTCCACAGGCCGTACAGGGCGCCCTGCATCTGCAGCTGAGCCGCGCGCGCGACGAGGGCGTCAAAGTCGGCGGCGTCCATGTTCTCGAACAGCACGCGCAGGTCGAGCAGCTCGCGGCCGTCGGCAGAGAAGCCATGCTTGGCGCGGTGTGCGGCGATGAGTAGCGGCGCCAGCGTCGGGGGCGCGTAGCACAGCCCGTTGGTATCCGTTCCGGTGGACGCCTCGAGCACCGCCGCGCGTGACAGCGCTCGAAACAGCGGTCCGCGGTGCAGGCCGTTGTGCAGGTCAATGTGCATCTCCATCGGCGCGTAGCGGATGAACACTCGCTCGTTGTTGAAGCCGATCGACACCCGCTCGGTAGAGCGCTGCTCCTCGAACCCAAGCCTGGTGAGGACCATGCGGGCGGCGTGAAAATCATCTTTAAGAACAAGCACATCCACGTCGGACGTGGAGCGGACCGTGCGCAGCTCGGAGAACTGGTCCGTGAGCGCGGCGCCCTTGTAGATGGCGTACCGCACCCCCGCCTTTTGCAGTGCGCGCATCACCGGCGCGATGGCCGCCGGGCGGATCAGGTTGATCGCTGTGGTCTCCCGTGCGGCGGCAGCGAACGCGCGGGCGCGCGGGTCGCCAGCGAGCGAGAGCGCACCGTAGAACAGCGGCTCCAACCTCCATCGCCGGACCTCGTCCGCGCTCAGTTCCGGACGCGACGGCGGCGTCAGGTCGGCCGCTGTGGCGTGTCCTCGGCCGTGCGCAGACACACACTGCCACGCCCAGCGGACCCAAGGGCGCAGGTCGTGGGCGCCGCGATCGCGTAGCGTGAACGTCACGGCGCGTCGGACCCGCGGACGGCGCGTTCTTGGTGGATACGCGTGAGCGCGGCGTGCGCTTGTGGGTCTTCGGGCGCGAGCCGCAACAGCGCTTGGTACGCGTTCTCCGCGTCGCGCCACCGATGTGTGGTGACCATATAGCGGCCGGCGATTCTCAGGCGCGCGATCGCCGCTGGCGGGTCACCGCTGACGAGCGCCAAAAGCCGCGCGTAGTACGCAGAGAACGCCTCGTGGGACTCCTCCGTCTCGTCGGCGAGCGCGACGGCCGCGAGGGCTTCGAGCCGAGTCAAACTCAGGTCGATGTTGCGGGGGACCTCCGCCAGCGTGAGGTCGAGCAGCTCGAGCGCTTCGGCCGGCCGCTCGAGGCCGATCAACATACGCGCGCCGAGGCTGGCCGTTCGCACATCGGACGGCTCCAGCGCGAGCAGGCGACTGGCGAGCTGCACGCCGTATTCGGCATCGCCGAGGTCGTAGAGCCCTTCGACAGCCGCGCGCAGCGACGACGCGTCATCGGGGTTGTCGCGCAGGGTGCGCATGGCCAGCGCGAGCGCTTGGGTCCGGTTTCCTTCGAGCAGCAATCCGGCGTACATATCGTGCAGCGCGTCGGCGCCGGGCGCGCAGTCGGGCCACTCTCGCGGGTTCTCGACGATGAGCCGGAGGTTGGCGGTGAACCGCGTGGGATCGTTGCTCGTGGTGCGGGAGCTCGCCGCTGCCGCACACGCCGCGTCCCGGTCCTCGGCCGCCATGGCGACAGCCACCGCGATGCGCCAGGTTTGCGGGCGACCGGGCGTAAACCGAACCAAGTGCGCCGACACCTGCTGGGCGCGCGGCACATCGCGATGCACCAGCGCCAGGTCGGCGACAAACGTGAGCAAGACGGGGTCGATCGGCACCTGCTCTCCGAGCGCGCGGAGGGTCTGTTCGAACTCCGGCGAGAGCGCGCCCTGCTGCTCCAACGCCACGCCGATCGCAGTGCCGGCGTGCCCATCGCCCATGCGCACCGACGCCGCGAGGCCCGGTATGGACAGCGCCGCCAACAGCGCGACCGCCGAGCAGCCCGACACCACGCGTGCTGGCGACCGATAGAATGCTCGGCGGGTCTCCGCGCGTCCAGCCGCGAAGCCGAACAACACGAGCACGGCGAAGGTGTACGTCATCGACTCCATGGCCATGCCGGACACCGCCTCGCCGGCCACGAAGACAGACACTGCGAGGGTGGCGGCGCGCACGTCGCGCTCTTCGCGCCGGTCACTCTCCAGGCGTTGGTACAGCGACCGACCGGCGTTGAGCAACACGATGAGTATCAGGATCCAGCCGTGGTCCAGCGCGGCGTCGAGCACGGTCGCTTCCACCCACGCAGAGCGCTGCGGCACCGGCGTGGACATAAAGGCGCCGGCGACGTCGGGCCATACGCCCGGGCCCATGCCGAGCGGGCGCGTGACGATGGCACCGATGGCGTCGTTCCACACCTGCGCCTTGGCGCCGGCGGTTCCGAGCGACAAGTGCGGCAGCACCCACCAGGCGCCGATTGCCATGCCCAGCACCGCGACGCAGCCGACCCCGAGCAGCACGCGAACGTACGTGCGGTTGGCGCGAATCGGGAGCACGCTGACGACGGCGAAGGCGGCGAGCGCGACCACGGCGGCAGCGACGGCCGCGTAGGCGTGAAACACGAACGCTGACACCGCGAAGAGCGCCGCGCATCCGGCCAGCGCGGACAGTCTGTGCGACACGCTCCCGTGCGCCACGCAGGCCAAAACGACGGCGCCCAGGCAATACAGCGCGCCCACCTGGTTCTCGTTCACAAACGGCGCCGAGAGCGGGTGGCGGAGGCCTCCAATATCGACGGGCGCGAACAGCCCGAACACGCCTTCGATGCCACCGAGTTCGTGCAGGACGCCCACGCCGAAGACCACCGCGATGAGCACGCCAACCGTCTTGAGCGCGCGCGCGAGCCCACCGGAGTTACGGAAGCGGAGCGTCCACAACTGCAGCAGCGCGCCCACGCCGAGCAGGCGCAGCGCAGCCAGCGGGAGGCGAACGGGTGCGGCGGTCGCGCTCGCCGTGCGGCCCCACAGCGCGCCGGCTGCGTCCGCTAGATCGCCGCCGAGGAAACCGAACAGCGGCAGCCCGCGCGCGAGCGTCATCGCGGCCATCACAAAGAGCGCGACAGCGACGGGGTTCCAGCGCCAGCGGAGGTTCGCGGCGGCGTGCACACCACCGAGCACCATGAGCAGGGCCACGGCGGCGAACGCGCAGATGGCTTGGCCGAGCGGCCACATGCCGCCGACGGCGAGCGCGGAGGCGATGCAGATACCGAGGGCGCCGCGCTCCAGCGCCAAGCCTACAGGCTCCACCCATGCCGGAGATCGGCGCCGCGTTTTCGATGCTGCCGTCGCCATCGTTCCTGAGTCTCGCGAGATTACTTGGCTGAACTCTAGAACAACACCCCTGGCCTGTCTAACGTAGCGGCGTGACGGGCGGCAGTTCGTTGGGCTGGTCGGCCGTACGCGCGGTGGCCGTCGCGGGGGCCCTCTGCGGCGGGCGAATCGGGCCGAACGCCGCCTCGGTGACCCCGCACGCGCATGCCCCCACATCGTGCACGCGCATGCCCTCGGCGCGGGCGCCTTTGGCCGGAAACCGGGTGTTGCCCTTGCCCCACCGAAACGGTAGGAGCGGGCTCGAACCCCGAGAGTGGACAAGATGCAGGACACGGTGCAAGACGCAGTGCAAGACACGGTGCAAGACAAGATCGCAGTTGTGGGGCTCGGCTACGTCGGGCTCCCCGTCGCGCTGGGATTCGCGAAGAAGTTCGCGGGGACCATCGGCTACGACATCGACCAACGACGCGTCGACGAGCTCCTCGGCGGGCACGATCGCACCCACGAAGTCGAGGGCGACGAGCTGGCGAAGAGCTCGCTGAAGCTCACCGCCACGCTCGCTGATATCGCGGACGCGACCCTGTTTGTGGTCACCGTCCCGACCCCGATCGACGGCAACCGGCAGCCGGACCTGCGGCCCATGATCAGCGCCTCGCGCTCGGTCGCCTCCGTGCTCAAAAAGGGCGACGTCGTCGTCTATGAGTCCACGGTGTACCCCGGCGTGACCGAAGAGATCTGCGGCCCTCTGCTCGCCGAAATCTCGGGCTTGGAGTGCGGCACAGACTTCACCCTCGGCTACTCCCCCGAGCGCATCAACCCGGGTGACAAAGTCCACACGCTGGAGCGCATCGTGAAGGTCGTGAGCGGCCAAGACGCCGCCACGCTCGACCGCGTCGCCAACGTATACGACGCCATCATCGACGCCGGCGTGCATCGCGCCTCGAGCATCCGCGTGGCCGAGGCCGCCAAGGTCATCGAGAACACGCAGCGCGACCTGAACATCGCGCTAATGAACGAGCTCGCGCTCATCTTCGACCGCATGGGCATCCGCACCGCCGACGTGCTCGCCGCGGCCGGCACCAAGTGGAACTTCCTCAAGTTTCACCCCGGCCTAGTCGGCGGTCACTGCATCGGCGTGGACCCCTACTACCTGACCGCCAAGGCGGAGCAGCTCGGCTACCACCCGCAGGTCATCCTCGCCGGCCGACGCATCAACGACGGCATGGGCGCGTACGTGGCCCAGCGCCTCGTGAAGATGCTCATCAACGCCGGCCGCCCCGTCAAAGGCGCCCGCGTGGGCGTGCTCGGCCTCACGTTCAAAGAGAACGTGCCCGACCTGCGCAACAGCCGCGTGCCCGACGTGGTCAACGAGCTCCGCGAGTTCGGCATCGAGGTGGTCATCCACGACCCGCTCGCCGACGCCGCCGAGGCCAAACACGAGTACGGCCTCACGCTCGTGCCGTGGGAAGAGATGCAGCAGCTCGACGGCATCGTCTACGCCGTCGGCCACGACGCTTACACCAGCAAATCGACCGACGAGCTGCTCGAAATCATCGTCGATGGCGGCGCGATCGCGGACGTAAAGTCCCTGCTCGACCCCAACGACCCGGCCCTCGCCGGATACACCGTGTGGAGCCTCTAAAATGCGTTACCTGATCACCGGCGCCGCCGGATTCATCGGCTCGCACCTCTCCCGCCGCCTCCTCGAGCGCGGCGATGAGGTCATCGGCGTGGACTGCGTCAACGACTACTACGACCCCCGCATCAAAGAAGCGCGCCTCAAGCGATTGGCCGACTTCGACGGGTTCACGTTCCACCGCACACACCTGCAGGACCGCGAAGCGACCGCCGAGGTGTTCAAGAACGCCAAGGCCCAGCGCGTGGTCAACTTGGCCGCCCAGGCCGGCGTCCGCTACTCGATCGAGAACCCGCACGCCTACGTGGACTCCAACCTCGTCGGCTTCGTGAACGTGCTCGAGGGCTGCCGCCACAACGAGGTCGAGCACCTGTCGTACGCGTCGTCGAGCTCGGTGTACGGCGCCAACGAGTCGCTGCCCTTCTCGGTGCACGACAACATCGACCACCCCATGAGCCTGTACGCGGCCACCAAGAAGGCCAACGAGCTGATGGCGCACACGTACAGCCACCTGTACCGCCTGCCCACCACCGGCCTGCGCTTCTTCACGGTGTACGGACCGTGGGGCCGCCCGGACATGGCGCTGTTCTTGTTCACCAAGGCCATCCTCGAGGGCAAGCCGATCAACGTGTTCAACAACGGCGATATGAGCCGCGACTTCACGTACATCGACGACATCGTCGAAGGCGTCATCCGCATCACGGACCGCCCCGCGGAGGAGAACCCGGACTGGTCCGGCATGAACCCCGACCCCGGCACCAGCGAAGCGCCCTACCGCGTGTTCAACATCGGCAACAACGCGCCGGTGCAGCTCATGGACATGATCGGCGCGCTCGAAAAATGCCTCGGCAAAACCGCCGAGAAGAACTTCATGCCCATGCAAGCCGGCGACGTGAAGTCCACGTACGCCAACGTGGAAGACCTCATGGAGTGGGTCGACTTCAAGCCCGAGACCACCATCGAAGCCGGCATCGCGGCCTTCGTGGACTGGTACAAAGAATACTACAACGTATGA
>CBDUJZ010000221.1:0-6238 GCA_965367675.1 uncultured Myxococcales bacterium | reverse complement strand
GTTCCTGTACGTGTCGACGCACAAAGAGGCGACCACCTGCGCTGTGGCCGCCAAGGACTGCGACTCCTCGTACGCTTACTACACTGGAGCAGAGCCGCGTGACGGCGGGCTCGGCTTGTCTGGCTACATCCGCGACATCGTGCCCAACACCCACGACCGCGTGTGGGACGGCATCCTGGGCGTCCGCTGCTGGCGCGACCTGGACGACGCCGAAGAGGCCGAAGACCTGGCGACCCGTGATCTCGCCGTGGGCCAGCTCGACACCGCGCTCATGCACGGCGTGGCCCAGATCGTGGTCGACCGCCTGCAAGACTGGGAGACCGCCGACGGCACCGCCAAGGCCGCCGACGCCGCGTTCCTGAGCATCCTCGGCCCGGTGCTGAACCGCGAAGCCGGCGAGCGCGACGCCACCAACGCCGCCATCCTCGCCGCCGCCTGGGACGACCTGGAGAGCGCGGACGTGGACGAGGTCATCACGGCGATGGACGCGGTGTTCCCCTGCCCGTGATCTCCGAGCCGTGATTCCCGGTCTTGAGTCACAAACGTAACAGACAACGCCCGCTCAGCAGACGCTAAGCGGGCGTTTGTTTGTTTGTGGTTTGCGTCGAAGAACAAACAACCTTCGGCTGGCAGCCGCTATCGGAATCAGCGGCGACGTGAACGCGCGTGGTCCGGCAAGCCCGGCCTCCCCCTCGGCCTACTCGCAGGTGCCGGCCGGGAACACGTCCTGGTACACGTAGCCGATTCGCAGCCGGATATCCTCCAGGCGGTCCCAGTTGATGTTCCGGTTCTCGCCCGCGGACGGGTCGATGAGCAGCGTGTACGACGCCGACAGCGGGAGCCCAGCCAGCGACTGATTCACGCTGCCTTCGCGGAACGCGTTGATACCCGCCACCGGCGCCACGCTTCGGCCCGGGCTCTCAAACGTGGTGATCTCCCCGAACGCGGTCGAGGTGGTCCCGAACTGCGCCACATAGGACGCGAAGCCAGGCTGGCAGGACCGTAGCTGGCTGTTGCCATCGTACAAGATGTTGACCGTCGGTTGCCCCTCGCCAAGACCCTCGCCCACAAGCTGCACCTCTAACGTGAGCGCGCGCGCGTTGCAGGTTGAGCCCAGATTGGAGAAGTCGTCCAAGCTGAGGGCGAATGTCGCGGCTTGAATGTCGGAGCGGCCCATCAGTCCGCCCACGTTCGCGTCGGTCCGAAAGCGCACGCGCTTGTCGACCGGCACGGCGCCGCGTCGGAGCGTCGCCCGGAGTCGCTCGCCGGATTCGAACTCCACGCCGTTTCCATCGACGACCGCGCTGCCAAGGTCCAACAGCTCCACCAGGGAGACCTCGCTCGTCTCTTGGTTCGTGAGCCCACCGCACACACCCTCGAGGCGCTCCATCTCGGCGGCGATCGCCTCGAGTTGGTTGGTGTTGCTGGCCAACAGAATCTGAATCCGCTGGTCCATGAACGGACGCACCGCGAAGTACTCCATGGCCACCAGCCAGTTCATGAGCGCGTCCTTGGCGCGGTTGAGCCGGGCCTCGGCGCGCACCAGCTCCGCCGCGCGGCGGAACACCACGCTGGGGCTGCCGAGCATGAGGCTCACACTCTGACGCTGCGACTCCAGGTCGGCCAGGCGGGCACCCTGAAGCTGCCCGGTCTGCGCGACCTGCAGGTACTGGTTCACGCTGCGCTGAATGTCGTACTCTGCCTGAATCAGGCGAATCTCAAGCGGCGTGGTTTGCCCGATCAGCGTGGCGACCGCGTCGCGGCGATCGCGCAGCTCCACCAGGTCACGCTGGAACGCCAAGTCCGCCTGCACCTGCTCGCGCACCACCTCAATCAGGCGGTTGATCTGCAGCAACTCGAACTGCGCTGCCGTCGTTCGAGCTTGGGCCTGCTCGGCCAGCTGCGTGATCTCATCCAAGGCCTCCTGGTCGTCGATGTCTCCCTCCTGTTCCAGCCGCGTGAGCTCGGCGGTCCGCAGCGCCTGGTCCCGCTCTCGCGCGTTCTCCATGCGTGTCGCGAAGCTCTCGAAGCGAAGCGCCTCGAAGCGAAGCGTAGCGCTCGCCAACGCGCCACCCAGCATGATCCCCATACGCGCCGGCGCAAACACGTCGTTGGAGAGCCCCGTGGAAGTTGGCAGACCTTCGGCGATCGCGCTCGCTGTCTCGGTAACCGTCTGTCCAGCCTCACGCTGGCCCGACGCCGACTGCTCCAGCGCCGTCTGCGCCACCAAACTCCGGAAGTCCGATTGCGCGCCGGCCACCCGGATGGCCGACCAATCAGCCACCGAAGCGCGTCGGTCCGTGATCAGCTCGGAGCGCAGACGTGCCCGCACGTTCACCCCCGTCAGCAGTTCGGTGATCGTCGTATCGGCGATCGCTTCCGCGTTGTTGGTGAGCGTCACGATCTCGTCCAACGCGGCGCGGCGACGCTCGTCCCATTGCGCCACGCTCTCCGCGAACGCGTCCGTGGTCGCGATGGCGCGCTGAACCTCGGACACGTGGGACCGAAGCTCCTCTTCCGCGATCGCGAACGCCAACGCGGCGTCTCGCACGGACATCAGCTCGCGGCCGGCTTCGGACACATTCTGAGCCCCGTCGAACTGGGCGAAGTTACGGGTAAATCGGTCGATCAAGAATCCGCACTCGCCCGGGTCTACGCGGACCTCGCACTCGGCCACCACGCCGTAGTCCGCCACGGTGCATCCGATCGGGAGCCCGCACAGATCAACGAGGTCGGCCCGCAGGTCCGAGATCTCGTTGTTCAGCCGATTGCGCAGCTGCGACTCATCGAGCGCCCGCGCGTCGGCGGTCGTCAGGATCGTGCTCACCGCCACGTCGGCGGCTTGCAATTCGGACTCGGCGAGCGCCTGTCGCTCGCGCAAGATCGAGTTCGCGCCGCTCTCCGGGTCGAGCGACGTCGAGACGACGACCTCAGCGTCACGCGCATAGATCAAAGACGAGAAGGGCTGGCGCAGCATGCGGTTTGACCGCACGAGCTGGCCGAAGCCTCCGCCGAACGTGGCGTTGGCGTATCCCACGCCGGCCTCGCGGTTCAAGTTGGCGAGCACGCCGGCGATGACGTACAGGTCGAACGCGCGCACAGACACCTCCTCAGCCGCCTCCGCCCGCTCGCGATCCCCCTGGTACAACGTGTGCCAGCGCCGCGACGCCAGCGTGAGCGCCTCCATGGCGCCGCGCCAGCTCTGGCTCATCTCCAACAGCAGCTGTTGACGCGCCACCACGGAGTCCTCCCCGCGGGGCTCCCGAGACATCACGGCGAGCCCGGCGATGTCCACCTGGCCGCTGAGCACGTCCAGGTGCACATCCAGCACGTTGTCGACCCAATCTTGGAGCAGGCCGGCGGTGTGGCTCTGCAGCGCAGACGTCACGATCGCGGGAAAGTCCGACGCCCGAAGCCACGCCAAACGCGTCACGGAGTCCGTCTGGAACGCGCCCAACTGACGGCCCAAGTAGGCCTCGCGGGTGGCGTTCTGGAAGCTCAGCACGAGCTGCGCCGAGGTGGTGACCTCGGTCTCCGGGATCGAGAACGCGTATGCCGTCAACTGGCGGCTGCACAGCACGACCTCGCTCGGTCGACACGCGCCGCCGACGCCGGCCGCGCACGCCTCCATGAACTCCGCGAAGCTCTGTCCACCGGGCGTTTGCTCGTCGCCGTCCAAGAAATCTCGAATCTGACCGCTCACGGTAGAACCCGCGAGCGCTGTCTCAGCGACGGCGATGGCGCAGTTCGCGCGGTCTTCGTCCGAAGCGACCTCAAACGCGGCGACGCTAGTGATGTCACCGCAACCGTACGAGACCTCGCCCACGCGAATCGGCGTGACCGCGAAGTCTGCGTTTTGACAGCGATCGAGCGACGGGTTCGGCAAGGGACCGGGGTTAGCCGCGTCGCCGGCCGCCGCGACGATCTCATCGGGGCCCGGCCCCACGCCAACGCGTGACACCTCAAACTCGCCCTCAAGACGCACCACCTCAAGCTGGCGGAGGCCGTCGAGCGTCCGCGTCTCGTACAGGCCTTCCCAGCGGTCCACGAACGCGCCCGTGAACCGGTCCGCGCCGAGCGGCTCGATCTCAAAACGCATGGTGCGCCCGACTTGGTCGGCCGAATACGACGGCAAGAAGCTCTCGGCCCCAAAGTGGAACGTGTTGTCAAACCGACCCACCCAACGTTCGACGAAGCCGTCGAACTCCAGCTCGCTCGCGACCCACGGGCGACCAGCGATCACTTCGTGCGGCGAGAAGATCTCATCGGCGCCGACCGGCAGCAACATCCAAGCACGCTCGGCGTCCTCGAGAGACGCCTCCACAGGGTCCGTGACGACCCACATGCGCATCGGCACCTTCATCCCGCCTAGCGTCGAGATGCTCGCCTCGCCCAGGTACTCGCCCGCCACCGATGGCGTGCGCACCAAGGTCACGCGCAACACGCCGACCGATGAGATGATCCCGATCTCGACGGGGAACTGCTCCGGCTCGAGCGCGCCCACGGGGACCTCGAACGTGATCTCCGTGCTGCCCCCCTCGGTGCGTGACACGACGGGGAGCTCGATCACCGGCTCCGACTCCAAGCGGTAGCGCACGCCCTCGGGAGGGGCCGGCTGATTCAGCACGGCGGTCAGGCGCAGCGTCTCTGTACCGTCCGCGACGCGCTGGTCACGGGCGGGCAGCGCCTCGAACCGGTATCCCGGCAGTACGTCGTGCGCAGCCGCAAAGTAGCCGCCGTCCAAGTCTTTGGCGTCCACGGGCGACACACAGCGGGTGCGCTCGGCGCAGTCCTCGTCGCCGCTGCACTCGGTCGCGCACACGCTCTGGAAGCAGTGCATGTTGTCGGCGCAATCAATGTCCAACACGCAGCCATATGCGCCCTGAATCTGCAGCGCTAACGGTGTTTCGGCGACGAACGGCTCAACCGTTACCGTGACCTCCGGGGGAGAATCTGGGTCGTCCTCTTTGCAAGCCGCCAGGAGTGTGAGGCTGCAGGCCGCCAAAACGAAGATTGTCGGGGAGTGGAAACGCATAGGATTGTCGGGGAGCGCTCGTTTCGCGACGGACGCGCGACGAGAGGGGTTCGAGGAGTGAGCCGGGCGCCAGCAGGGAGCCCCGCAGTCGTTAGAATGTGATCGTGGCGGTCTCAGCCGACTCCCGACCGCCTTCGTCGATGACCCGGAAGGCCACCTCGTCCGGGGTATCGCGAACGCAGAACGCGTAATCGAACTCGAAGGCACCGGCGGCGGTTGGCGCCACCGTTCGCGGGTAGGTGATCGCCGCCAACTCCAGCGAAAGACCCACGATGGGTTCAGAGGACGTACCCGCCAGCGTCACGTAGATGGCGTGGGGAAACTCCTCGCTGCAGGCCTCCGATCGAAGCTCTAGCCGCGACGCCACGGCCGGCAGCAACGTCGGAGCGCCACCGACCGGGGGACCACACTCGCCAGTGTTCGGCCCGGTCGTTTCGTGGCACACCACGGTGTCCGGACACGTCGGGATCCCAGCCGCTATCGTGGGAACGCATGCATCCCCAAACGCGGGCGCCTCCTGCAGGGCCACCTGTACGGCGTTCGACACGCGACCCGACAGCGTCAGAACTTCTACGCTGTAGCGGGCGATCGGTGATGGTAGCGACTCAACGCCCGACACGTAGTTCACAAACTCGAAAGTCTCGCCGTCGAACCGCACCCGAGCCGGAGGAATTTCGACACCCGTAAACAGGGACCCGCCCTCGGCGTCGAACCCGGCGTACCGCCCGCGACCAGGGTTTCGCGCCGCCGCGGTTCCAGTCAGCCGCAGCACGTGCGTGTTGGGGTCCCGGGCGACGGTCGCCTCTACGCTCACAAGGGTGCTGTTCGACAGCAATGGGAACGTCCACCCTTCGATGTTCGACTCTCGCCCGAGCGCGTCGACAACCAACACCGACAGCTCCTCAGTCTCGGGTAAGTACGCGCCGCAGACCGCCACCGGGAACGAGAACGAGCCCGCGGGAACTGGCTCCACTTCGACCTCGACGCGCTCATCGAACAGGCCAGGAAACACCACGCGTTCGATGGGGCGGGAGCTGGTGCCCGTAAGCTGGATCTCAAAGCCGTGCACCGCGTCGTCGCCGCACACGCCGTCCGTCATCCACGGGTGGAGCACCAGCGCGGGCTCCGCGCCTGCCCGCAGGTCCTCAGGCAGCGGATTGAGCACCGGCGCCTCGCCGAGCTCCTCCTCGCAAGCGCACGCGG
>CBDUJZ010000220.1:0-6250 GCA_965367675.1 uncultured Myxococcales bacterium | reverse complement strand
ACCCCCGTTCGCTCCACCCCGCTCCCGCCCTGGCCCGTCTTCTCCGAGGACGAGCAGCAGGCGGTCGTGGACGTGCTCCGCTCCGGCAAGGTCAACTACTGGACCGGCGACGCTTGTAAGCAGTTCGAGGCCGAGTACGCGCAAGCGCTCGGCGTGAGCCACACCATCTCGGTGGCCAACGGCACGCTCTCGCTGGAGCTGCTGCTGCGCGCCTTTGGCGTGAGCCCCGGCGACGAGGTCATCACCACGCCGCGCACGTTCATGGCCTCCGCGTCCGCGGTCCGCATGTGCGGCGCCACGCCCACCTTCGCCGACGTCGACGCCGACAGCGGTAACATCACCGCCGAGTCAATCGCGCGCGCGATCACGCCCCGCACCAAGGCGATCATCCCAGTGCACCTGGGCGGCTGGCCGTGCGAGATGACCGCCATCATGGACTTGGCCGATGCCCACGGGCTCAAGGTCATCGAGGACTGCGCGCAGGCCCACCACGCCACGTACCGCGGTCGTCAAATCGGCAGCATTGGACACGCCGGCTCGTTCAGCTTCTGCCAGGACAAGATCCTGACCACCGGCGGCGAAGGCGGGCTCATCAGCACCAGCGACGAGGCGCTCTGGCGCGACTGCTGGGCGCTGAACCAACACGGCAAAAGCTACGAAGCCGTGCACGAGCGCGAGCATGCGCCAGGCTACCGTTGGGTGGTCGAGTCCACCGGCACCAACGCGCGCATGACCGAGATGCAGGCCGCCATCGGGCGCCTGATTTTGGCCAAGCTGCCCGGCTGGAGCGCCAAGCGCGCCACCAACGCCGAAGCGCTGCACGAGGCCTTCGCGGGATTCGACTCCGTGCGCGTGCCCCGCGTGCCGGCCCACATGACCCACGCGAACTACAAGTTCTACGCCTACGTGCAGCCCGAAGCGCTCGCCGAAGGCTGGGACCGCGACCGCGTGATGGCCGCCATCAACGCCGAGGGCATCCCGTGCTACTCCGGCAGCTGCAGCGAAATCTACCTGGAGAAGGCGCTCGCCGACGTGCGCCCCGCCGAGCCGCTGCCGGTCGCCAAAGCGCTCGGCGAGACCTCGCTCATGATGCTCGTGCACCCCACGCTGCGCACCAAGGACATGGCCGATATGGCGGACGCGGTCCGCAAGGTGTTGACGCACGCCACTCGGTAGTACGAACTGGCTCAGCGCGTGGCCAACCGCGTCCGGCGCCGCGCCCCCACCACCCACACCCAGCTCACGATGCCTCTTCAGACCGCCCTCTCTCGCAAGCTCGGCCTGCGCTACCCCATCGTGTCGGCGCCCATGTTCATCATCTCGAACAAAGAGATGATCGTCGCCGCCGCTGAGGCCGGGATCTTGGGCACCATGCCATCGCTCAACGCGCGCACGCCCGAGCTGCTGCGTGCCGATCTTGAGTGGATTCGGCAGCGCACCGACAAGCCGTTCGGCATCAACATGACCATCGGGCTTACGCACCCCGAGCGCCGCGAGGCCGATATCGCGCTCTGTGAGGAGTTCGAGGTGCCCGTGTGGATCACCAGCTACGGCAACCCCACGCCGATCGTGTCGCGCGCACACGGCGTTGGCGCCACCGTGTTCCACGACGTGGTGAACCTGAAGCACGCCAAGAAGGCCGAGGCCGCGGGCGTGGATGCCGTGATCGGCGTCGCGTCCGGCGCCGGTGGACACGCGGGCGCCATCAGCCCGTTCGCGCTGATTCCGTACCTGCGCGACAACCTCAGCATCCCCGTCATCGCCGCCGGCTGCATCTCGACCGGCCGCCAAATCGCCGCGTCGCTGAGCCTGGGCGCCGAGCTCGTGTACATGGGCACCCGCTTCATCGCGAGCACCGAGTGCGGCGCCGTGCAGGACTACAAGCAGCTGGTCGTGGACGCCGGCCCCGAGGACATCGTGTACACGGACCGCGTCAGCGGTATCCACGCCAACTTCATCGCCAGCACGGTGCCCGAGGACTTCGAAGCCGACGGCTCCCCCGACGGCGCAAAGCGCTGGGTCGACATCTGGAGCGCGGGACACGGCGTGGCCGAGATTACGGACGTGATGTCGATCGAGAACATCGTGCAGCAGCTCGTCCGCGAGTACCACGACGCCGTCGCGACGCTGAGCTAAGGCACGCTGAGCTAAGGCACGCTCCGCACGAGCGGGTTTCGACGAAGCACCCAGCTTTGGTCCCGGGTCAAATTGCCCGCGGCGCTCTCAAGCCACGGCCACATCAGGTTCCGAGTGTCGCACTCCCTGGGGTTCACGAAGTCGCTCATCCCGGGCTCACACTCGCCCGTATCATCGAGCGGATCGAAGCGGGTGCGTGACTGCTCGGTGGTGTGAAAGAGCCCGAGGAAGTGACCGATCTCGTGCGCGATCACAGTGCCGCCGCCCGCACCACCCTCTCGGAGATACTCTCCCGAGATCACGACACCGCTCGCCTTGGTTCCGTGCACACCAGACGGCCCTGGAATTCCCCGCGAGATCCCGATGACAGCCGATTCCGGGAACAGGCCGTCGACCAGAAACACGTTCAAGCTCAGCGTGCTCACCGTTGGCGGGGCGTAAGACTCTGACACGAGCCCGTCCAACGCGGCGTTGTCACGGATGATCCGGTACCGCTCCGCCATCTCGGGATCCAACTCTAGGTAGTTCGTGGTCAGGTTGATGCCCACGTCGTCCAGGATGCGCCCCGTCTCCAAGAACGCCCGCGAAACGTACGCCGGGGGACTGGCGGCGGACTCACCCGCGAGCGTATTCAAGTAGACATTGAGCGTGAGCTCGGAGCCCTGCGACGCACGGCTCCAAACCCGCACGCAAAGCTCGCCCAAGGCCTGCGCCTTGACCGTGGCCGACACCGGAACCTCTGGGCGGCCAGGCGGTAGAAACGGGAACGAGACCTGGGCGACGTTGAACGCCACGCGATAGCCGACCGTACCATCGAGCCATTCCGTATCGAAGAGTGTGATGGTCTCGCCAGTGTCCAATGTGATCGACTGCGGCGCTACGCGGCCGGCGTCGCTGTAGAACACCACCGCGGTGGAGAGCGCGTCCGGAAGCGCGGGTACCGGAACGGTCACAACGCCGGTCTCCGGCACGCCGTAGCACACCATGTCGCCACCCGGGCCACCGGCCTCAGTGCGCGAAGTCGGCTGCGTGGGCGCACACGCGAGACGCCCGGATTCCAACGTGAGGCACGAATACCCTTCGCGGCAATCACGCTCCTCCTCGCACGCGTCGAGGCAGTTCCGGACATCATTCACGATGTCGCAGACGCCGTCCCCCGGGCACCGCGTGATGCCGCCGCGACAACTCCAACTCGTGCAATACCCGTCAGGCCACGCCTCGTTACACACGCTGTCGCCGCCGCACGGGTTGGTGCTCGAACAGGGCGCCCCGGTGGGCAACACCTCGGGCACTGACCCATCGGGCTGCCCACTCGACGTGTCGGCAGCCTCCACGTCTGCGCCACCGTCGGCGGTTTCGTTCGTATCGGCGGCCTCCTCCGAAGTGGAGGTCCCACACCCGATGAGCAAGCTCACGACCACCACACACCAGCCCAAACACGGCTGTACCCTCCACTCACGATGCATCCAAACAAGCACGCGCACTCCCAATTCCAGGTCGGCGCTCAGGTGACCCCCAAGCGTGCCGGCAGGAGACCACGGGAAGCGGGTTTCAACAATGCTCAACGTACATTGGCACGCAATACGGGCCGGGCGCCCGTCCGACGTCTACGCCGGCTCGACGATGCCGAGGGTGCGTACGGTGGCTGAGCGCGACACGTCGGCGGCGGCGGGCGCGGTGCCGAGCACGCGGTCACCGAAGGTCATGCTCACGCCCATCCAGTACTTTTCGCTCTTAAAGTGGTGCAGCTGGTGCGCTTTGACCACGCGCGTCCACGGGCCTGAGCGCGAGCCCCAGCGCGTGTGGGCGATCGTGTGCACCCACTCGTAGTGCAGCGTGAGCGTCATGTGTGCCGCGAACGCTGTGAGCGCCAAAGGCAAACTCGGCGTTAGAACGAAACATAACAACGCCACAAACGGGATGCCGGGGACCAACGAAAACAACGGGATGAACACCAACTCGGGGCGCCACGGGTCACGGTGATGCGCCCGATGTTTGTTTGCGTTCGCCAGGTCGATGGTCCGGCCCGCGAGCGTGGTCGGGCGACGGTGCAAAATGAACGTGTGAATGAGCCACTCTTGGAAGGGCCACCACGCGCGAAGCGCCACCACGACCACCAGGTCCCACCACGACCATCCGCCGACGACCACGCGGGTGACCACGGCCGCCGTCAGCGCGGTGATGATCAGCCACGGGCCCGGCTGGCTCAAGAACAGACGGACGACGGCGCCCAGCGTGTCGGGCGTGTCGCCGGGCTTCGCTTGTGTCGGAAAGTCCCACTTCTTCATGTGTCCTCGGCGGTCGCGGATGCGGTCGGAGCCAAGAGTTCGAGCAGCGCGCCGATGGCCTGCTCACCGGTGTTCACCAGCGTGGTCGCGTGCGCATGCGATGCCGCAGCGTCTCCAGCCGCCACCGCTTCGGCCAGCGCCGCGTAGGTCTCCGTTTGGCCAAACTCCGCCGCCAGCAGATCGCCGATCACAGTCTCCAAGCGGTCGGTGGTCGTGCTCAGCGAGTTGAAGGCCAAGCGGTAGGCGATGTTCTGCGAGCCATCGACGAGCACGTCCCAGAACGCCTGTGACGCCCTGGCCCGCTGCGCGTTGTCAGGCGCCGACTTGAGGTTCTGCAGCGCCTCCGCCAGCGGCGCTTGGAGCGACGCGCCGGCGCGTTTGGCAGCCGCTGCGGCGAGCGCCGGTGCGAGCGCGCTGCGCATCTCCATGATGCTGCGCACCACCCGCGGGTTCACCGCGCCGTCGGCGTCGAGCACCAACACCGAGAGCAGCTCGATGCCCGCGGTCCGCCGATAGTCGAGCACCCGCGTGGCCTCGCCCTGTCGGACCGCGATCAGCCGCGCCTCAGCCAACCGCTTGAGTGCCTCGCGCACCGCGCCGCGGTTGATCCCGAGCAGCTCGGCCAACGCCCGCTCCGACGGCAACGCCTCTCCGGGCTCGCGGTCACCGCTCACGATTTGGTCCCGCAGCTGGGCGTAGACTTGGTCTGGGAGGGACGCTCTGTCTGGAATCTTGAACATGGTGTCTCCTGCGACTGGTGCAGTGGTCATACCAGTTGACCAGTTCACAAACAACACGCTGACAGTGTTTTCCAGATCGGATCGCGGTTACAGTTGGCCGTGTGATCACCCGTTGTGGTCACCGCTCGGGGGGTTGACGACGCGGCTCTCCGATATCCGGCACGCTCATCGCTTGAGGTTTGCTCATGAATCGGCACGCGCTTCGTTTACTCGCCCTGCTCCCTTCCGCCGCCTTGCTTATCGCGGGATGCGGAACCGAGCCGAAGTACTTTGCTACGCTTCCTAGCGAATCACCGGATGCGTCCGAGGACAGCAGCGCGGCGTCGGATTCCGGGACAGACGAGGGCTCCGATGTGTCCGCGGACACCGCGGAGGACAGCGACGATGAGACACCCGACGCCATGACGGCCGATGTCGGCGGTTCAGATACCACAGTCGACGACGATACCGCTGACGACGACGCGGCATCGGACAGCGGTGTCGTGGACGCGCTCTTCGACGGTGACAACGCGGACAACGAAGCGCCCATTGCGCGTGTCACCTGCCGCGTCGAAGGGCGACCGCAGGCGCCGACCACGGGGCTCCGGGTACAGCCACTCGAATCTGTGATCTGCTCCGCGGCAGGGTCCACCGACGCCGATGGTGACATCATCGACTACCAGTGGGCCGTGGTCAGCTGGCCCGTTGGCTCGACAGTGCGGCCCCAGCCGTCGGACGCAGCGGAGACGCGGCTGTTCCTCGACATGTCGGGTTCCTTCACGCTGCAAGTCGTGGTCACCGACGAGCGGGGCGCCGTGTCCGCGCCCGCGACGGCGAGCATCGTGGCAGCCCCCTTCCAAGACATCCACGTTCAGCTCACGTGGCGAGCCGCGAACGGAGAGGAGCTCCCGGGCGGCGGGACAGACTTGGATTTGCACCTGCTGCACCAGAACGGCTGCTGGAAAGACGCGCACTGGGACTGCCACTACAGCAACACACGCCCCAACTGGGGTGACCCCTACAGCACCGACGACGACCCGAGCATCGACATGGACGGCATGTCCGGCATCGAAAACGTGATGCTAGACAACCCCGAAACCGGCGTCC
>CBDUJZ010000219.1:0-6293 GCA_965367675.1 uncultured Myxococcales bacterium | reverse complement strand
GACGTGCGGCCCCCTCCACCGCGCTCAGCACAGAACCCTTCCTGAGCGGAGTCGAAGGACGTGCGGCCCCCTCCACCGCGCTCAGCACAGAACCCTTCCTGAGCGGAGTCGAAGGACGTGCGGCCCCCTCCACCGCGCTCAGCACAGAACCCTTCCTGAGCGGAGTCGAGGACCGGTGGGGTCATCAGCGAGCTGGATAGAAAAGAACCCTTCCTGAGCGAAGTCGAAGGACCAGTCGGGGTTTGCGTGACCACGCAGCGCATTTGGCCTAGCAAACCCCTCAATCCCCACAAGCTCATGAATAGCCGTGGCACCGTCGCGTCTGTTCACTCGCCGCCGGCCTAGGCCGTTTGAGGGTATTTTTTTCGCGTCCGAGTTTGCTCGGCACTGCCCCACGTTTCGCCATGAAAACACGCTCCAACCTTTCGTCTCGTGCCCGTCGCGGGCTCGCCCCCTTCTCGGCCGCGCTTGTCGCGTGCAGCCTCGCCGCTTGCGGTGACGTCGAAGACCCCACGCCCATGGCTGACGTGGGCGTAGATATCGGAGACGTGGGCGACGCCGGTGGTGATGTTGGGGCAGACGTGCAGATCGACGCGATGCCCGGCGACACGGGGGCCGACGCCACGGACGCCGGCGGCGATGCCGGTGATACCAGCGCCGACGCCGATGACACGGCGGACACCAACGAAGACGCGACGGCGCTGCCGGAGATCACCGCCACCGAGGCCCGTATTCTGGCGTCCTCGCTGGAGCTCGCCGAAGACGACAGCGGTACGACCGAGGTGGTCGTCGCGGTGGCCGCGGACGGCTATCCAGGCCCGATCGTCGCGACGATCACGACCCCCGACGCGGCGTCCGTCGAGGTGACGATGAACCTGCCGAGCCTGCAGACCATCGTGCTCGAGACCCCCGGCGACGACTCCGACATTTACACGTGGCCGACCGACGAGATCACCTTCACGCTCGGCGACGTCTCCATCCCGCTCACCGGGTGGAACACCGTCGTGGAGGTGGACAACGTGACCTTCATCATCGAGCGCTACCAGAACGCGATCGAGGTCACGCTCGTGGGGGCGCCGGCCGCGCTGGACGCGTTTGTTGGCAGCATTGCTACGGGCAGCAAGAGCGTCGATGGCGCGATGATGGTGCGCGAAGGCGGCGAGCGCGTGTCGATGGCGCAGTCGGATGAATACCTGATCTACCAGGGGCCGATCGCGGGCGTCTCCTCGGAGGACAGCGGCGCCGAAATCCTCAGTGAATTCAAGGAGGTAGGAGCGGCGTTCGACGCGGAGTCCGCGGTTGACCGCGAGCCGCTCGAGGCCTGTGAGGGCTGCGCGGGCGGCCAGCTCACGGACATCCGCAGCACCAACGAAGGCATCGTCGCGTCGTTTGAAACCCGCCGTCCAGCGGTCTGGTTCCGGCCCTCGTCCACGCGGCTGCAAGCGCGGGTGAGCGTCGACGGCGGCGAGGCGACCACGACGTCGCTCCGCGGCCACTCCGTGCTCGACGAGCGCGTGCTCGAGGCCGCTGGCACCGGCGCTCCAGATGCCGCCGTCGAGGTCACGCTGTACGACCGCGTGGGCACCGCGCTCGGTACGGTGACCGGCCAGGCGGACGAAGGTACGCTCACGCTGGCGCTGACGTCCGCCGACATGCCCGGCATGCCCGCGAGCGCGTTCGAGCGCACCAACTTGCTGTTCGTGACCATCGCCAAGGACGACGCGGGCGAGGATGTGGTTTCGGTCGCCGTGAGCGGCCGCGCGGCGGAGCATGTCGGCGACGGGTGGATCTCGCTCGATGGCATCGGCTTCCGCACCGCCTTTGCGCGGGACTACGGCAGCATGCTGATCCCGGACACCGACGTGCCCCCGGGCGCCGTCGTCGACATCGCGCTGATCGACAGCGAAGAAGGCGCGACCGTCGATCGCGTCGTGCAGACCACCGGCGAAGACGGCATCATCGCTCGGTACCATCGGCCCAAGCGGACGCGGCTCAAGGTGCGCCGCAGCACGCGCATGGTCTACACCGCTCCTCCCGAGCCAGCGACGCCGCCCACTTCGGCCACGCCCGTGGTCGCGGCCGGGTTCGAACGCGAAGGCGATGGCGCGGTCGTGTGGGCCATCGTTCGCGGCGAAGGTCCGGCCGGTGGACTGCAAGCGACGATCACGGTCGATGGCCTGGAGCCGAGCACGCCAGTGGCGTTAGATGTGCCGATGGTCGCCGACGTGATCTACGCGTTCGAGCGGCCTGCGGACTGGTCCGTTGGGGCGCGCACCGCCGGCGAGATCGCGATCGAAGGCCTCGGCAGCGCGACGTTCGTCGACGGGGACTTTGCGGCGGACATCGACCCGGGCCTGGACGACATCGACTGGAGCGTGGATGCGCGCAGCGAGGGCCTGATCGAGTTCACGGTCCGCGGCGACTTCGAGCTCATGGCCGCGGCCGGGCTCGTGCCGAGCGCAGAGGCGACGGTGACGCCGGCAACGCTCGACGGAACCTACGCCGTTGAGACGGTCACGCAGCGTATCTACACGACGGAGATCGCAGACGTTGAAGTTGCCCTCGACGGCGGCTCCGAGGCGACGGTCGCCATCTCGGCCGTGGGCTTGGAGACCGCGCTCGCCGAGTCCAGCGCGCCATGGTCTGCCAACCAGCCGGCCACGTCGCTGTGGATCGACGAGGACAATGTTCAGCTCACCGTGTTCACCGACACCGGCGTGTCTGTGGACGGCCCCGAGGTCGAGCTGCTGCTGGCGGACGGCGAGAGCGTGTTCGTGAGCGACGCGCTGGTCGCCACCGGCGAAGAGCGGGTGTTCGAGTCGAGCTTCTTGGCCGGAGATAGCGACGGCTTCGAAGTATCGATCGCGATCGAACGGGAAGGCATGTCGCCAATCGAGGCGAGTCTAACACTCGAGCGCGACACCGGCTGGGTTGAGATCACGGACACCGAAACGGAGCAGCGGTTCATTCGTATCGACACCGACGCGGATCAGCCCGGCTACGCGAACGTGCGGGTCTCTTCGTTTCGAATCGACGGCCAGCTGCTCGATACGCAGGTGTTGGTGACCGTACGAAAGGAAGAAGCCACGCTGCTGGACGAACGCCTGCTGGCGACCGAGAACGCCACGATCTTCGACATGGAGTCGATGCCGCTCGACGACGTCATCGGCTGGCGGGTCGTGGTCAAGACGAACGAGCCCGGCGACCGGAGCGAGCAGTACGAGTTCGAGGGAGTCGCGACGAGCGGGCCGTTTGAGCAAGTGGGCGGCGGGCTCGGGTTTGGACAGGTGATCGCGCGTACGGAAGGCAACGGAAAGGGGACGCGAAAGGGACTGTCTTGGTCGCTGTTCAACCAACACATCGCGCTGTTGTAGCGCACGGCGCCGGCCGCTCGACGTGCCGCCACTCACGGCCGCGACGTTGCTCTTTGCGTGTTGGTCGCTCATCTACTTTGCACATCGAGGATGTGGCGCTGCATGCGGCTCGGGGTTCGTCGTGGCCGCGTTCGAGGCGGCTGAGTACACCCCGCGCTGCGGACCTGCGTCGTCCCACCACGCAGATGAAACTTGACTCCATGACCTAGCGAAACGCAATGTGAAGCGCACCTTAACCACGGAGGGAAAATGTTTATGTTGAGCTACTGGGCAATGGCAATGTTCTTCGGATAATTTCTCATCCGCCTTGCGGTACGCGTTCGCGGCCGCCCGGTGAGATTCGTTCGGCAACCCCGAACAACCACTCGATGTTGGCGCGGTCTCCTCCGCGCCAATTCTCGTTTTGGGAGCGCCATTCGCCCCGCATGAACGGACTTCGTTGGCGTGGCGCTCACGCAGCGTCCGCCACCAACTTGGGGCGGGCGCTGCGCACGCGCACCACCACACTTCCAAGCGCGGTGCCGGCGTCGAGCAACGCGTGGGCTTCGCGGATCTGCTCCAAGTCGAACACCCGCGCGATCACCGGCCGGAAGGCGCCTGACTCGGCCAGCGCACGCACCTCGTCCAGGGACTCCGCGCTGCCCATCGCCGCGCCCATGGTCGCCTTCTTACGGCCAAACAGGCGGGTGAACACCATGAAGAACGCGAGCTTCAAGGTGACCAGCAACGACAAGTAGTGGCCGTCGGTGGCGAGCGCGTGCTTGGCGTGGCCAAAGCTGGAGACTCCGACGGTGTCGAGGACGACGTCGAACTTCGCGTCGGGCGTTTGTGTGTTTGCGTCTCGGAAATCGGCTTCGCGGTAGTTGACCACGTGGTCGGCGCCGAGCTCTCGCATGAGCGCCTGTCCGGTCGGGCCAGCCACGCCGGTCACGTGCGCGCCCTTGAACTTCGCGACTTGAATTGCGTATCGGCCGACGCCGCCCGAGCCGCCCAATATGCACACGCGCTGGCCGGGCTGAACCTTCGCCATCGTGCTCAGGAACTCCCACGAAGTCAGAGCGCCGTAGGGCAGGGACGCCGCCTCTTCGTAGCTCCACCCCTTCGGCATTTTGGCGATCGCGCTGTTCTCGGCAACGGCGACAAACTCGGCGTAGCCGCCGCCCATGCCCTCGGCGAAGACGTCGTCACCTACGGCGAACCGCGTGACCTGGGCGCCCACTTGAGCGACGCGACCGGCGAAGGCGGTGCCCGGGATGGGGTTCCGCGGCCCGGTGATGCCCAGGCCGAGTCGGGCCGGGATGAACGTAAAGCCGGGGAAGTCGCCCGTGCGCAGACGGCGGTCGCCTTGGGTGGAATCAGCCGCGAACACCTCGACCAGCACGTCCGTGGGGCCGACCTTGGGCGTTGGAAGCTCGGCGAACGTGAAGGCGTCGGGGGAGCCGTAGCGGCGTTGGGTAATGGCTTTCATTTCAGGTCTCCGTGGGGGTTGATGAAGCGAAGATACCCGCCGGCGGAGGCCCTCACCATTGCGCAAATGAACACATCGAGTATGCGTTTATGCATGGACTGGCACAACCTCAACTTCGACTGGAACCGCGCGCGCGCCTTCCACGCGACCGCCCAAGAAGGGTCGTTCTCAGCGGCGGCGCGCGCGCTCGGCGTCACGCAGCCCACCATCGGCCGTCAGATCGCGGCGCTCGAAGAAGAGCTCGGCGTCACGCTGGTGGAGCGGGTCGGCACGGGCCTGCGGCTCACCTCGGCCGGCGTTGACTTGGCGGAGCAGGTCAAGCTGATGGCCGACGCCGCGGCCCGGGCGACGCTCATCGCGGCCGGGCAGGCGACGTCGCTGGAGGGTGTGGTGCGCATCGCGGCGAGCGAGACCATCGCCGCCCACCTGCTACCGCCGGTGTTGGCGAAGCTGCGCGGGGAGCACCCGGGCATCACGTACGAGATCGTAGCGTCGAACGATGCCAGCGACCTGCGCAGGCGCGAAGCGGACGTGGCGATTCGCAACTTTCGGCCGCGCGACGATGCGCTGGTGGCGACCAAAGTGAAAGACAGCGCGGCGCACTTTTACGCGGCCCCGAGTTACGTGGAGCGGGCGGGCCCGTTCGACACCGCGGACGACCTGGCGCGGGCGGAGATCTTCGGCTTTGAGCCCGGCGAGGTCATGACCAAGATGTTCGCGCCGTTCGGCATCCCGGTGACCGCGGAGAACTTCACGTTGGTGACCGCCAACCACCTGGTGCAGTGGCAGATGGCGAAGGCAGGGCTGGGCATCTGCATGATGATGGAGGCGGTGGGCGAAGCCGAGCCCGGCGTGGTGCGGGTGTTCGAAGCGCTGCCTTCGATCCCGGTGCCGATATGGGTGGTGAGCCACCGCGAACTGAAGACAAGCCGGCGCATCCGCGTGGTGTTCGACGCGGTGGTCGCGGGCCTGCGTACGGCGACCTGAATCCCGCGTACGATGTGCGCCGTCAGTAGACGAGGACGCCGCGCTCTCCGGTGCCACCGGGCTCCCCGTCGATACCGCGGTCGCCGTTCGGTCCTGTGAAGGCGTCCAGCGCGACGTTCACGCCGCCGGCGCCGCCGAGCCCGCCTTCGCCGCCTTCACCGTTGGTACACAGGATCGATGCCGGGCGGACCATGGCGATGGGCGCGTACGTGCAGAGCGACCATCCGCCGCTACCGCCGCCGCCGCCGCCGCCCGCAGCACCGCCACCGCCGTGGCCACCAGCGCCCGACCAGAGCGAGTACGGGCCGGCAGACCAGCCCACTGCGTCGCCACCGGCACCACCCGCGCCGCCGGTTCCACCCGCGCCGCCATCGCCGCCGTCGCCGCCGTCACCGACGCGGACGTCTAGCGCACCGATCACGTTCGGCGCATGTGTACCTTCCATGTGAAGACCGATCACGGAG
>CBDUJZ010000218.1:0-6368 GCA_965367675.1 uncultured Myxococcales bacterium | reverse complement strand
GGCCCGATCAGCTTCGGCGATATCTGCGAAGCCGGCGAAGACCTGAACGGTAACGGTGAAGTGGACGAGGGCGAGACGGACCCGCGCGACGCCGACACGGACGACGACGGCCTGCTCGACGGCGACGAGGCCGACCTCGAGACCGACCCGACCAACCCCGACACGGACGGTGACGGCATTCAGGACGGCACCGAGCTCGGCGTGACCGACGAGGAGCTCCACCCGGACACCGACACGGACACGTTCATTCCGGACGCCGACCCCGAGACCAACACCGACCCGACGGACCCGGACACCGACGACGACGAGCTCTGCGATGGGCCGGAGTCGGTGGAAGAGGTGTGCACGGGTGGCGAGGATTCCGGCGACGGCGAAGGCGAGACCGCGAACGGTCAGGTCGACGAGGGCGAGACGGACCCGCTCGACCCGGACAGCGACGACGACGACCTGACGGACGGCGAAGAGGTGCTCGACATCGGCTCCGACCCGCTGGACCCGGACACGGACGACGGCGGCATCGATGACGGCGTTGAGGTTGACCGTGGCACCGACCCGCTCGACCCGGCGGACGACTTCGCCCCGGCGCGCAACCTGTCGTTGGCGGGCGGCTCGATGTACGGCTGCTCGTCGACCGGTGGTCCGGCGGCGCCTTGGGGGCTGTTCTTGTTCCTCGGCGCGCTCGTCGCGCTGCGGCGACGTGGGGAGGGGCGAAAGCTCCCTTTCTCCCTGGCGGGCGCGTTCATCGCGCTCACGTTGAGCGTGTTTGTCAGCGCCCCGGCGGCGGCTCAGGACGGCTTCGACGCGCAGGGAATGACCCCGGCGACGTCGCGTAGCACGGCGTATTGGAACAGCCCGTTCGCCGACACGCTGGACCAGGGCGCTTGGGACCTTGCGCTGTTCTTGAACTACGCGGACTCGGCGCTCGTCTTGTACGAGGACAACGAGCGCGTAGCTGAGATTCTGAGCGCGCAGATGACGAGCGACCTGATGGCGTCGATCGGCTTGCACGACCGTTTGGACATCGGCATCGCGGTGCCCCTGGTGCTCTACCAAGATGGTGAGTCCGTGGGCGGTGTGTTGGGTGTGGACGCAGAGGGCGCCGGCTTCGGCGTTGGCGATATCCGCCTGGCGATGCGCGCTGCGTTCCTGGACGACGTGGCCGAGGGCGACTCGGGCGTGATGTTCGGCGCCGACGTGACGGTGCGTGTCCCGACGGGCGATTCGGACCTGTACCAAGGCGGTGAGCTTCGCGCGCACCCCCGATTGCTGCTCGACTATGTGTTCGCCAACCGCTCCCGCATGGGCGTGCAGGTGGGCTACTTGGTCCGCCCGACGCGCGAGCTGGAGAACGTCGCGCTCAACGACCAACTCACGATCAGCGCCGCTGGCGCGATCAACGTGGGTCGCCGCGGCCGCGGCTGGCTCATCCCGGAACTGCAGACGCAGCTCGGCGTGCTGGAAGGCGGTCGCGACGTGCGCGACAAGGCGTCCGAGCTGCTGTTCGGCGGTCGCTACGACGCCAGCCCCTCCGTCTCGGTTGAGGGCGGTACGAGCGTCGGTCTGATCAGCGGCGCCGGTAGCCCCGACTGGCGACTCTTTGCTGGCATCTCCGTGCACGCGGCTGTCCGCGCGCCCCTCGATACGGACGGCGACGGATACCTGGACCCCGACGACGCGTGTCCGCTCGAGGCGGAGGACTTCGATGGATTCGAAGACCTTGAAGGCTGCCCGGACCCGGACAACGACGCGGACGGCGTGCCCGACATTCGCGACGGCGCGACCGGCGACAACGGCTTCGGCGTTTGTTTGAACGACCCCGAGGACATGGACGGCTTTGAGGACACCGATGGCTGCCCGGACCTGGACAACGACGGCGACGGCGTGCCGGACATTCGTGACGGTGAGACCGGCGACAACGGCTTCGGTATTTGCCTGAACGACCCGGAGGACTTCGACGGTTACGAAGACACCGACGGCTGCCCCGACCTGGACAACGACCAGGACGGCGTGCCGGACGTGCGCGACGGCGCTGTGCAGCCGAACGGTTTCGGCGCCTGCATGAACGACCCCGAGGACATGGACGGAGACCGCGATTCCGACGGATGCCCCGAGGAAGATCGCGCTGCGCGGGTCACCTGTGACTCGATCGACATCGATGGCCGCGTGTACTTCGACCTGGACAGCGACGTGATTCAGACCCGCTCGTTCCGCGTGCTCGACGACGTGGCTTCGGTGCTGGAAGAGTCGACCTTCATCCGGTTGCTGAGCGTGGAGGGCCACACGGACTCGCAAGGCAGCAGTAGCTACAACCGGGACCTGTCGGAGCGCCGCGCCGCCTCGGTGATGCGTTACCTCGACGACCGTGGAATCGACGGCGCTCGCCTGCTGAGCCGCGGCTGGGGCGAAGAAGCGCCCATCGATACGAACGGCACGGAAGAAGGCCGCCAGAACAACCGGCGCGTCGAGTTCATCATCGTTGAGCAGGACGACCGAGACTGCGTCGAGTAGTCCGCCGCTGAGTCATGCGGCGCCGGTTGAGCCGACGCCATGAGCCAAAAACGAAGATGTTCGAGCATTTGCCCGAACGTCTTCGTCGGTTTTTGGCGTGTGGTTAGCGCCAGTTCGACATCGCGCCCAGGTCGCTGACGGTGGTGAAGCCGGCGCGCTCGAGCATGCCCTTGGCGCGTGAGCTGCGAGCGCCGCTTCGGCAGTAGACCACGACGGCGCCGGTGGGGTCTCCGAGCTCGCTCACGCGTTGGGCGAGGCCGTCGACGGGGATGTTGACGGCGCCGTCGATGTGGCCGGCCGCGAACTCCGCCGGCGTTCGTACGTCGACGAGGATTGCGCCAGCGTCGACGGCCGCGCGGGCGTCTTCGCCGGAGACGGCGAACGCGCTGCGCATGGTGACGAACGCGAACACGGCGACGAAGGCGGCGGCGATGATGAGGATCTTGGTGAGCATGTGCTTACCCCACCTTGTCGAGGACGCGCATCAGCCGAGCGCGGACTTCGTCGGCGACGGCGGTGAACTGCCCATCGCCGAACGCGCCGATGGCGAGCGCTGGGTCGACGGCGGAGACGACCACCTTGTTGTCGTCGCCTTCGTACACGACCACGTTGCAGGGCAGCAGCACGCCGACGTCGAGGTCTGCGGAGAGGGCTTGGTGCGCGAGCTGCGGGCTGCACGCGCCCAGAATTTTGTAGCGTCGAAAGTCGACGTCGAGCTTCTTCTTGAAGGTCTGTTGTACGTCGATCTCGGTGAGGACGCCGAAGCCTTCGGTCTTGAGGGCATCGACGACGCTGACGAGGGCGTCGTCGTAGGTCATGGCGAATTCACGTTTCATTGCGGGCATGGTCATGGTGACTCTCCGTACAGTGATTGAGGTTGCTGTGTTTGGAACTTGGAGTGCGCGGGGGCGTGCGGGTTACTTCGCAGCGTCCTCGAGCCACTTTTGCATCTGCCGGTGGTTGACCAAGCCGGGCTGCTGGAAGACCAACTCGCCGTCCTTGATGACCGCGAAGTTGGGGATACTGTTGACGCGAAACAGCTGGGCCAAGTCGGGGTGCTTCTGCGTGTCGACCTTGAGCACGATGGCGCGTCCGGCGAGGTCTTGGGCGACGCGTTTCACCTCGGGGGCCGCTTGACGACACGGTCCGCACCACGCGGCCCAGAAGTCGACGAGTACGGGTACCTTCGCGGTGCTGGTGATCGCCTTGAACGTGGCGGTGTCCACATCGAGCGGCGTGCTGAGCGCGGGCAGGGCGGTTTGGCATGCGCCGCAGCGTCCGACGTCGGCGAGGTGGGCGTTGGGGATGCGGTTTGCTTTTCCGCAGCTGGGACAAGTTCGGTTCATTTCGGGCCTCCTTCACTGGTGAGAGCCAGTCGGTGGAAAAAGGGTTCCGGAACGCCGATCTTCTTGTTGTGTTTGCGCGGTTGGCGCGGGCCGCGGGTGCCTAGTCTTTGGCGCGCAGGAAGGCGCGCAGGGCTTCGCGGACCGACGCTTGGACGGGCGCGGGCACCGGCGTTGTCGGAACTTGGTGGCAGAGCGCGAGCGTCTCTTTCAGCGAATCGCAGGTGGAGCGACAGCGGGGGCAGGTGGCGAGGTGGCGCTCCATTTGCTCACACAGGTCGGCGCTGATCTCGCCCTCGAGGTGCTGCGAGTACAGGGTGAGGACGTCCGGGCACGTGCCCGCGCCGGGGGCGGTCGCGGCGGTTCCGACGGACGCGGCAGGCGTGGTCGGTGTGTCGGCCGAGCGGTCTCCGAGCGTGGGCGCGACGGCGGCTCGAACGCTGGCGCGGGCACGATGCAGCCGGCTCTTGACCGCCGCCACGCTGATGCCGAGCACCTCGCTGACCTCGCTGGCGCGGAGCCCCTCTACGTCGCGCAGCACCAGCACCTCGCGTTGGTCGGGGTCGAGGCCGTGGATCGCGTCTTGGAGGACCTGCTGCACCTCGTTTCCGAGCGCCGCCTCGAACGGCGAGCGGCCGGGATGGGCGTGGGCGTGGGCCTCTCCCGCGGCGTCTTGTTCGAGCGAGACCTCTTGGGTGGGGGCGAACTTGCTCTTGCGGCGCTTTTTGATGCAGACGCTGCGGGCGACGGTGTACAGCCACGTGGAGAGGGACGACGCGCCTCGGAAGTCTTGGATCGAGCGCGCCATGGTGAGGAGCGTGTCCTGGAGCACGTCCTCGGCGTCTTGCGGGTGCCGGCACATCTTCATGCCGAACCGGTAGATGCGGTCTTGGTGCTGCTCGATGAGCTGCTCCAGCGCGTGTTCATCGCCGCTGCGCGCGGCCTGCAAGAGCGCATTCTCGTTGGGGACATCCATGCCGCGGACTATGGTTCGGGGAGCGGCGATGGGGCAAGTGTCGCGGGCTGACCGAGCAGGCCCATGAGGCGTCCGGCGGCCGCAGCGCCGCTCGACCACGCGGCGCCGACGCGCGGCCCCAGGCACCAGTCGCCGCACACGATGAGGCCGGCGGAGGCGTCGGCGAGGCAAGGCGCTCCCGCGCTCTGGCTGACCCGCGCGAACCGCCAGCGGTGCGCCGTTTGGGACCTCACTTTGGGGAGCTTCACCAGCGCCGCTAGCGCTTCGACGAGCTGCTCGGCCGCCGCCTCCGGGGCGTCCTCGATGTGTTGTGCGCTCCACGCTGCGCTGGCTTGCAGGAGCCAGCGTTCGCCGGGGTCTCGCCCGTGCTTGGACGCCTCGCGGGCGACCCACGCGAGCGGCGAGCCCTCCACGCGCGCGGCGTCTACGGAGGCAGCGACGGGGGCGTCGAAGGCCACCATCACGGTCCAGCAGGGGGCGAGTTGCGCGCCGCGGATCGTCTCGACGAGCGCTTGTGTGGACGCGCTGGCCGCAGCGTCACGGTCGCCGAGCAGGGTGGCGGCCTGTGGCGCCGGCAGCGCGACGACGAGGTGCGCGTAGGTGCCGAGCTCGGCTCCGTCGTCGTCGTACAGATGCCAGGCGTTGTCCGCGCGGACGGCACGCGCGACGCGGGTTCGATAGCGCGCGTCTGCGAGGCCGCTGGCGAGGTGGCGGCTGAGCGCGCTCATGCGCGGGGCGCCGGTGTATCGCGGTCGCGCTGGCTCGTGACGTACCGGGGCCTGGCCCGGGGTCCATGCGCCGAACCGGCCGGTCCAACGGGCCACCACGCCGTCGTGTTCCCACGCCGCGACGTAGCGGGCAAAGTGTCGGTCGGCGACGGTGAAATACTGGGCGCCGATGTCGAAGATGCCCGCCTCGCTTCGTCGACTTGCGAGCCTGCCGCCCGGACCGCGGGCTTTCTCGAAGACGGTCACGGGCACGCCGTGGTCTTGGAGGCTGCGCGCGCAGGTGAGCCCAGCGATTCCCGCCCCAACGACGGCGACGGGCCCGGCCGCGAACGCTGGCCGATCGACGTGTTTGGTCCAAGCGTCGACGTTGAGTCGTGCGGCGTGGCCGGCGAGCGGGCGCGGCCGGACGGTGCCGCGGATGGGCTGCTCTGGCTCGAATGGGCGGTCGAACAGGCCGAAGCACCACAGAATGCCCCCGTAGGAGGCGGGATCGCGGCCGTCGAGCGCCAACCGGTGGTTGAGGTCGAGCGCGAGCCGAAGCGCTTCTGCCGGTGTAGCCGCCCAGTCGAGGAACGCCTTGCCCCACGTCATGCGCACGTTGTTGTGCAGCTCGCCGTGCACCAGCAGCGAGCGTTGCGCCGCGTCCCACAAGTCGTCGCCGCTCTGCGCCCGCGCGAGCGATTCCCAGCTCAGCAGGCGAGGGCGTGGGTCGTCCGCGTGGGCGTTCAGGGTCTGCTGCGCCCACTCCGGAAGCGCTTGGAAGCTGTCGACGCTTTCTGTGCGATAGCAAAAGTGCCAGGCGACCTCGCGCCA
>CBDUJZ010000217.1:0-6370 GCA_965367675.1 uncultured Myxococcales bacterium | reverse complement strand
ATGGGCATGATGGGATTGGTCGGCGCGATGGGTCCGGAAGGTCCGCGTGGCGCGACCGGTGCTCCCGGTGCTCAGGGGGACACGGGTCCGGAAGGTCCGCGCGGCGCGACCGGCGCCCCTGGTCCTCAGGGTGTGCCCGGGCAAGACGGCGCCCCTGGTCCTCAGGGTGATATAGGTCCGGAAGGTCCGCGTGGCGCGACCGGCGCTCCCGGTGCTCAGGGGGATACGGGTCCGGAAGGTCCGCGTGGCGCGACCGGCGCCCCTGGTCCTCAGGGCGATATGGGTCCGGAAGGTCCGGAAGGTCCGATGGGCATGATGGGATTGGTTGGCGCGATGGGTCCGGAAGGCCCGCGCGGTGCGACGGGTCCACAGGGTGAGCCCGGCCCGCGCGGCGCGACCGGCGCGGCCGGCCCGCAGGGTGAGGACGGCGCTCCAGGTGTGCCCGGACAAGACGGTGCTCCTGGTGCGCCCGGGCAGGACGGCGCTCCAGGCGAGACCGGCCCGGCTGGTGCACGCGGTCCGGCTGGCGTTCAGGGACCGCAAGGTGACCCAGGTCCGGCGGGTGACCGCGGCCCGGCTGGCGTTCAGGGACCGCAAGGTGACCCAGGTCCGGCGGGTGACCGCGGCCCGGCTGGGGTTCAGGGACCGGCTGGGGTTCAGGGTCCGGCGGGTGACCGCGGCCCGGCTGGCGTTCAGGGACCGGCTGGGGTTCAGGGTCCGTCTGGCGTTCAGGGTCCGCAGGGCAATCCAGGCCCGCAGGGCGATCGTGGCCCGACCGGCCCGGCCGGCGCTGACGGCATCGACGGCCGTACCATCTACGGCGACGGCTCGGCCGGAGACCTCGTCATCTCGGCGTCGACGGTCTGGACCAACGTACCCGCGAACACGAACTACGACGATTGCACCATCGGAAGCGGAGCGACCCTCACGGTGCCCAGCGGCACAGTGATTCGTTGTAACGGTGCGTTCCGCAACTCGGGTACGATTCGCGTCTCGCACTGGGTTGGCGGCACACGCAGCTCGTCGGCCGGCGACAATGTGCCGGGAACGGCGGGCCACGCGATGTCGATCGCGGCCACGAGCTACTTCTCCGGTCGTCCGCAACCTGAGGCCTTCCTCCGGCAGCTCGTGAGGCCAGGCTACATGGGGTTCGGAAACGGAGGCCGCGGCTCTGGCTCACCCGACTGTGATGGCGGAGCGGCTGGCGGTACCCTCGTCGTCATCTCTCGCGGAAGCCTTGAGAACCGCGGAACCATCGAAGCCAGCGGCGGCGATGCGCGTGCGCCGGGCACCGTGACGGGAACGAACGACGATCCGGGCGGCGGCGGCGGCGGCGCGGGCATCATCGTCCTCGTCAGCCCTGCGAGCGTGGTCAACAGCTCCGGAACGATCCGCGCCGTCGGTGGTTCGGGCGCGAACCCCGGCCTCGCCGATGACGATCACCCGGGCGGCGGCGGCGGCGGCGGCCTCGTGCACTTCATCTCTCCGTCTCCCTCGAGCTTCCGCGGCACGATCAACGTGAATGGCGGCCTTCCGGGCCCGCGAGCTGGCGACGCTGGAACCGCCGGTGGTGCGGGCGGCGCTGGCGCTGGTGCCGGCGGTCGCGGTGGCGACGATGGTACTGTCAACGCGGCCCAGGCTGGCGACGTCGGCGTCGTGCTGATGACCGCGCTCGCCGACCCTTCCGTCGCGTTCTAGTGAGCGAGCCTCCCGTACCCGGCGCGTCGGCCCCCCGCGGGGCTGCACGCGCCGGTTTCGTTTTCGCTGCCGTCGTCCTGCTCGCAGGCGTTGCGGGCCTGCGCGCCTGTGCCGAGCGCTCACCCGATGCGCCTCCGGCCCAACCTGCGAACGCGCCGGCTGCGTCGAATACGGGCCCATCCGGCCGAGCGGAGCCTGCCGCGGTTGATCCAGTTGCGGACGCGGCGAATGCAGCGCCTGTGACCACCCCGCCAGACAACGTCCCGAGCGCTGAGCCTGAACCTCCAACCAGCGCCGCTCGGCAGGCGACGTATGCTTGGCTCTCCGAGCGAGAGTGGGAGTTCGAGGGGCTCGAGGACGACGTCCAGGCGTTCGTCGACGAGCACGACCTGTCCGATGACGTCGCGGCGCGCATGAGAGCGGTGCTGCTCGACGAGCGCACGCAGATCCTCGCGGCGTTCGAAGAAGCGCGCCGCGCGGACCGCCCACAGGACGGCGTGGAGTTCGGGTACGAGCTGAGAGAGGACAACGACAACGTGATCGACGCGCTACTGTCTGAGGACCAAAGACACGCCTTTCTCGGTTTCCGCCTCCGAGGCTGGTAGCGCGTAGTCGTCCCAGACGTTGCGTGCGAGGTTCCGGTATGCCCTCAAAGTTCAGACCCCACCGTAGAGAAGGCGCCGAGCGCCGACCTCCCGGCGCGCACGAACTGTCCAGCGGCCATGTCGCAACGGCGACCGTCATCGCGTTCTCGGCAGACGCTTTCTGGGAGGGCGAGGTCGAGACCATTGAGGAGCTCGCCGCCGTTCGGGAGCGCTTCGACGTGCTCTGGGTCGACGTCGTGGGCCACGGCGACGAGGAGATCCTGCTCGGCGTGCGCGATGCCATCGGCCTGCATCCGCTCGCGGTCGAAGACGTGGTGAACTTGGGCCAGCGCCCCAAAGTGGAAGAGTACGACGAGAACTTGTTCTGCGTGGTGCGCATGCCCAGCCGCGACGAGCGCGATCGCGTGCAAACCGAGCAGCTGAGCCTGTTCTTGGCCGAGGGCGTCGTGGTCACGTTCCAGGAACGCGACGGCGACTGCCTCGACGAGGTGCGGGAGCGGATTCGCACTGCGCGCGGGCGCGTCCGGACGCGCGGCGCAGATTACTTGTTCTACACCATCATCGACGCCGTCGTGGACGCCTACCTGCCGCTGCTCGAAGCGCTCGGCGACGCCATCGAGGACGTGGAAGAGGCGGTGTTACTAGAGAAGCACAGCGACCCGGTTTCGGCGCTGCACGCGGCGGGGCGTAACCTGTTGGTGCTGCGCAAGGCCGTGCTCCCCCTCCGGTTCGGACTCGAGCGCCTGGTTGCCCGCGATCACCGGTTTATCGCCGAGGACACCACGCTGTACTTCCGGGACTGTATCGACCACTTGCACCGCGCGGCAGACCTCATCGACTCGTACCGCGACCTCTCCCGCTCGGTGATCGACGCCCATATTTCGGTGGAGAGCCACCGCATGAACGACATCATGGGCCTGCTGACGGTGGTGTCGACCATCTTCATCCCGCTGAGCTTCCTGGTGGGCCTGTGGGGCATGAACTTCGACTACGACGCGTCGCGCTGGAACATGCCAGAGCTGCACCTGCCGTACGCGTACCCGGTGGCGCTGCTGTTCATGTTCGCGGCGGCGGCCGGGCAGCTGTGGTTCTTTTATAAGAAGGGCTGGCTAAGGTTCCGCCGGTAGCGTCGGCGCAGCCTGAGCTAGCCATGTCTACCGACCCCGGACCGACGCTGGGGCGCCGCCCAGATCGTCTCCGCTCACGATTGATTGGTTGACGCGTCCCCCCTCGGTGCTAACGTTCCTTGCTACCGCCGCTTCAGGTCCACCAAGACCGGGAGCGACCCTGGTTCGCTAGGGCGAAGCGGTCTTTGAAAACTGGGGGTGCAATGGTTTCGACGGGGGTGGATGAAGCAAGCGTAGCATGCAGAGGTGCGGGTGGCCTCTTCAAAACCCGCAAAACAATAGCTGCCAACAACAACGTTGAGTACGCCCTCGCCGCATAAACCGCGGTGAGCGCCAACCCAGGGATCGCTGATGTCCTTGGCGCGGTGTAAAACCAGTCAGCTAGCGTTGTAGAGGAAGCCGCCGCCAGGCGTCCTTCGCGCGAAATTAAATAGACGGGAGCCCAACCGGTCCCTGCCCATGGGGCCACCGAGCGGGTCACTTTAATTCATGGGCTACGCACGTAGAAGCGTTTGTGGACCATTCTCGGACGGGGGTTCGATTCCCCCCACCTCCACTGTATCTAATGGGCGATTCGCTCTGTGCCTTCGGCACAACCGCGAATCGCCCGTTGGGCGTTTTTGCCGCGGTGACCTCGGGAACAATCTCCGAGGAGTGGCTGAGAAGCTGATTCGTACCGGGTCTATCGGCGGCTACTTGGTCGTGTCGGGCAGCGGTCTAGTGATACCGGCGTTGGTGGAGGTTTGGTTCGCATTCAACCGGTGGGATGGGGCAGAGGGGCTTCATCAGCCGCTTGCTGCTGAACCAGTCGACCCGGCCGAAGGTCGCGTGTTCAACCTCGCGGATGTTTAGCTCAGCTTTGAACGCCGACAAACTCCGGTACGGCTCAACTTGCTCGCTCATCGCGAAGTCCCGCGTCGGTCGCCGATCCCCCGGCTTCGTGCTATCCGCCTACGACTGAAACCAAGCGGAGCGGATGGAAGAGCCTAACCAGCAGTCGGGGAGCAACAGGTCCGTGAGCCAGAACCTGCAGAAGGCTCACGCTGTTTGGAGAGCGACGCGCCTCGCACCCGCGTGGGCGCTGATCGCGATCGTCTACGTGATCCTCTTGATGGTGCTCATACCCAGCGCCGACGGCCTCATCGAGCTGTTCTTCATGTTGGCGATCGCGCTCTCTGTGGCGGGTGTAGCCGCAACGAAGGAGTTTCTGGCCCTAGGCTCCGCAGTTCGGAGCGCGTGGGATGCTCAAGTCCCCCAGTCGAGGCACGGTGATACGGTCCGCGAGCGGCTGCTGCGCTCACCGGACGGCGGGCAGTCGGTCGCATCCCCGAGCCACGACGCGTATTCGGTTGATAGTGAGGATGTTCGCGGCTGGTTGTCGCCGTGGCCGGCGGTCTTTCTCGAACAGCTCCCAGCAGCATTCACCGCGCTGGGAATCTTGTTCACCTTCGTGGGGTTGGTGCGCGGAATCGGAGTGATTGACCCCACCGGCGGGTCGGATGAGCTGCAAGGCGCAATTGGCGGTCTACTCGGAGGACTCGGGATCGCTTTCGAGTCATCCATCATCGGTATCTCGCTATCGCTATATACGTTGGCAGTGACACGGTGGGCGACGCATCGAGTTGAGCGTGATTGCGCCACGTTTCGTCACGTAACCGCGGAAGGATGGCCACTGCTGGCACCTGAAACACTCCTGCAAGAAATGGCTGACCTCCAGCGGGCGGCAGTGCAGCAAAACAAGCGAATGCTTGACCTTGCGCAGTCGCAGAAGGAATCGATCAGCCAGCTAGCATCGGACATGGCCGGGCAGGTGAGCGCTCAACTCGGGCAGATCATCGAGAGCAGCCTGGGCGACCCGTTGCGGTCGATGGAGAGTTCGTTCGGTGCGTTCGCAGATTCCGAAACAAGCATGCACGCGTCTGCGCTCGACTCGGTCATGAATACGTTCGCGTCGACATTTTCCGAAACGTTGGCGGGCCGCTTTCAACAGCTTGAAACCGTGCTGACCAAGCTCGTCGAATGGCATGAGGCGACATCGGAACGTTATAATCAAACGTGGCAGCAACTTGGCGCGCACGTGGACGCACATTCGAAACAACTGAACGAGGAGCGGGCGCACTTTGAGATTCGGTCGAGCGCGGAGCTCAGCGCGAGTCGGTCGCAGGCGGAGTTTGCGAATCGGCTGGAATCGGTCGTTACCGAGGTTGTCCGCATCGGAGCGGAGCTCAAGACGTTCGAGGAGGGACTCAGGGGACTGACCACCGCTCAGGTACGTGCGCAGCAGGGAATCGGCGGCGCGTCGACCGCGATCTCGGAGACCCAGGCGTCCCTAGTGGATGGTCTGACGATGATGCGCCGGGCGCTGGATACCGCGGCCGGCCCGCTAGTCACGCAATACGAGCGACTGCTCGGCGACATTCAGAGCCAGCTGCGCGATGGCCTGACCGAGTCGTTCGGGCAGTTCGACCGTGAGACCGCCAAGGTGGTGTCGCACCTGGGCGGAACCTTCGCGCACATGCAGGAGATGCTGGAGCGGATGGAACGGCTACCGGCCAACCTGCAGCACCGCCAGTAGTGGATACCGATGTTTAACCGCCGCTCAAAGCTGCGCGAGGCGCCCAAGGCCGACTATTGGGTGTCGTACTCCGACCTGATGGCTGGGCTACTGATGGTGTTCATCCTCCTGCTTTTCTCGGTGTTGTTGCTGAACAAGCGCGAGGTCGAGTCGCGCGAAGCGGAGATGGACGCCCGGGACATGGAGCTGACCGAACAAAGGGAGCAGCTAGCCTCCGCGCGTGGAGACCTTGTCGACTTGCGCACCAACGTCGCCGAGCTGCTTGGAGTGCGGGCGGCGTTGCTCCTTCGACTCACAGAACGGTTCGAGGCGGTTGGCGGGGACATCTCGTTTGACGATGCAACGGGGGCGGTTCGGTTGGGCAG
>CBDUJZ010000216.1:0-6482 GCA_965367675.1 uncultured Myxococcales bacterium | reverse complement strand
GACGAGCTGGCGCGCATCTTTGGGGTGCAGACCATCGGCTTTGAGGAGGCGCTGCGCACGGCGTTCGCCGAGACCGATGCCCCAGCGCCGCGCGCCCCGAACCCCACGCCCGCGCCCCCTGCTCCGGGCTCGGCGGTGACACCAACACCCGCTGGACGCCCCGCGCCGGATGTTCGCTCGATCCAACGGCTGCAGCTCGTCGAGGAGACGGACGCGATCTCGGTGGCCTCGGACTACCTGGAGTGGCTGCCGCGGTTCTGCCGCCCGTGGCTTCGGGTCGACGTGGACGCGGTCGGCGTGTGTCAGTTCAAGGTGCGCGGCACCAAGATTTGCTTGCTGGAGCTGAGCTATTCGCAAGAGCGGTCGTCGGCTGACCGGGCGCTGTTGTACATCACCGATGGCGTGCTCGCGCGCGTCCGCGAGGGCGACCGCGACCGGCTGGAGTTCCGGATGTTGCCCGACAGGCGCTCGGTGCTGGCGGCCATCCACGACTTCACGCCGGCGCTGCCCTGGTTCATTTACAAGCTCACGCAAGCGCAAGCGCACCTCGTTGTGATGCGCGCGTTCGGTCGCCATCTCCGCCGCCGTCCAGTGCCCGAGAACCGCCGACTGCCGCGCGCGTAGACCCCGCTGTGCGTGTGCTGCGGCCCAGCGCGCGGGGCTAAATCCGCCCGCCCGACCTTTCCACGCGCGTCTGGTTGGTGCAGGGTAGGGCGCCTGAACTCCGAACTGTCGCCGGTCGCCATGCTGTTCTCGAAACGCGCTGTCACGCTGTCCTTGCTCACGCTCCTCGCGGGGTGCGGCGACGCTCCCGTTCCGGGCATCAACGGCGGGTCGACGTTGATCGATACCGGCGACGCGGCGTTCGAATTCGACGCGGGTGTGGGCTCGGATGCGGCGCTGGCGGATGTCGCGCCAACGGACGTTGAGCCAGCGGATGCGTCCGACACGACGACCGCGGGTGACGCGCCCGTCGATGCGTCTGATGACACCGCCGCCGCCGACGATACGGCGGATGACGCCGCCGCGGACACCGACGGCAACGAGGACGCGGATGCGGACGCTGGCGACGCCGAGGACGCGGTCGAGGACGCCGCAGACGACGCGGTCGACGACGTGGTCGACGCCGCGCCCGACACCCCATTCACCAGCCCCTACGAGCTCGGTCCCTACGGCACGCAGCGCTTCGACGAGTCCGCCTCCATTCCGCTCGGCGGTGGCCGTCGAGACATGGACGTGCGCCTGTACGTGCCGACCGACACAAGCGGCGCGCCGTACCCGGTGGTCGTGTTCAGCCACGGTTTCCAGCTCAACGGCGAGGGCTACAACACGTTCGGTGACCGCATGGCGTCGCACGGCATCGTCGGCGTGTTTCCGAGCTACGGCGACGGGCTCATTCAGGCGCTCACGCATGTGGAACTGGCCGAGCTGGTGTCCGGGTGGATCGACTGGGTGGAGGACGAGAGCGACCGTGGCGGCTCGCGCTTGAACGCGGTGGCCGACCCGAACCGCGTGGGCGCGGCTGGGCACTCGCGCGGCGGTAAACAGTCGATTCTGGCGGCGATCGAAGACCCCCGTATCGCGGCCGTGTTTGGCGTGGACCCGGTGGACTCCGGGCCGCCGTTTGGCAGCAACCCGGTCGACTATCCGAGCGTTGCGCCCGAGCGGATGAGCGAGCTCGTGGTGCCGTCCGCGTTCCTCGGCGCAGGGCGCGGCGGCGAAGGCGCGTTCGGCGGCATCTCGCCCGCCTGCGCGCCCACCGACGACAACTACAGCGCGTACTACAACGCCGCGTCGTCGCCGTCGTTCGAGTACCTGGTCGAGGACTCGGGGCACCTGGACTACACGGACGACTGCGGCCTGATCTGCATCACGTGCCCGAGCGCGGGCGACGCGGGCAACAACCGAAGCTTCGCGACGGCCACGCTGATCGCGTTCTTCGGCGTGTACCTAGCCGAGGACGAGCGCTACCGCCCATGGCTGGACGGCGACGAGGTGACGAGCGGCGCGCCAACGGTGACGTTCCGGTCGCGCTGACTCGGTCGGTCGCGGGGGGACGGACGCTGGCGCTCCTAGCGGGCGCTGGGTACACTTTGGGTCCCTCCCTGTGGCGCTCCAATGCTGCACCTTTTTCCTCATCTCGCCCACCAACGTCGTGACCATCACCCCGCCCCCGGTGTCTGTTCGCCCGATCCCTAATCCCGCGCTTTGTATTGTGTTGCCGATGCTGGCGGGCACGATGATGCTGGGCACGGTCGCCTGCAACAACGCCGGGAGTTCGGCAGACGCCGTGTCCGACGCAGTGTCCGACGCCGTATCCGACGCCGTGTCCGACGCAACGAGCGCGGGTGATGTCATGGAATCGGACGTCCCAGAATCCGATACGTCACCGCCAGATGCCACGCCGTCCGATGCCGCGCCGTCCGATGCCGCGCCGTCCGATGCCGCGCCGTCCGATGCCGCGCCGTCGGATGTGACCGCCTCCCCCGAAGACGCTCAGCCGGATGCCGTCGCCGATGCCGAGCCCGATGTGGCTCCTCACGAGGACGTCGCATCCGACACGGACCCCGACGTCGTCGAAGACGTGGAGGCCGACGCAACCACGCCACCCTTTGACGTGGTGCGCGGTCAGTTTGAGTCCGGCGGACCGGTGATCAGTTGTCGGTCTGTGAACGACTCCTGGGCATCACCGGACGGGCCGCTGTTGCGGATGGCGCTCGATATCTGCGGGGATGACATGGAGGCGCTCGCCGAGACCATCGTCCTGAACCTGGACGCCGTGGCCGCCCGAGGTGGCCGCGCGTTGTTGATCATGAACCAGGGCACCAACCTGCCGGACAGCTGGTTGGCCGACTGTGAGACGTATCGCCTCGAGTCCGGCGCGTTCTCGGGGGACATTTGTTTGCCGTGGGATGCGACCTACCTCGGCCATTTGTCCGATGCGCTCGAGGACCACGTCGGCCCGGCGGTCGCTGATCACGCGGCCCTCGCGGCGGTGTATTTCACGATTCCCACGATGACGAATGGCGCCGAGATGCACTTCCGGGTGGCGCGTTCGGCGTTCACACCTCACCCGGGTGACGCGGAGTTTGCGGCGTCGTATCAGGCGGTCATGGACGTGTATCAGGCGGCGTTCGCGGTGCCGGTGCTGTTTGAGGCCGGGCACTGCTTGTTCGACCTCCCGGGGGAGTCTGAGGCGGACGTGGATTGCGAGACCCCGCTGGCGCTGTATCGGTACACGCGTGACACGTATGGGCCAGGTGCGGTCGGTGTCGCGTTGTGGAATTGCGCCGAGCGCTTCTGGCACGGTGAGACCGCGTCGGAGTATCACACGCAGGCGTTGCTCGAAGAGGTCACGGCCGACGGGGTGAGCATGGGGTGCCAGACGGTGAGCAGCTTCTCGGCGCAACCGTGCCGGTTCACCGATGAGGCTGTCGCGGACTACGGCGAGCAGATCGGCATTGGGCGAGACACGGAGTGCATTCCGACCGGGCCTGACGACGCCGAACGGGCCTGCGTAGACACGCTCGGCTGGTTCGCCGGGACGTCGCGGCAGTCTCCGACCAGCGCCGTGTTGGCCGGCACGTGGTTGGAGTCCTGGAGCCCCGACACGTATCCGGTGACGGGCATCTTTGCCAACAGCGAGGCCTGTCAGTCGGCAGCCGATGCCTTCCACGCGCGCTAGGAAGCTCAGCGATTCGGCGCGCTGGACAGCGTCTAGATGACGTCAACCGGGCCGTCGAAGGCCAGAGCCAGGCGCTTAGCGCAGCGTCGCGGGGGACGCAGCGAACGGGCTGCTGGGCTCGCCCACAGTGGGGCGGAGCCCAGCAACGGGGCGGGCTACAGGAAGGTGTAGACCGCGTTCATCGTGTCGAGCAGCAAGCGGACGCCGCCGGCGCGGCTGGTGAACTGCGTGCGGTAGGCATCGGCGATGGCCGAGATGGGCACCTGCAGCTCGGTGGTCGGGTAGGCTTCGCACAGGTCGCCGTTGCCGTTGTGGCGGAGCTCAAGCGTAGTCTCGATGGGGACGACCGCGGCGTCGGAGAAGTCGCCGCTCCAGCAGACGCGGAACTCGTGGGTGGCGCAGCCGCCGCTGTAGCTCACCGAGAGGTTGAGCATGTCGCCGTCGACGGTGACGCTGTTGAGCGAGTAGGCGTCGCCTTCGTCGCCGCACTGTCCGATGGTGAGCGGAATCTCGGGGCCTTCGGTCCACGGGCCTTCGGCGGCGTGGGCGCAGACGCCGTCGACGCAGCTGGTCGCGACGCCGCCGCCTTCGCAGTCCGTGTCGCTCTCGCACGCGACGCCTTCGCAGGACTCGATGAAGCACGCGTCGGTGGCGTAGCAGGCCCAGGAGCCGCCGGAGCAGTCACACACGGTCGAGGGGGAGCAGGAGCCGCAGCAGCACTCGGTGCCCCACGAGCAGGAGAGCCCTTCGTCGCTGCAGGAGTCGCCGATCGGGGCCGTCTCGGGGCAGATGCTCGGGTCGCCTTCGGGCACGCACGCGAAGCCGGGGTTGCAGTCATCGGTGCAGACCCAGACGCCCTCGTCGCAGTAGCAGCCGCCGGAGACGCACATGTCGGGGTCGGCGACGCACTCATAGCCTTCGTCGCAGCCGAGCGTCTCGCAGGTGGCGCTCGGGTCGGGGGTGTCGCAGGTCGGCTCGGTGACGGCGAAGCATTCGTACGGCTGGCCGCAGTCGGCGGTGCACTCCCAGACGCCGTCGCTACAGTTACACACGGAGGGTACGCAGACGTCGGCGTCCGAGGGCCCGCAGACGTAGCCGTCGGCGCAGCCGGTATCGAGGCACGTCTCGCTGGGGTCGGCGCCGCAGAGCCCCACGTCCACGCTGGTGTCGGGTCCGACGTCTACGCCGGAGTCGGGTCCGACGTCGGTCGAGGTGTCGGCGCTGGTATCCTCGGTGACGTCGGCGCTGGCGTCAGAGCCCGTGTCGGTGCTCGCGTCGGGCAACGTCTCGTCGACGGTGCCGCAGGCGGCGACCATCAGAAATGTGAGGGCGAATCCTAGAATTTTCGAGGTCATGGGGGCGCTCCGGGCGTGAATACAGCGTTTTCGTGTCTTTACGACGCTTCTACGGGAATAATCTGCACAAATCACGCCAAAGCGGGGGATCGGGCACCGGTGGGAGGGGGCTTTGTACACCCGCTCCGCGACAGCGCCGATTCGGAGCGATTGGGCGTCGGACAACCTGAACGTGTTCACCGTAGCGTCTTCCCGTGCCGATTCCTGGAGGTGCAGCTGCTGACGCGGCTGAACATGCCCAGCAGCCAGCGGTCGGGGATGGACTACATGGTGATCGTGCGCAGCTGGCTTTGTGCCTCGCACGAGTACGTTGTCGCGCTTTCGTTGCCTGGCCCTGCGCGCGGCGCGGCGCTGCACGACCGAGCGGGGTTGTGCCCGTCGAGGCACCCGAGGGCGTCGCCGGCGTGGGCGAAGAGGGCTTGCATGTTCCGCGTTCGGGCGCGGTGGCGTATAGTTTCGCAGAAGGTCGCCACGCAGGCGGTCTCCTGGGGCTACGCATGCCCCATTACGGGCGGGGCCAAGCGGATGAAAGTGAGGATTCGAATCGGAGACGCGAGTTGCGCATTGGCCACGACCTTCAGGCTGGCCTCGGTCTCCGCGCTCGTGGCGGGGTTGGTCTCCGCGTGCGGCGGTGCTCGGGTGGACGATAGCGTCGCCGCGCACGCGAATGGTGACGTGTCGGTCGTTTCCTTCTCCGCGGGTGGTGAAGCCGTCGGTGGCGCTGGGTCCGCAGGGCGTCCTTGGGTTGTTCCGGTCGTCGACTGGGAACCGTGGCATCCGCCGGAGGCCGAGTACGCCGCCGCCATCACGCCGACTCCGGACGTGGCGGTGCGGTCTTCGGATGGTCGGTCGGTGGTGGAGTGGACGTTTTCGGCCGAGTATCCAACGACGTTCGGCGAGGTCTGGACCTCGAGTACGGACCCGATCGCGTTGGCGATCTCCCAGGGGCTCGAAGTTGGAGCAAACTCCGTTCACGGGGTCGCCGAACGTTGCGCCGCTTACGAGATGGGACGTGTTCGGACGGAGCTCGGCCGCAGGTGGGTGCCCCCTTGGCTGGTCGATGAGATCCTTGCTTGGTGTGGCGTTGCGGGGACTCAGAGTACCAACCACTTCATGCGCTTCCCGATGCATGGAGAAATGAGCCAAGCCGCACTCGATGGGCTTCGCGACAGCTTCGCATCGCAGCAGTGGCCTCAGAGCGGCGCTGGGAGGCGACACGGCGCGGTCATTGGGGCTGGGCGCGGTGGCCGTGAACTCTGGCTCCTCCTGTCGTCCCCGAATCTGGCGCTCGAACAGGCCGACCGCGTTGTACGGCCTGGAGAGCCGGTGCGATTGGTGGCCTATGTGCCCCCCGAATACGGTCGGCTGCGTGCCCGCATGTCTGGGGTCGGCGTGTCAACGCGGGACTGTACGGTGCTTGTTGCTGAAGGAGCCTATCGGTT
>CBDUJZ010000215.1:0-6483 GCA_965367675.1 uncultured Myxococcales bacterium | reverse complement strand
TACTGGCATTCGCCGCGCGTGAAGAAGTCCTGGTACAGGTAGTTCACGCGAAGCTCGATGTCGGTCAGCCGGTTCCACGCGATGCGCGAGTTCTCGCCCACCGACGGGTCGATCACGATGGTGTAGGTGCTGGCGAGCGGCAGCCCGCTCAGCGTCAGGTTGCCCGTGGAACCCGCGCCGTCGCTCGGGAACTCGCCGATACCGGCCACCGGTGAGATCGCCCGCGAGGGGCTCCGGAACGTGGTCACCGGGCCGAACGACGTCGCGCTCGGACCGAACTGCTCCACGTATTCCTGCAGGTCCGGCTGGCACGAGCGCATGCGGCTGGTGCCATCGTAGATGATGGTCACCGTCGGCTGCGCGTCCCCGAGGTCCTCGCCGAACAGCGCCACGTCGAACGACGCGATCTTGGCGTTGCAGCTCGAGCCCAGGTTGGCGAACGAGTCGATGTCGATCGGCACGGTCACCGCGAAGACGCCCTCGTTGAGCAGCGCCGAACCCGCCGTCACCTCGGTCGAGATGCGCACGCGCTTGTTCACCGACACGTCGCCGGCCGCGAGCACCGCGCGGAACCGCTCGCCGGACGTGTACACCGTCTCGGTGTCGGGGTCCTGAAGGGCATCCTCCACGTTCACCGAGCGCGCCACCGAGATCGTCGACGACTGCTGGTTCAGCTGGCCACCGCACACGTTCTGCAAACGCAGCATCTCGTCGGCGATGTCCTCCAGCTGGTACGCGTTCTGCGCCAGCAGAATCTGGATGCGCTGGTCCATGAACGGCCGCACCGCGAAGTACTCCAGCGCCACGAGCCACTCCATGAGCGACCGCTTGGCGCCGTCGAGACGGTTCTCGGCCTGCACCAGACGGTTGGCCCACGCGAACACCACCGACGGGCTGCCGAGCAACAGGTTGATGTTCTGGCGCTGGTTCTCCAGCTCGTTCAAGCGCTCCAGCTCAAGCTCCGCCGCTTGCGAAGCCTGCAGGTACTCCAGAATGCGCTGCTGGATGGCCACCTCGGCCTGCTGGATGCGCAGGTCTAGCGTGCTCTCCTCAAGCAGCGCCGAGAAGACCGCATCGCGACGGTCGCGAAGCTCCACAATGTCGCGCTCGTACGCGAGCTGGGCCTCGGCCCGCAGCTTGAGCAGCTCGAGCATACGGTTCACGTCCTCGTCCTGCGCGCGCGACGCCGCGATCTCCAGCTCCGCCGAGTCGGCGAGCATCGTGATCTCCGCAAGCAGCTCGTCCTCATGAGCGGAGGCCTCGTCGGCCAGGTTGGCCAGCTCCGCCTCACGCAGCAGCGCGCCGCGTTCCACGGACCGCGCCAGCGAAGCCGCGGCCGCGCCCGTAGCGATCGACGCGACCTGCATCACCTTGCGAACGACCGAGCCGCTCATCTTGAGCGCCAGACGCGCCGCGAAGCTCGGGTCGGTCGCGGTGCCCACGGAACGCGGCAGCCCTTCGACCGTCGCCTCCGTGCGCTCCTGGGCCCAATCGGCCGCCCGCGTGATGGTGTCCGACGTGCGCTGCAGCGCGCGAGACGCCGTCTGCGTCCGGAAGTCACTGCGCAGCCCGCCGACCCGAATCGTGTCCCACGCCGCAGCGTTTTGGTCCGCGACCTCGGCCAGCTCGCGCCGAAGCACGTTGCGCTCCACAACGTTGTCCGCGAGGGCCGCGAACTCCTCCGACCACTCGCCGCGACGGTCCTGAACCAGCGCGGCGAACTCGTCGATCGACGCCAACCGCGTCGCATTCCATCGCTGGACCTGACGCGCAAACGCGTCCGCGGACTCGAAGCCGATCTGCGCGCGCTGCGCGACGGTGTTCAGCTCATCCTCGGCGATGCTCACGCTGATGATGGCCGATTGAATCGCCAGCAAAGCCGCGCCCGCGTCGGACACGTTCTGGCTCGCCGAGTCGAACGCGGCGTAGTTATCGCCTTCGAACAGGAAGCCGCACTCGCCGGGCGCCGTGCGAACCTCGCACTCGGCACGCACGCCATAGTCGCCGACGCTACATCCGAGGGGAAGGCCACACTTCTGCACCAGCTCGTTGCGCAGCGCAGAGATCTCGTTCGCCAACTGGTTGCGAATCTCCGCCTCGGTCAGCGCGCGCTCGTTCGCCGCATCGATGACCGACTGCACGGACTCACCGGCCTCCTCGATCTCGGTGCGGGCGGTCTCCTCGAGCCGGCCCAGCAGGTTGAAGTTGTCCGACTCGGGGTCCAGCGAACGGGAGACGACCACCTCGGCGTCACGCGCGTAGACGAGCTCATCGAACGGCAGGCTGAGCCGCCGCGTCTCGCGAACCAGCGCGCCGAAGCCACCGCCAAACGTCGCGTTCGCGAAGCCAGCGCCCGCCCGGAGGTTCAGGTTCGAGGCCACACCGGCCATCAGGTACAGGTCGAGCATGCGGCCGGCCACCTCGGTGGTCGCTCCGGCGCGGTCGTCGGTCGACTGGAACAGCGCGTTCCAGCGGGTAGCCGCCAGCGTGAGCGCGTCCATGGCGGCGCGCCAGCTCTGCGTCATGTCAAACAGCAGCTCCTGCCGCGCCGTGATCGCAGCGTCGCTGCTCGGCTGACGCGACAACAGCGCCAAGCCCGAGGCGTCGTACTGGCCGGCGAGCACGTCGAAGTGAACGTCGAGCACCGTGTCCACCCACTCGTCGAGCAGCGCGGCCGTGTGGTCGCGCAGCACCGCCGTCACGATCGCCGGGAAGTCCGTGGATTGCAGCCACGTGAGGCGCATCTCCGAGTCGGACTGGAACGCGCCGAGCTGGCGGCCCAAGAACGCCTCGCGGGTGGCGCGGGAGTACACGTCGATGAGCTCCGCCGAAGCCGCGACGTCAAAGTCCGGCGCCACGAAGGCGTAGGCTGCCATCTGGCGGCCGCACAGCACCTCGGCCGTCGGGCGGCACAAGCCATCCGTGCCCGCTGCGCAGTCTTCCATGAACTCCGCGAAGCTGCGGCCGCCGGGCGTGATGTCGTCGCCGTCAAAGAAGTCGAGGACCATGCTCGCCGTCGAATCGCCGGCCAGCGCGTCCTCGGCCAGCGCGATCGCGCATCCAGCGCGGAGCTCGGCGTCGGCGGCCTCAAACGCTGCGACCGTCGCGATCGCCGCGCAGTCGACCGTCGCACCGCCCAGGTCGAAGCCCGGGAGGTCGGTGAAGAAGGTGTCCTCGCAGGCGTCGAGTGTCGGAAGGGGCAGCGCCACGTCCACGGCAGGATTGGCCTCGGGCGTGGTGACCTCGGCCGGGTCGACCTCGGACGCTCCGCTCCAGTAGGCGGCGAACTCACCGTCGAACAACACGATGGCCGGCGACAGCAAGCCGTCGGACGTGCGCGACTCGTAGATGCCCGACCAGCGGTCCGAGAAGCGGCCCGTCAGGTTGCCGGCGCCCTCGTCGACCACCTCGATACGAATCGAGCGGCCGGTTTGGTCGTCCTCCAGGTACGAAAACAGGCTCTCCGGCGCGAAGGCGTAGGCGCTGTCGAAACGCGCGACCCAGGCGTTCACCAGGGCGTCAAACTCAAGCTCCGAGGCCACGGGCGACAGGTCATCGCCGGGCGCAACCGGGCTCAGGAACTGCTCTTCGCCCACGTACAGGAGCAACCACGCCGTGGTCGCGTCCTCGAGCGAGGCGCCGACCGGGTCGGTCACGATTTCAAACTCGAACGGCAGCATGAGGCTACCAAAGCGGCCGATGCGCGCCGAAGCGCCGTACACACCGGCGACCGGCACCTCGGGCACGATCGAGACCTCGAACAGGCCGGCATCCGAAGTCACCTGCACCGCGATGATCTCCTCGTCGGCCGCCAACACGTCGGCGATGCTGATCGGGATCTCGAACGTCACCGTGCCATCGGCCGCGACGTCGGTCTCCCAAACGTGCTCGAAGTCGACCACACCCTCGGAGTCACTGATGCGGAACTGGATGCGCTCCGGAATCTCCGTGCCTTCGAGCCGCACTTCCAGCGCGACCATTTCGGCGTCCAGCGGGAGGCGCACACCCGTGTCGGGGAGCGTCGAGTAGCGGAAATCCGCGCTGCCGGCGGAGTCGGCGTCTTTGTTCGCCTGCGCGCTGACGCAGCGGCCACTCGTATCGCAGGCGCTGCCATCGCTGCAGTCCGCGTCGCTTTCGCACGCCGAGCCGCAATAGCCGTAGAAGCAGTGGGTGCCGGCCTCGCAGTCGAGGTCGATGCGGCAAGCGAGCGAGCGGCCACGGCTCACGGGGCCCGGCACGGTCGCGGTCAACGAGGTAGGCACCCCACCGCTGTCGACATCTGAACCAACGTCCGCGTCGTCATTCGAGCCCCCCGCGTCATCGCCGCACCCGGCGGCTGCAAAAACGCACAGAAAGCCAACACTCAGCGCGCGCGCTACGTCCACGATGTTCCTTATTTTGTGGGGCTCGGCAAACCCCTGCCGACCTAGTGGCGCTACATTACGGTCAGCGCAGGCGCAAGCTTAGGATCCGTGAGCCGTCGCCCGACACGCCCCCAATGCGATCGCACGGCACATTACGCGCCGAGCGACCGCCGGGCGAATGTGTGTCTCGCACGCACTTGGCTGTGGCATCGAATTACGACGCATGTTATTCGCCCCGACGCTTTCGGGCTCAGGGGCCCGGCGCGATACACACGCGGACGTATACGACCGTCCGCGCGTCCACTCTGTTCCTTCAGACCAGCTGTTTTTTATGGCGCTCAACGCACGTTTTCCTCTCTCCGGGCTACTCGTAGCCACCGCACTCCTCGGCGCCTGTGGCGACGACTCCGAAGTCACGCCGGACACCGGCGCGGACGTCGGCGTGGACGCCACCGAAGACACCACGGGCGACACGTCTGAGGACGTGGGCGAAGACACGACCGCCGATACGGGCGACGACGTCTCCGAGGACACCACGCCCGACACGACCGAGGACACCACGCCCGACACCACGGAAGGCTGTGGTGAGCTCACGTTTGAGGGCGAGTGCGACGCCGACATGCTGCGCTTCTGCGAAGACGGCGCCGTGGTCGAGATCGACTGCGCCGGCGAGACCGACGACAGCGGCGCGGTGCTCTCCTGTGGCCTCGTGTCCGAAGAGGTCGGCTACGACTGCATCTCGGCGCCGTTCGCCGGCGGTTGTGGCGACGTGCCCCTGGTCGGCCGCTGCGACGGCAACGTGCTCGAAATCTGCGAGTCGCAAGCGACCGGCGCGGTGGACCGTACGGAGTGCGCGTCCGGCGAAGAGTGCGTTGTGGCGCCGAACGGCCACGCCGAGTGTGTGACCGCGGGCGCGACGGGCTGCGGCAGCGTCACGTTCGACGGACAGTGCGACGGCACCGTGCTGTCGTACTGCGAAGATGACGAGCTGGTCGTGTTCGACTGCGCCAACGAAGGCTTCGAGTGCGGCGCGACCGGCGCGACCGGCGACGTGGACTGCGTCCCCGGGCATCAGAACGTGGAGATCGCTCCCGGCGTGCACGAGGTCTCGGGCGTGTTCCAGTACGAGCGCTACGTGCCGACCATCGAGGACGGATTCGTGCTGCCGACGACGGACTCGCCGGTGTCGACCGCTCCGGTGCGCGGCGCGCAGGTGCTCGTCCAGAGCACGGCGGACAACACGGTGGTCGCGCGCGGCTTCACCGACAACGACGGCGCCTTCTCGCTGAGCTTCCTGAACGACGATGACGTCGAGGTGTCGGTGCTGCTCATCAGCGTCGCCAACCCGACGACGCGTCCGTTCACCGTCCGCACGTGCTCCTCGCCCGAGTGCGAGAACACCGGCGAGACGCACGCGTTCGAGACCGCCGCGTTCATGTCGAACGAGGGCGAAGCCACGCCGATCGGCACTGAGACGATCCCGGTCGCCGAAGAGGCCGCCGGCGCGTTCAGCGTGTTCGACGCGTTCGTCCGCGGCATGGACTTCATCCAGGTGAACATCGGCAAGCCCGCGCCGCCGGTCGCCGGCCGCTGGAACGAGGGCCTGCACTCGTCGACGTCGTACTTCTCGTCCGCCGACGCGCAGATCGTCATCCTCGGCTGGGAAGAGGACGCCGACCAATGGGACGTGGGCGTTCTGGGCCACGAATTCGGTCACTACATGGAGCACTCGTTCTCCCGTTCGGACAGCCCCGGCGGCGACCACGACGGTAGCAAGACGGACCCGCGACTCGCCTGGGGCGAAGGCTACGGCACGTTCGTCGGCGGCGCGATCAACGACTCCGCCACGTACATCGACACCAACTGGGAAGGCGGCTCCGTCACGCTGCTAGACGTGACCACCGAGCTGGCCGATCCGGACCACCGCCAGGGCATGCGCCAAGCGGTCGCCGAGGGCATGGTCACCCAAATCCTGTGGAAGATCGCGTACGGCTTTGACGGCATGGACGGCGCAGGCACCGCGGACATCTTCGACGTCATGGCGAACTACCTGCCGTCCGACGAGCTGGCCGACCGCGGCGTCGAAGGCGTAGACCTCGTCGACTTCCTCGACGGCTGG
>CBDUJZ010000214.1:0-6527 GCA_965367675.1 uncultured Myxococcales bacterium | reverse complement strand
ATGCGGGCATCAACCGGGTGTCGCTGGGTGTTCAGGCTTTGAATGACGGTGATCTTGCTCGCCTCGGGCGGCTGCACTCGACGACAGATGCTAGGAAAGCCTTTGAAATTGCGAGAAAAACATTTTCGCGCGTCTCCTTCGACCTGATTTATGCACGACAGGATCAATCCCTGGACTCGTGGCGCGGAGAGTTGGAGCGAGCGTTGGAGCTTGGCGACTTTTCGTTGGCAGCGCGAGCGGCGCTCCGGCACGGGGGGCTGATACGAGACGGGCGCTGCTATCGGCCGCGGAACCCCGCGCTGGCGCACGTGTTGTTGGCGCGGGCTGCTGTGGCCGACGAGCGGCTGCCGTTTGACGGTGGTTCGCCGTGGTTCGTGCACGCGGACGCTGACTTGGTGGTCTATCAGCTCGGCGTGCAGGGGTTTGACCCCCGTGCGTTCTTCGCGGTGACCGCGGACATGCCGGTGTGGGCGGAAGTCGAACGCTGCGCGTTGGAAGTGGTGTTTGCGAGTGGCTGTGGCCCCATTGCGGGCATCGCGGAGCGGGTGATTGAGGCATGGCGGGTGCTGCTGTGCCGCATCACGACAGTGTATCGGCGTGCGGAAACTCGGTCGGGGCAGATTTGGTGTGACCCGTTCGAAGGCTTCGCGCCGGGGGCGGCGTTGCGGATCATCGGCGCGCTCGGCGTGTTGGCTTCGCAGTGGCGTCAGCTCCTGCCCGACCTGACCGAAGCGGATGCCCCCGATCTGTTGTCCCCACCGGCGCAGGACGAACGGCTGAGGGAGCCGTCGTTGGGGTTCACTCATCATGAGCCAGGGTGGACCGGCATTCTGCCGGGCGAGTACACGTTTCGGGATTACTCGAAGGAGGAGCGCTGGGCGTTTGTCGTCGGTGCGTTGGCGCCCCAACAGGGTATGGCGATGCTGTTTCGCTTGAATGGACACTACCATGCGGCGGATGCCCATCCTGCGTGGTGGACGTGGGTGCTGGAGCGCGCAAAGGCGGGCGAGCCTGAGCTCCTGGCGGTGTTCCGGGCCCCCGAGGGCGCGTCGCCCTTGTGGAAGCCTCGTGCGCCGTGGCGTGCCTGGATCGAGTGGCTGAAATTCGACCCTGTGAGTCGCACACCTGAGGCCATTCACGCGGCGCTTCTGGGGGCTCCATCGGTATCGGAGGCGCTCGAACACGGCTCGGGCCTGGTCGCCAGCTATCCGCCCGAAGCGCTGTGCCGTATGTTGGTCGAGTGGACAGGCTTGCGCGGGTTCTCGCTGCCGAAGCAGGAGCGGAGACTTCCGTTCGCGGCGGCGCTGGCGCTGTCCTACGAGCTTGGCGATTTGGAGTTCGGCTTGCAACTCGTGCGCCTCGCTGAGTGGACGTTGGGGACGCTGCAAATCCGTGTGATTGAACAGGAACATATGCTGGAGTCGGACGGCCGCGCGATCCAATGGAGCGCCCTCTACGACGGGGACGATGCGACCGGTGTGGATACGCTTCTGAGCTTGCTTGAGGTCGCTGGCGTGGCGGCCGAGGGGCTCGTTCGGCACGGCCTGTTGAAGCCGGTGCGGAGGCTGAGAGAAGCGCTGCGGTTGGAGCGTAATTGGCAACCGCTGGTGGCACGCGTGCGGTACAGCAGGTCGGGGGCGTCGGGTGACGAATACGTGGTGCCGCGCTCAGAAGCGGCGCTTCTCGGACAGCCGAAGTCGATGGGAGTGATGCGTCGGCACGACCACGGGGATGAGCCCGTTTGGGTCAGGCGGGAGCTCTGCGAGCCCATCGTAGCGAAGGCGAACGAGATGGCCCTGTCGTTGAGTATTCGGCTCTCCGGGGCTTCTGACCGGGACTTAGAGGCGTGCGCGACGGGGTCGTACGCGGACTTCGACGCGCTGGCGATGCACGCCGAACTCTGGCCGCGCCTCGCGGAACTCGAGCTTGAGCCTTGGCGCGCGAGTCGGGTCTTGCGCGCCATCGAGGGCGCGGGAGACTCGTCGAAACGAACGGCGCTCTGGAAGTCGTTCTTGCCGCCGCTGGACGGACTGCATTCGACCGAGGTGCTGAAACGCGCCGCCTCTGGAGTGGACAAGGTCGCCCGTCTGCGCGCGTTGACGAAACATCTGGAAGGGCCCGTGCAGGCCGCGACGAGGTTGCTGACGCTGGTCGCGGCGCCAGGCGATGGAACTCTCCGTGCGTGGCTGCTCGATGCGCTCTCGACGTCGGAGCCGCTCCGATTTCATGGCGGGGTGGAGACGCCGTGGCAGCCCACGGAGCACGGGTGGCGGATGCTCGGTGATGCGAGTCACGTCAAGGCGCTGATTCGGGTGATACAGAGTGAGCCGTGGCCGGAGGGGGAGCGTGTGTTGCTCGACCGCGTGTTGCTTCCGGTGGTGTCAGGGCGCGTGCGCGAAGCGCCGCGTGACGCAGGCGACCGTGACTACCGAGAACTGTTCGATTGGGCCGACACTGCGCCGGCTCGGACGCAGGCGATGGATTGGCGTTTCCCCCGCCAGCTCATCGAACTCCTGCACGGTCGTATCGATCTCGCGCCGTTGTGGCGCGTGGCGGCCTGCGGTCAGTGGACCGGGGACGAGTCTGAGCTGGACGAATATTCGCGGGACCGTGTGCTGTATGCGTGGGCGGGAACGCTGTCGCCGAGAGAGGTCGAAGAGGCGTACAGACGAGGCAAAGGCGATAAGCGTCTTGTGTGGGCGCTCCAGGACGCAATTTGTGGCAAACCGGCGCTGGAAGCCGTGCGACTTGAGATTGCCTGCAAAGAGCTGGTGCGCGGCGAAGCGGAGCAGAACATCGAGCGGGTTGAACGGAGCATCTTCGACGAACTCGAGTTGGACGCGGCGGGCGCTTGCGAGCGCTTGGCTCGGTTGGGCGATGACTATCCCGAATGGCGGCAACCGCTGCATCGCTGTCTTCGGGGTGGTCTGAGTTGGCTACCCGCTGAGGACCGGGCCCGGGTGCGTGTGATCTACCGGCGATGGACGGCCGAGGCGTTGCTGTGAGTTCGCGCACGCCGTGACTCGAGATGAAGAGCCCAGCACGCTACCAAACGTAGACGTTCGTCCGTTCGGCCTCCTGGCCCGTCCGCCTAAGTGCCCACAAACCCGCCCAACCAAGAGCCCAGCAGCGTGCCGTTCGAATGGCGGAGTTCCACCTCGTGGGCTTCGTCGCCCCAGGGCACGTCGTAGCCGCGGAGCTGTTTGTCTAACACCGAGTCAGGGACCGGGTGGGGGCGCTCGTTGTTGCGCTTGAGGAGCTCCGCGCGTGGGCCCACGAACGCGATGACGCGGGTGAACGCGCCGTACTTTTCGGCGAGGGCGAGGAGCTCTTGGCGGCGGGCGCGGACCAGGCTGGTGGCGTCCCAGATGACGTTCTCGCCTGCCGCGAGGGCGTCGCGGAGTTGGCGCTTTGCGGCTTGGATGACCTGGCCGTTCTTGGATTGGTCGTGACGCGCGCCAGCGATGTTCTCGCGGATTTGGTCCAGCGAGATGACAACGGATTTTCCGACGGAGTTGCTTCGGTCGGGGTGCCCGGCGGCGGACGATTTTCCGGAGCCGGAGGGGCCGACGATCAGCGTGAGGGTCGGGGTCGGTTCGCGGAACTTGTACGAGCGGGCCAGGGCGGCGTGGTGGTCGAAGGCGTGGCCGAGCGCACCGTCGCGGAGGCAGCGGGCGAGGATTCTTCGGGCGAGGGCGGGTTCAAGCTCGGCGGTGGCTTCGGCGATCGGGGCGCGCCAAGCTTGGAACGGGTCGCGGGTGGACCAGGAACCCGCGAGCTCGGAGCCGGCTCGAAAGAGCTCGATCAACTCGACCTGCTCGGCTTGGTCCGCGCAGGTGCGGCCGCGCATGTCGGCGAGCTCGAGCAGGTACACGAGGCGAGAATCGACTCGGCCGGCGCCCGCGCGGAACTTGTGTGTTTCTTCGTTGCGGACCACCAGCGACTTGGGCTCGTGGTGTGCGCCGACAAGCTCGCAGGCGGCGAGCGCGAGTTCGGGCGACAGGCCTACATCGAAGATCTCTTGCGCGACGATGGAGCGCCCGCGATCGGCGTGCCGAGGGGCGACGACACGTTGGACACCGCGGATTTCACGCTCCGTCGTGGTCACCGGTTTGGCGACGTCGTGGAGCGCCGCGGCGATAGCGAGGAGCGGTCGATCGGCGGGCTCGGCTGCGCCGGATTCCAGCAGGCGTTCGACCTCTTCGAGCACCATCTGTGTGTGGATCTCGACGTCGCCTTCGGCGTGCCAGCCCGGGTCTTGCGGCGTCTCGCTCAGGCGGTTCAACAACGGTAGCACGGAGCCCCACGCGTCCTGGAACTGACGCAGCGGTGGGACCTCGGTTTTGAGTTGGGTCGCGAGTGCCCGTCGGTGTCGCTCACTCATCGGCGAGCCCGTTCGGGACAATCGCCGCGTGCATCCAATGTTGGTCGGTTTGCACGTGGTTCTTTCGGACCCACTTGGCGAGATTGGATTGAAAGTCAGCGAACGGAAAGGAGCCCGCGTTGCGGACCACATATCCTTCGGTCTCTTGTGTGTTTACGGAGATAGCGGACACGCGGGCCTCGTCCCACGCTCCGCGCCAGATGACCGGCACGGTGGCGAGGCCGAGCTGGTTTGCAAACGCGACGGTGTCATCCCAGGAGAGCGCGCAGTTGTTGTTGTCCCACACCGAGAACGTAAGAAAGTACGACTGCAGCGCGTCGTAAACGACCGAGTGGCGCGCGTACATATTCTCGCCGCAAACACGCCAGCCGTGCGGGATTTGCCACGAGACGCGGCTTAACAATTGTTTGACCCAGTCCCGCGAGGGGTGATGTCGCCCGTCGAGTGAGCGCGCGTGCATTCCGTCGCGGTACAGCGTGGTGTTTTCACCGTCGAACTTCTCGGTGACGACGACCTCCATGCCCGCGAAATCCGCGCAGGTCTGCCGCCGTTTGTCGTCGGGGGTGAACCCTGGCGACCACGGTAGGTGGGGTGTGCGCGGATACTTGTAGCGGTCTTCGGGCATGGGGGCGGTGGGCTCGCGTCGGAGTCAGGTTGTCCTCCGGCGCGCTGGGAGCGGGACAGTCGATTGCCAGCAGATCACCGGCGAGTAAGTGTCTGTAGCAGACTGTGTGTTTGTTTGCGCTCGCGTGCGGTGTTTTCGATTTGGTGTGCTCGTGTGAGGCTTGTATTGTGCGGGCCGGTCGCGCTAAGGGCTCGCCCCATTCATCAAATTCGCACGCGAAACGTGTACACATGGGGGCGACTTGTTCACGATCTCCCACTTCCCGAGAGTCTTGAATGGCGACCCGTGTGCGGCGCATTGCCGCAACCCTTGCGATGTCCTCGCTTTCCCTCTTCGTCGGCAGCTGCGGCGATTCGAACGACCCCAATGCCGGTTCCGCTGACGTTGGGGATGCCGGAGACATTGGCGCCACCGGTGACACCGGGGTCGATGTTCTTGATTCCGGGGTCGACGTTGCTGTCGACGTGGGGCCGGGATGCGATGACGCGTGCACTGAGGGGGCGGTTCGATGTGAGTCGTCGACTCTCGAGGCGTGCACCCTGGGCGACGATGGCTGCACGGCCTGGTCGGTCGAACTCGCGTGTGCGGATGCCGACCAGATTTGTCTCTCGTCCGGCGAGGCGGCGATTTGCGCTCCGCCGACCTGCGACGACGGCGAGCTCAGCGGAAGCGAGACGGACGTGGACTGCGGCGGCGCGGACTGTATTCCGTGTGCCGACGGCCTGGCCTGTGAGGACGGCGTCGACTGCGCGAGCGAGGCCTGCGTGGACAACGTTTGCGTTCCCGCTCAGTGCCTCGACGGCACGCTCGGCGATGGCGAGACCGACGAGGACTGCGGTGGTGTCTGCCCGGTCTGCCCGGATGGCAGTACGTGTGCGACCGGCGACGACTGCGGCAGCGCCAACTGTGTGGACGGCGTCTGCGCGGCGCCGACCTGCGACGACGGCGTCATGAACGGCGCGGAGACGGGCGTGGATTGCGGCGGTGACGCCTGCGAAGCGTGTGAGGCCGGAGGCGCCTGCGCTGAACCGTCGGACTGCGTCTCGGGCGTGTGTGCCGAGGGCGTGTGTGCCGCGGCCGAGTGTGGCGATGGCGTCGTGAACGGCGACGAAGGGTGTGACGACGGTGCGGCGAACAGCGACACCGATGCGAACGCCTGCCGGACGACTTGCACGCCCGCGAGCTGCGGTGACACCGTGATCGACGATGCCGAGGCGTGCGATGACGGCAACGACGTGGACACCGACCTGTGCACCAGCACCTGTGCGGATGCTGCGTGCGGCGACGGTTTCCTGCAGCCGGACGAGGCGTGCGATGACGGCAACGACGTGGACACGGACGACTGCACGAACGCGTGCACTGTCGCTGTGTGCGGCGACGCGATCGTAGGCCCGGGCGAAGGCTGCGACGACGGCAACGACGTGGACACGGACGACTGCACGAACGCTTGTACTGTGGCGGTTTGCGGCGACGCGATCGTAGGCCCGGGCGAAGGCTGCGACGACGGCAACGACGTGG
>CBDUJZ010000213.1:0-6611 GCA_965367675.1 uncultured Myxococcales bacterium | reverse complement strand
TCCGCATCCGCAGATTCCTGGTGCGGTCTTCGCGGGGTCGGCGATACACAGGTCGATACAGTCGGCAGTTCCGTCGAGGTCGGAGTCCGTGTCTGGGGTTCCGCATCCGCAGATTCCTGGTGCGGTCTTCGCGGGGTCGGCGATACACAGGTCGATACAGTCGGCAGTTCCGTCGAGGTCGGAGTCCGTGTCTGGGGTTCCGCATCCGCAGATTCCTGGTGCGGTCTTCGCGGGGTCGGCGATACACAGGTCGATACAGTCGGCAGTTCCGTCGAGGTCGGAGTCCGTGTCTGGGGTTCCGCATCCGCAGATTCCTGGTGCGGTCTTCGCGGGGTCGGCGATACACAGGTCGTTGCAGTCGGGTGTTCCGTCGAGGTCGGAGTCCGTGTCGGCGGCTCCGCAACCACACGTGCCAGGGGCGGTCTTGAGGGGGTCGGCCGGGCAGCTGTCGATGCAGTCGGGTGTTCCGTCTACGTCGGCGTCCGTGTCGGCGACTCCACATCCGCACACGAGGGGCGCGGTCTTTGCGGGATCGGCGGGGCAGCTGTCGCAGCCATCGGGGGTGCCGTCGCTGTCGGCGTCGGCGTTGTCGTCGGAGCCGGGGCAGACGTCGTCGCTGTCGCGTACACCGTCGCCGTCCGCGTCCGGGGGCACTGCGTCGCCGTAGAACTGCACGAAGACTTCGAACTCTCCATCGACGCGACCGTCGGCGACGTCGTCGGCGCGGTACGCCACGAGCATCTCGTCGACGTCGGTGAGGTACGTGATGGCGGGCTGTCCGGCTTCACCGGGGCTTGCGCCGTCGGCGACTGCGGTGATCACTTCGACCGCGCCAGTGGGGCCTATGAAGTTGAGCTTGCGCAGGTGAATCTCACCATGTGTGCCGGGCGCGGTGTCGCCCGTCCACACGACGACCCACTCAGCGTCGTCTGCGTCATACGCGATCGCGGGCTCTTCTGCGTTCTGGCCCACTGAGGCGGTGGAGACCGTGTGCACGCCTGTGAGCGTACCCGCTCCGTTGATGCAGCGCGCCTGCGTGACGAAGTGTTGGTCGTTGGGGGCGACATCCGCGCGCCACGTGGCGCAGATTCCAGCGGCACCGCTCGCGAGGTCGGGCCGAGTGGCGTCAAACCCGCCGACGGCAGGGGTGGAGAGCATCTGCGTGATGGCCACGGTCGTACCGTTCACGATCGCAGCGTACACGTCGGTCAGTCCGGAGGTGGGGTCCGACTCGAACGCGACGAACATCGCGGAGACGGTGGGGTTGAACTCCACGCGCGGGCGGGTGCTGTCTTCGCCGGTGCCGCCGCTGGTGTCGACGCCGGAGCTCACCAGAACCTGAGCGCCAACGACGCCGGCGGGGGAGATGGTGGTCGCGTAGACTTCGTTGTTGCCGTTGGTGACAGCGTCCGCGTCCCAGACCACGCCAAACGTGTCGCTGCTGGCGTCGTACGCGACGTCGGGGTGGGCCGCGTCGAGCGAGGTGTCTGCGTTGTCGCCGGAGAAGGAGATTCGGAACGGCGCGATGTTGACCGTACCGTCGCCGTTGATCAGCCCGCCGTAGATCTCGTCCTTGCCGGACACGTCGGTGTCTCCGCTCCAGACGACCAGGTACACGTCACTCGTCGGGGAGTACGCGACGCGGGGGTCGAGCGCGTCGAAGGCGGCGTCGTCGTCCGTGCCTTGCGCGCTGATATCGAACGCGGGCAGGGGGAAGATGTCGGTACCGATGCTGTTGGCGGTGACGAAGCGTCCGAAGATCTCGAACTCGTTGTCGACCGTGCCGAGGTCTGGGTCATCGGCCGAGTAGACGACGAGCGCGCGACCGCGGGAGGCGTCGTATGCGACGTGCGGCGATCCGGCTTGCTGCAGGGTGCTGCCCGCGCCGCCCGCATCCGAGACCACGCGCTGCGGTCCGATGGTCGGGTCGATGGTGACGGGGTAGGTGGCCGCGGCCAGGGCCGCGCCGTCGACGCGCATGTGCGTGCCGTCGATGTCGACGTCGAACACCATCGGGATCGCGGCGCCGGTGGCGTCGAACGCCCGTGCGCCGCCCATGCGGAGCGCGTGCTCGCCGTCGCTCCAAGTCCAGGCGTCGTCGCTGGCCTCAAAGAACGTCGCGTCGGCCTCGATCAGGCCTTCGATGATCAAGTCCTCGCCACCGAGCGCCAGCGGTTGCGGCAACACGAAGTGCTGCTCGATGCTGTCGCCCCGCGAAACGTAGGCCTCGATGACGGCGCCGCGGTTCAAACCGGCGGCGACGCCTTGTGTGCGCATCGCCGCCGGAGTCGGCGCGTCGAGCACGACCTCGGTGCCGTCCGCGCTGCGCACCGAGTCCAAGCTCCACGACCAGTCCGGGGTCACGCCGGGCGCGAGCCACGCGAGTCCTTCTGCGTTGACCGTGACTCGGGCTTCCGGCGAAACGAGCGCGTATCCTTGCGCCGCCGCCGTCAGCTGAAAGTCCTGCGCCTGCGGGCCCGTCGCGCGCGGTGTTTCAACCGCGGCGTTCGGGGACTGGGCACCCTCGGCGGACGGGGTCGGGGTGAGAACGCCGGCTGGCGCGAGCGTGTCGGCTTCTGTGCAGCCCACCAGGGCAGAACACAGCAACGCGCCAAAAACACAGACAGATCGGACGTTCGTCACAGGGGCACCTCGTTTAACCGAACCTTTGGGGGAGCAGTTCGGCCAAAGTACCCCAGTGCGTCGCAGCGCCGCAAGGGCGCTCGGCGAGAATCATCGCGACCTGGGAATACGCCTCGGCTAGCGGCGCTCGGCGAGCATCTTGCTGATGATCTGCGCCGCGCGCTCGTAAGAGGCGGAGACGTCATCGACGAGTCGCTTCTCCATCTTGCCGCCGATGATCGGCACACGCACGGTGAGCTCGCCGCTGATCATGCGCTCACAGCCCGTGGCCGTCTCGCGCACGCGCGTGGTGCCCTCGCCGACGAAGCGATCGCCGAGCACGCGCGGGGAGATCTTCCAGCGCAGCTTGTCGCCGTCCAGCTCGCGCCATGTCTCCTGATCGTAGACGATGTGTTCGCCGCCGATCACCTTCTTCATGGCGCCCGGCAGGTCGCGTTGCAGCGTGATGCGCTTGAGCGCGTAGCGGGTGCCGCCGTCGTCGTTCGTCTCGATCAGTTCGCGCGTGGATTCGGAAGCTTCGGCGAGCTGCGCTTCAAACGCGGGGTCCTCGGTGATGGACCACAGGGTGGCGGCGTCGCAGTCGAAGGTATGCTTGAGTTGGAAACGCATGGGGACACACTGAGCAGCGGGGGAAAGACCCGCGGCGTGTTGCGTTGCGCGGCGTCGCGGGAGATCATACACGGCAGCGGCCGCGCGGCTCAACCGCGATGGTCACCTCGCGGGGTTTGCAGGTTGGAGCCTCGCTGCGCTTCCCATTCCGGGCGCGGCGTCTACGCTGGTGTACCCCCCGGCGATTGCTGTCTAGTCCATAGCTGCTGCGGCTGCCGCTCATCGCGTGTAAGCGCGCGTACCCGTCTCGGACCCATCGAATGGCCATGGCGCTCAATCCCACCGATATCATCGACGTCGAGGTGCAGCTGTACCTGGACCGCGAAGTCGACCCGACCGAGCTGCTGGCCCGCGACGCCGACGTGCGCGTGCCGGCGACGGCGGATCGCGCCGAGGTCCTCGCGGCCTGGGCCGAGGCGCGGCGTGCCGACTATCCGAGCCGCTCACCGGGCCAACAGTTCGCGGCGGCGGCGGCGATCACCCGCGCGACGCTCGTGGTGGTTGCGTTTGTGCTCGGCGCGGGCACCGCGGCAGGGCTGTTTGCCAACGCGGACGGCGCCCGCCCGATCAACGTGCTGGCCTGGATCGCTGTGGCCGTCCTCGTGCAAGCCGTGTTGGCCGCGCTCAGCGCGTTCGGCCTCCTGTGGTGGTCGCTGCGCGGCGGAAAGGCGCCCAAGATGCCGCTGGCCGGTGAGATCCGCGCCATCGTTGGGTTTATCCGTCGCGCCATCGACGACCGGCTCGGCCACCGTCTGGACGGCGACCGTCGGGAAGCGCTGCGCAACGCGCTTGTCCGGCTGCGCTCGCGCGGCACGCTGTATACCAAGCAAGAGGCGTTGCTCAGCTTCGAGCTCGTTCAATGGTTCGGGCTCGCGTTCAACATCGGGCTGCTCGTGAACGCGTTTCGCATGGTCGCGCTGTCGGACCTGGTGTTCGCGTGGAGCACCACGTTGAGCGTCGCCGCGCCGACCATGCACCGGTTGGCGTCGCTGATCGCGCTGCCGTGGTCGTGGATTCTATCGAGCAGCGCCCCGACGCTGGAGTTGGTCGAAGCGACGCAGTTCTCCAGGTTTGGCGCCGAGTTTTCGGCCGCCGATGGCGCGGTTCGGGCTGGGGCGTGGTGGCGGTTCCTGCTCATGGCCACCATGGTTTATGGCTTGCTCCCGCGGGCGATTCTGCTCGTGCTCGGCCGCAAATACGCCCGCCGAGCGCTGCGCGATGTGCAGTTTGATACGCCGGACGCTGACCGGGTGGTCAACCGGCTGCACACCCCGCAAGTGCAAGCGCGGAGCGTGCTCCGAGACGACGGAGACCCGACGCTGCCCGACGAGCCGGAGTTGCCATCGCTCGCGACGATCGCGCGTCACGGCTACGCGATCCGTTGGGGCGGTTTCCCGGGTGAGGACGGTCCGCTCATCGAGGCGCTTGCGCGCGACGTGGCCATTGACGTGCAGGGATTTCACTACGCTGGCGGTCGCGACTATCGCGAAGATGTGGCCAATATTGCGCGGCTGGAGGCAGAGGCTGCGCCGAGCCGTGTGGCGGTGCTGGTGGAGGCGTTCGACGAGCCAGACCGCGCCGCGCGGCGTTTTCTCGCGGACCTGCGTGAGGCGCTGGCCGACACGGTGCCGATCCTGGTGACCGTGCTGGAGCGTGTGGAGGGCGACCGTGTTATCGCGCCCGCGCGCGAAGACGTGCGCCGATGGAGTAGCATGGTGAAGGCTGACGGCGACGCGTACATCGATGTGCTTCCGATCGGAGTGGCGAATGACTGAGGTCCCGAGCATCGCGGTCGTAGGCCGCACCAATAAGGGCAAGTCGAGCGTCGTCGCGACGCTGGCCGAGATTCGTCCGGGCGACCGGCTCGCGGTCGGAGAGCGCCCCGGAACGACGCGGCAGACGCGGGAGTATCCCGTGGAGGCGGATGGCAAGCCGGTGCTGCGCCTGATCGATACGCCGGGCCTGGAAGAGGCTCCGCGCGCGCGCGATTGGCTACTGCAGCACTCGTCGTCAGCCGCCGATCGCCCCGCCGCGCTGGTGCGGTTCGTGGAGACCTTCGATGGCGCCGATGAGTTCGTCGAAGAGGTGAGGGCGCTCAAGCCGATCGTCGAGGGCGGCGGCATTTTGTACGTGGTCGACGGCACGCAGCCCTATCGCGACCGTCACGAAGCGGAGATGGAGGTGCTGCAGTGGGCGGCGCGTCCGCGCATGGCGCTCATCAACCGCATTCGGCACCCCGACAGTGACGACGCCGCCCGGGTAGAGGCCCATGTTGCGGACTGGAAGGCAGCGCTGTCGCAGTACTTTTCCACCGTGGTGGAATTCGACGCGCACCGCGCCAACTTTGCTCAACGCATCGAGATCTTGCGGACGCTCGCCGCGCTCGATGAGGGCTGGCGCGATGGCATGCGGACGGCCATCGACGCGCTGCAACAGCAGCGAAAACAGCGGAACCTAGAGGCGGCGGGTGTCATCGCGGGCTTGATCGCGGACGCGGTCACGTACACCGCCGAGATTACGCTCGAGAAGGGCGAGTCGCCGGAGCGCCGGAGGGCGCCGCTGCAGAAGGGCTTCCACGAACACCTGGCGCGTCTTGAGGATACAGCGCGCCGCCGCATCGAGCGGCTGTTTGTGCATGGCGCGTTCGACGGGGACGCGTCGTCGGTGGATGCGCAGCAGACGGAGCTGTTTTCGGAGGAGTCGTGGACCACGTTTGGTCTGCCGCCGCGCGCGCTCGTGTTGGCGTCGGGTGTCAGCGGCGCGGTCGGTGGCGGCACGCTGGACGCTTTCGTGGGCGGCGCTTCGTTTGGCGCCGGCGCGCTGGTGGGTGGGCTCACCGGGGCCGGCTGGGCGCTGTACCACGTGACCCAGCGGTTCGCCGATGCCTCGCTCGACCGCAGCCCGTCGGCGTGGGGACGGATGATGGCCGGCGAACGTCGGCTGCGCATTGGCCCGCACCCGAGCCCCAACTTTGGGTGGGTGCTGCTCGACCGCGCGCTGGCGCACTTGGACGTGGTTCGCAACTGGGCGCACGCCCGTCCGACCGACGAAGGCGGGTCTGCGATTCGGGACCATGAGAGCGGCGTCGAGGCGCTGGACGACCGCGAGCGGGCGGCGCTGCACAAGCTGCTCACGGAGCTGCGCAAGAAGCACGTGTCCCCGCCGTCGGACCTGCGCGTGTCGTTGGAGCGCGCGGTGGCCGACTTGGTGCGCGAGGGCCCGAACGAAAGCGGCGTCGGCTGACCAGCCCCATCTGGCCGAACGAAAACGGCGTCGGCTGACCGCGTGCAAGGGTGGCTTGCTGGGGGTCGGCGCGACGCCGCGTCCGCGTTGTCGATTGGGGTCGTGTGCGGCGCGCG
>CBDUJZ010000212.1:0-6636 GCA_965367675.1 uncultured Myxococcales bacterium | reverse complement strand
CGTGTAGCCCGAACGCACGAGCCACACATCGGCCCCACGCTCGAGCACCTGAACGGCCTCGCCAGCGCGCAACATGGAGCAGTTGTTGCGGTTGAACCGCAGGTCGAGTGACGGCGTGTACAGCGGTGCCGTGAATGGAGCGCACAGCACCTGCACCGGCGTGGTCACCGTGTGCAGCGACGGCGCGAGCTGCAGCGAAGTCCGGGCGGCGAGCGACGTGCGAACCGCTGCGTCAGGCATCGCGCCGTCCGCGGTCACGTAGTCGCCCGCGTCGACCTTGGAGCGCATCCACTCCAGACGCTCGTTCACCTCTTGCAGCAGCGCCGCGGCGTCCGGCGTATCGAGCGCCACGCGGCGCAGCGGCGGGTTGTCCGGATGCGCATACGAATCGTTGAGCGCCGCCACGTCGGCCGCGTCGAGCAGCACCTCGTCCAGGTCACCGCTCTCGGCGATGCGCGGCAGCCAGTAGTCCAGCGTCAGGTGCGCGGCCGTGATGCCCGGCAGCTGCTCCGGCGCGGGGAGGCGCTCCGGGCAAATGTCCGGCGCCACCGGCGGCGCGGGAAGCGCGAACGCCTCGACCGGGCCGTCATCCACCGGCTTGGGATTGCACGCGTTAAGCGCAGCCGCGCACAGCAACAGCGCCGCGGCGGTTTGGCCGGCGGCGGTCAGCGAAAAGAGTCGGTTTGAAGTCATATTCATACGACCGCTGATTATCACAAGGTGGGGCAATGTGCGCATTTGAGGTTCAAAACCTGACCTGCCTGCGGCGAACGACTACGTTCGCGCCGTGCGGCACCGCTCAACACCGTAGACCACGGTGGCGAGCCGCTGTGAATTGCTCTCATCGCTGACCGAAACGCTGCCCTGAACTCTGCCCTGAACACAACGCTCCAACGCTGGTCCGACGCCCTCCGCGTGTACGCCGAGCGGCGCATGCTGCTGCTCTTCGCGCTCGGCTTCTCGAGCGGCCTGCCGATTCTCCTGGTGTTCAGCACCCTGAGCATCTGGCTCACCGAGGTCGGCGTCGACCGCTCCACCGTGGGCGCGTTCGCGCTCGCCTCCACGCCCTACACGTTCAAATTCCTGTGGGCGCCGCTGGTCGACCAGCTGCGGCTGCCCATGCTCGACGGCATGTTCGGACGCCGCCGCTCGTGGATGCTGGTCACCCAGCTGGGCCTCGCCGGCCTGCTGATCGCGCTGGCGTTCACCGCCCCGTTCGGCGTGCGCATCGAGCTTGGCCCCCTGCTGTTCCGCGGCACCGAAGGCGTGGCCGCGACCGCCGTGCTCGCCGTCTGCGTCGCCGCCATGAGCGCCACCCAAGACATCGTCCTAGACGCCTACCGCGTCGAAGTGCTCGACCGCTCCGAGCAGGCCGCCGGCAGCGCCGTGTTCGTCTTCGGCTACCGTATCGGCATGCTCATGGCCGGCGCCGGCGCACTGTTCTTGGCGTCACGATTCGAGGTCGGCGGCGACTTCGCCGGACTCCGCGCGCTCACCACCTTCGTCGGCGCCCCCGTGACCCCCTGGGGCCTCACGTACATCGCCATGGCGGCGACCATGGGCATCGGCCTCGTCGCCACACTGCTCGCGCCCGAACCCGACCGCCCGCGCACCCAACTCACCCAAGGACTGTCGTTCGCCAAGAGCGCCGCCGAGGTGTTCGACCGCGCGGTGGTGCAGCCGTTCGCCGCCTTCGTCGAGAACCGCAAAGGCGGCCTCTGGGTGCTGGTCCTCACGTTCGTACTGCTGTTCAAACTCAGCGACGCGCTGGCCGCGGTGCTGCGCAACCCGTTCCTGATCGACGTCGGCTTCCAGAAGACACAAATTGCAGCGATCGCGCAGACTTACGGCATGGTCGCCAGCATCGTCGGCGCCCTGCTCGGCGGACTGCTCGTCAAAGCGATGGGCCTCAAGCGCGGCCTCTGGCTGTCGCTCATACTCATGATCTTCTCCAACCTGCTCTTCGCCGCCCAAGCCCGACTCGGCGCGAACGCAGAGTTCCTGGTCGCCACGATCACCGTCGAAAACCTGACCGGCGGCTTCGGCACCGCCGCGTTCGTCGCCTACCTAAGCCTGCTCTGCGACGTGCGCTTCACCGCCACGCAATACGCCCTGCTTACGTCGCTCTCGAGCGTCGGCCGCACCCTCGTGGGCGCATCCACGGGCGTATACGCCGACGCCTACGGGTGGGAGTCGTTCTTCATCATGACCGCCGTCGCTGGCATCCCCGCCATCGCCGTGCTCGGCCTGCTGCACCGCATCGGAAAGCTCGGCATCGAGACCGAAGAAGCCCCCGCCTAGCGCGCTCGGGTGCGCTCATCCGTGCGTGTGCCCGTACTCGGCCGCCAGCACGCGAACGGCCTCCAGCGCGTCATGCAACGCCGGCCAGCCAGCGTGCGACCGCAGCCGCTCCACACCCGCGCTCGCACGCGCCGCGGCGCCCTCCGGCAACTCGGCTCCAGCCAACGGGTCGCCGTCACCAAATGCATCATAGTCGACGCGAAAATCCGTCGTCGGAGCCAGCACTTGGCGCAGCCCGTACGCATCCAGAATCACCGCCTGGGCACGCAACGCGACGAGCTCGGAGCCCGCATCCGCGTCGTCCGTGTTGTTCAACCCCCAGTCCCACTCCGACCGCGACGCCGGGCCCTCGACGGCAAAATGACACAGCTCGTGCAGCACGATCTGAGCGAGGCAATCGTCCGGGTCCAAGTCCGCGTACGGCGCCACGCGCAACATGTCGTCGCCCAGGTACGCCACGTACGCGCCCGGCTCACGCAGCACGCCGAAATCGTACGCCCGCGCCACATCGCGCCACGCGTCGTCGCGCGCGCGCAGGGCCTCATAGAGGGCAAGCGGACGACCGATCGCGCGCTCGATCATGCCACCGCTCATGCTACGGCGCGGCGTGGAGGTCCGCCAACCCAGCGCGGATCGCCGCGGTCATCAGATCGTCCATCAAGTACCCCGCCGGGTCCGCCTCGAACGCCGTTCGCAGCTCACCCGGCTCCTGCACGCCGTCCATCACGGTCGACGAGTTCGTCACCGTCACCCGCGCCACGCACGCGACCCGCTCCGCCGCGTAGTCCCACACGATCAGGTCGCCATCGACCATGCCCGGATGAAAGGCGCCCTCGTCACTGTACCGCGGCGTAGAAAACTCACTCGTGCGCAGCGTCACGTCGTACGACCACGGCTTCGCGAACTCCGCGACCCGCGCCTCCAGCGACGCCAGCGCTTCGGCCGACGGAGCGGAGTCGAGCAACGCAGCCGCCGCGATCTGCGCATGCGCCGCCGACGACGCGGCAGCCCGCGGGCCCGGCGACTCCGCCACCGCAGCCGCCCGCGTGATCACAAACCGCGGGTCCTCAGCGCCATCGAGCGTGACCTCGATCGGGCAAGGCGTCGTCGGCTCCGGCTCCAGATCGATGCCCGGCGGGCTGTCGGCCGAAGGATGGCGCGACGGCACCGCCGCCACCGCTTCGCGACGAACTTCGTCCGCCCGCACCGCAGCGTCACGCGCCTCGGTCAGCGACGCACGAATCGCCGCCAAACGCGCGCCGTCATCCCCGGAGTTACAGGCGCTCAGACCACCCGCCCCCAAGCACAACAACATCGCAGCGGCGGTCAACGGGGCTCGGCGAAGATTCAACATCAAGTTCTCAGGCAAGTTCGAATGGGAGCCGCCACGTTAGTGCGCCGCCGGTCCCCTGCCAACTCCGGTTGGGCACAACCATCCACCGCGTTTCGCCGCCACGCACCGCGCCGCAAACAAAGCTGCGAACAAAGCTGGGAACCACAACAATTCACCCAACCCGCCCCACAAACCGATCTCGACCGTAGCAACTTCGCGCGGACCTCAGTACGAAGAGGGAAATCTCCACCGCGATATCCATGTTCTTCAAGCTGCTTCTCTCGCTCGTGATCGCCGTTCCGGCGCTCTCGGCTGTTTTCGCTCAAGCGACCGATCCGCCATCCCTGCTGTGGATCGGCCTGATCATCATTGTCAGCGGCTACCATCGCAATCTGCTCGGAGAAGCGGACACCCCGCCGTGGAACAAGATCGTGCTGCCCGTCCGCGAGTCGATGCGCGTCCGCTACACCATCTGGGGCGTGCCGCTCGCGCCCGCGCGCCGCGTCCGGCACGGCGCCCGCATGCGTGAACGCGCCGTCGCCTCGCCCATGCGCGCGCGCATCATCGAAGCACTCCCCGCAGCACTTCGCTGGTTGGCGCGCAAAGTCGGCGCGTAGTGGCCTCGGGTGCGTATCAAGTCAGCGCGCGCCTGTGCGTTGCCGCGCTGGTGGGCGGTCTCCTGGCCTGCTCCGGCGCCCACCGCGTCGCCGCCGTGCGCTTCGCCTCCGACGCGATGCATCAGGCGAGCAGCGCCAGCACCGGTGCGTGCGACCAAGCCCGCGTTGCCCACGCCTTCGCGGCCGCGCACGCCGGCGTGGACCAAGCGCTCGAACGCATCGACCCGCAATCCGACGCCTTCCGCGCCCTCAGCTTCGTAGCGCTCACCGACCAAGGCGACCTCGAAAACGCCTCGCTGCTCACCTGGTTCTGGACGCCCCAACCCGACGAGCCCGACGCCTTTGAGCGCTACCTCACCGTGCTGCAAGCCACCGGCCGCGCCGCAGAAGCCCAAACGCTCGCCTGGGAAGCCGCCCGAACAGACGCCGCCCAACGACCGCGCTGGATCCGAGCATGGTACGCCGCCCTGGCCGCCGACCCCGCCCGCATCCCGCCCCCATTCGAAGACCTGCGGGCCGGCCACTTCCTCGACGAGCTCGACGCCTTCCGCGGACACAGCAGCATCATCCTCAAGGCCCGACACGACCGCGAAACCGTCGCCGTGTTCAAGCCCCACCAAGAGCTCCGCCACCAGAGCTTCCGCGGCGAAGTGGCCTCCTACCGACTCTGCGCCCTCATCCACTGCACCTTCGTCATCCCGGAGAGCCGCGAGGCCTGGTTCGAAGGCGCCGCCTTCCGCGCCCTCGCAGGCCTCGGCCCACGCGACGACCTGCACTTCGGCACCCGCCGCGACCTCATCTTCCTGGAGGCCGCCGACGGCACCGAGCGGCTCTACGGCGTGCTCAAAGCGTGGGTCCCCACCTTCACGCACTTCCCCATCGAGTACGACGAAGTGTGGCGCCCGCTGGTCCGCACCGGGGTCACGGCCGAGTGGCTGAACAACCGCAGCTTGGCGCGAACGCTCGAAGGGTTCGACGACGTTCCACGCGGCTTCTACGACGAGATCCTGCGCATGGGACGCGACGTCTCCGTGTACCAGCTGGCGCAGCAGCTCAGCGAAATCCACGTGTTCGATGTGCTCATCAACAACTTCGATCGCTACCAACCCGAGTGGTACGGCATGAACGCGCACTGGACGCCGCAGGGGCTGCTGTCCATCGACAACGGCGCCAGCTTCTCGCTCGACAGCGAGTTCTCGTGGGGCGGCACGCGGCGCCGAGCCGAGCGCATCGAAGTGTTCTCACGCTCGATGATCGACGCGCTGCGGTGGATGGACGACGAAGCCGCCTTCGCGATCCTGTTCCCGCCTACCCCCTGGTTCGACGACGAGCAGGCCCGATTCGACGCCTTCGTCGAGCGGCGCGCTTGGCTGCTCGCGCATGTGGACGCACTGGTTGACCAACACGGCCCCGACGCGGTTTATCTGTTCCCATGAAACGACTCGTATTTTTGGTCGCAGTGCTCGCGCTGCTGACCCAATCCGGCTGCCGCGGCGGGGCTCCAGCGCCTATACTCTTCCCGCTCGCGTGCACCTTCGAGCCCGACGGCACGCTGCCCGACGGCGCCCGTTGGGTCTCCACCGGCGACGGCTGGGCCACCCTTGAGTGGGAGCCCGAAGGCCTCGCCGTGCGCCCCCTCGACGGCGCCGAGACCACCCGGTTCGAGGGCACGGCCGGAGGCGAACTGGTCCTCGCGGCCAACAGCGAGCTCGCGGTCTTCACACAGGCCAACCGACTCCGCGTCTGGGCCCAACGCGCCGGCTCCCCCGCCGAGCCCCTCGCCTTCACAGCCCTCGGCGGGCTCATCTCCGCACGCGCCGACGGCGGCGCGGAGCCACGCGTCGTCGTCTGGTCATCCGCTGAGCCGGACGCGATGGCGATCACCACCACGGGCTCTACCACCTTCGCGCTGGAGCCCGCCCTCGACCGGCGCCTGATCCCCGATGGAAGCGGCCGCTGGCTCGCCGTCCGAGACGCCTCCACCGTCACCGTCTTCGGCAACGAGTTCCCCATCCTCACCGGCGGGCGCGTCGTGCACCTCGCCGCCGACGTGGTCACGCGCGGCGCCAGCGCAGCCTGGGTCGTGCGCCGCCCCAACGGTGACCACGTGGTACGCACCACCTGGGAGCACGAGGCCCATCGACAATCGGAGCACCGGCTCCCAGACGCCCCCAGCGCGGTGTGGTTCGCCGACCTCGAATCCGGCCCCGTGCTCGTCATGGCCTTCGACAACAGCACCCTCGTGCACGCGCTCAACTCGCCGGCGATCCCGATGACCGAGCTGCCGTTCCAGGCCACACAGATGGCCGAGCGCGCCGGCGAATGGAGCATGGCGCTGTCCGACGGCCGCACCGGCGCGCTGCGATGCACCGAATCGGACAGCCC
>CBDUJZ010000211.1:0-7027 GCA_965367675.1 uncultured Myxococcales bacterium | reverse complement strand
GAACCAGGCCGTCTCGTGGCGCGCACGCGCCAACGACATGATCACCGAAAGCGGTGTCAGCCCCTGGACCGAGTTCGAGACCTTCATCGTCAACGTGGAGAACGAGCCGCCCTACGACATCAACCTCGTCAAGCCCGACAACGGCGCCACCGTCGCCAGCCGACGACCCGCCCTCAGCGTTGAGAACACACGCGACCCCGACGGCGACCAACTCGTCTTCTTCTTCGAAGTCGCGCACGATTCCGACTTCACCGACATGGTCGTCGTGTCCCCCGAGGTCCCGCAAAGCGACGTCGGCACGCTCACCACCTGGAACGTCGAGCCCGCGCTCGTGTGGGGCACCACCTACTACGCACGCGCCATGGCCTCCGACCCCGTCGGCGCCAGCACACCGTACAGCAACGTCCGCGAGTTCCGCGTCAAGGACAACCAGTCCCCCCAAGAGCCCACCCTCACCGGTCAGCTCGGCGCCCAATGCACCGGCCTCGTCTACGGCGAGAGCATCCCCACCGAGTTCACCGTCGCACCCGTCGTTGACCCCGAAGGAGAAGCCGTCACCATCTACTTCTACGTCTTCGACTACACCGCCGACGTTACCAACGACGAGCCGCTCTACGAAGAGGTCCGCGTACAGGGCGAAGGCCACACCGGCGACCACGTCTTCGTCGTCCCCGAGGACCTCTTCGTCGAGAACGGCCGCTACGTCATCCGACTGCGCGCCACCGACGGCGAACGCGACTCCGTCTGGACCGAATGCAACTTCCGCATCGACGCCGAAAACTCCGTGCCCACCGACCTCGTCATCATCGAGCCGCAGCCCGGAACCGTCTTCCCCGGCGCGACCAACGAAGTCCGCTTCCTCCTGCAGAACGCCGAGGACGAAGACGGCGCCGACCTGACCATCGCCTGGTGCGCCGTCAACACGCTCGCCGAGGACGACGTCTGCCCCGAGGACTTCCGCCAGTGGCGCACCGTGCCGCAGAGCCCCTCCGGCGAGACCGAGTTCTTCCTCGAAGGCCTGTTCCCCGGCGCTGCCGTCTCCGTGCAAGCGTGCGCCTTCGACGACAACGGCGTGTGCGGACCCACCGCGTCCACCTCCTTCACGATCGAAATCCTGAAGACCGAGGTCACGCCCACGCTGTGCGGATGTAACGCTACGCTCAGCTCGTCGAACGACACCAAGGCGTGGCTCCTCCTCTGGGGCGTCGTCTTCGTCGCGATGCGCCGCCGCCCGCGTGGTGGCGCGCAGCGAGCGTGAGGGCAACGCCCACGCTGCGACACACACACCTCTGGTTCGCCACACTCGCGTGCGCCGCGCTGACCGCCCTCCTTGGCGGGTCGGCGCCTGCGCACGCTGGACCCTGGGTCCACGCCCCCGGTGACGGTTACCTCAAAACCGCCCTCGGCGTGTTTCGGGCCAACGACGGCGTCGCCGACGGACAAGCAACGGGACTCGCCTACCAGACCACCACGCTGAGCCTCTACGGCGAGGTGGGCCTGCCCGGCCGCCTGCAGTTCACCACGTACGTCCCGTTCGTATTCGGCACCAACGAGTCACCGAACTCCGCCGTGCGCTACAATCACAGCGCCTTCGGAGATGTCGCCTTCGCGCTCGACCACGCGCCCATCCGGAACTTCCCGTTCACGTTCGGCGTCGAGGTCAAAGTCCCCACGTATCGCGACCCGTCGCAGTTGACCTCCGCACGCGGCATCAGCGACGACGTCTACGACCCGATCAAGTTCCCCGTCCTCGGCGACAACAACGTCGACGTGACCCCGCGTGTTCAGCTTGGATACGGGTTCCGCCGCATCCCCGGCTGGACCCAGCTCGACATCGGATACCGGTGGCGCGGCTGCCGTCAGCACAGCGTTGGTCGCTGCGAAGACCTCCGCGACGGGCTCGCGCTGGCCGGATCGGTCGGCGTTTGGGTATGGCCCCAACGCGTCGCCGCCGAGATCTACGCCAAGGCCTCGCTCCCGCTGCAACCGGAGTCAGACCGCACGGTTCCAACCGAGCGCTCCGTCTACGTCCAAGGAAAGCTCACCCTCACTGACCCAGACCTCAACGGCCTGGGCTTCGGAATCGGAGTGGGCAGCATCGTGTACGCGGACGCCGCCGCGCGCGGTTTCGACGTGTCGATCGGCATCTCGTACAACTTCTAGCCCCCTCCTCTCGCCCGGTCCGCGTCATGGCACACATCCGAATTCCGAAAGGCTGGGAAATCCCGGAACGTGAAGCCACACCCGAAGCGATCTATCGCTCCCGACGCGAGATCATCAAGTCGCTGGGCTTGGGTGCGATGTCCGCACTGAGCATCGGCACCGCCGCCGGGTGCGGCCTGTCCGTCGACGGTTTCGAGACCTCAGAAGGTGTCACGGTCGGCAGCTTGGACGACCGTCTGCCGGCGCTGCGCAACGGCCTGTACACCGTCCCCGAACGCCCGATAACGGACGAGACCGTCGCGACCACGTACAACAACTACTACGAGTTCACGACGCGCAAAGACGCTGTGCACCTGCTCACCGGCGGGTTCGAAGTCGAGCCCTGGACGATTCAGATCGACGGGCTCTGCCACAACCCTGGCACGTATGGGTTCGAAGAACTCGTCAGCCAGTTCGACCTTGAGGAGCGCCTGTACCGCTTCCGCTGTGTCGAGCGCTGGGCCATGACCGTCCCGTGGACCGGCTTCTCGCTCGCAGACCTGATCCGCTTCGCCGATCCCATGGGCAGCGCCAAGTTTGTGTCCATGCAAACGGTCTCCCGACCGGCCAACCAGCCGGGCCTCGAAGACCGCCCCGAGTTCCCGTGGCCCTACCACGAGGCGCTTCGCATCGACGAAGCCATGAACGAACTCTCCATGATCGCCGTCGCCGTCTTCGGCAAACCGCTGCCCGTTCAGAACGGAGCCCCGCTTCGCCTGATCACCCCATGGAAATACGGCTACAAGAACACGAAGGCGATCGTCCGCATCACCTTCGAAGAGGAACGTCCCGCGACGTTCTGGAACACGATCAACGACCGTGAGTACGGGTTCTACTCCAACGTAGACCCCACCAAACGGCATCCGCGCTGGTCACAAGCCATGGAGTTCTTGATTCCTGACGGCGCAGACATCAGAGAGACGCAGTTGTACAACGGCTACCAAGAACAGGTCGCCGCCATGTACGACGGCACTGAAATCTAGCCTCCAGAGCTAGCAAAGAAATCTGGCACTGAACGAGCACCGCGCAGACCCGCGTGGTCTAGCACCTAGATTGTGCGCCGCCCTTTCCTTCCCGACCGTCCCGCGCTTCGCATGCATCAAGTCGACGACCTTCGCATCGGCGAAATCCAAGAGCTCCTCCAACCGAGCGAGCTCATTCAAGCCCTCCCCGTCAGCGACAAAGCCGCAGACGTGGTCACCGCGGGCCGCACGGGCGCGTCCGAGATCATCCACGGCAACGACGACCGTCTACTCGTCGTCGTTGGCCCGTGCTCGATCCACGATATCGACGCCGCGCTCGAGTACGGCAAGCTGCTCAAAGCTGCGGCCGACAAGCACATCGACGACCTGCACATCATCATGCGGGTCTACTTTGAGAAGCCGCGTACCACCGTCGGTTGGAAGGGGCTCATCAACGACCCCGACATCAACGAAACGTACGACATCACGCGCGGGCTCCGGCTCGCCCGCAAGCTGCTCATCGACCTCGCCGACCTCGGCCTGCCCGCCGGCACCGAGTACCTCGACACCATCAGCCCGCAGTTCCTCGCGGACTTGGTGGCCTGGGGCGCCATCGGCGCGCGTACCACCGAGAGCCAGGTACACCGCGAGCTCGCATCCGGCCTCTCGATGCCCGTCGGGTTCAAGAACGGCACCGGTGGAAGCGCCCAGATCGCCGTCGACGCCATCCGCGCCGCACAGCACCCCCACCGCTTCCTCTCCGTCACCAAGGACGGCACCGTCGCCATCGTTGCCACCAAGGGCAACGACGACTGTCACATCATCCTGCGCGGCGCCAAGTCCGGCCCGAACTACGACGCCCAATCGGTCGCCGAGGTTGAAGCGCTGCTCGCAGCCGGCGGCCTCGACCCGTCGATCATGATCGACCTCAGCCACGGCAACAGCCGCAAAGACTACGCGCAGCAGCCCTCCGTCGCCGCAGAAGTCGGCGCGCAGATCGCGGCGGGGTCACGCTCCATCCGCGGCGTGATGATCGAAAGCCACCTGGTGGAGGGCCGCCAGGACTGGTCCGACGCCGACTCGGCGACGCACGGGCAGAGCATCACGGACTCGTGCCTCGGTTGGGAAGCCACCGAGGGCGTGCTCGAGAACCTCGCGCAGGCGATCCGCGAGCGCCGCGACAAGTAGCGCGGCGCGCGACGCCGACGCCTCCGGGCGCCGACGCTGGCTTCGCCAAAAACGACAAACGCGCCGGCTACACAAGCCGGCGCGTTTGTCGTTCGTGTCGCGCGATTAGCGGACGCCGCAGTCCGAGCAGTCCGTGCCGAAGCCGCAGACGTCGTAGAGCGAGTTCGGTCCACCGTCATCACATTCACCGTCGCCGGAGGTGGCGCAAGTGTTGGAGCACTGACGCATTCCGCAGTCGTTGCAGTCCGTACCGAGCTCACAGATGGAGTACAGCGAGTTCGGTCCGCCGTCGTCACACTCGTTGTCGTTAGCGCTCGCGCAGGTGTTGGTGCACTGAGCGTCAGCGGTGGAGACGAAGCCGAAGGAGGCAGCGCCAGCGAAGAGCAAGATCGTAAGAATTCGCATGAGGTTCCTTGTGTATGGTCGTTGGGGTTGCCGCCCCCGGAGAACCCGGGAGCGACTTCCTCAAGCCGGTTGACTAGCGGGGACCGCAGTCGGCGCAGTCCGTGCCCAATCCGCAGATCGAGTACATCGAGCCGGGTCCACCGTCGTCACACTCGTTGTCGTTCGAGCTGGCGCAGGTGTTGGAGCAGCCGGCGGTCGCCGGGCGGGCACCACAGTCGGCGCAGTCCGAGCCGTACGAGCAGATGGAGTACAGCGAGTTCGGTCCGCCGTCGTCACACTCGCTGTCGTTCGACGAGCCGCAGGTGTTCGTGCAGATGGTGTCGCCGGTCGGCGCAACCTGAGCCGCCGCGCCAGCGCCACGCGGGCCACAGTCGTTGCAGTCCGTGCCGAGCGCGCAGATGGAGTACAGCGAGCCGGGGCCGCCGTCGTCACACTCGTTGTCGTTCGACGTCGAGCAGGTGTTCGTGCAACCCGCGACGGCCTGAGCGGCCGCGCCAGCGCCACCGCGCGGGCCGCAGTCGTTGCAGTCCGTGCCGAGGTCACAGATGGAGTACAGCGAGCCGGGGCCGCCGTCGTCACACTCGTTGTCGTTCGACGTCGAACACGTGTTGGTACACGTGGCGCCAGCTTCAACGCGAGGTCCACAGTCCGCGCAGTCGGAGCCGAGCGAGCAGATGGAGTACAGCGAGCCGGGGCCGCCGTCGTCACACTCGTTGTCGTGCGCCGTGGAGCACGTGTTGGTGCACTGCGCCGAGGCAGAAGCGGTGAAGCCGAACGAAGCGGCGGCGATCGAGAAGGCGGCTACTGCCAAGAACTTGAAGTTACGCATGGTCGAAGCGTGGGTTTGTGGGGTGGGCGCGGACGCCCGAGTGAAGAGAAGCTGCGCACATCGCTGCGCGTGGCTTCTCAAAGTGTGAAGCGTTTGCGGCCGCCTTGCGAACGCACGATGCGCTCCGAGAAGGCGGAATCCGTGTCGGCGAAAAAGGCCGAGCACGTGATGGGGAATAAACGAATAGCGTGAAGCATTCTGTACGTTGAAGCTGCGGAGTGTGCCGCCGGAACTTCTGTTTGACGTTCAGGTTTGGAGTTCATTCAACTTACTTTGTGCAACGCGGAGCGACCAGAACTTTCCCGGCCACGCAAGCATGCCCGTAAGTGCCTGAAATCAAAGCATTCACGTATTGAAGGATGCGGGGCACGATCTTTGTTCGTGTATCGAATTTAGTGGAGAATTCTGCAATTCGTGCACGAACGTATACGTGAAGGTGCGACGAGTCGTACCCACGCCTACCCCGGCGTGAACGTAGGCCGCGGGCGCGGCTCGCATCGACGAAGCCCCGCGCGTACGCGCCGCGGCGTGGTCTTTCGACCAGCGTGGGCCCGGCGCGGGGTTACGCGAGTTCCGTGATCGCTTGGCGGCGATATGCGCCCGGTGTGTCACCAGACCACCGCCTGAACGCCCGGTTGAACGCGCTCGGCTCGCTAAAGCCGAGCAGGAACCCGACCTCGCCGATGGTCATCGACGGATCCGCCAGAAAGCGCGACGCGAGATTGAAGCGCAGCTCGTCGAGCAACGTGGCGAAGCTGGTGTCGGCTTCACGGAGGCGACGTTGCAGCGTGCGGGAGCCGATGGCGAGGCGTCCGGCGATATCGTCCACCACCGGGGTGTGCTCCCCGGCCGTCAGCGCCAAGTACAACTCGCGGCGAACCGAGTCGTCGAACGAAACAGCGACCGGGAGCGTCTCCATCAAGCTGGCGGCGTGGCGCTGCAGCACGTTGTTGAGCCCTGGATCCGCGCGCCGCATCGGTGCATCGAGCAGCGCCGATGGCAGGATCATCTCGTTGAGCTTCGCCCCGAAGACGACAGGGCAGCCGAAGTACGCCTCGTACTCAGAGACATCCGACCGCGCCTCGTGCGCGAAGGTGACGCGCTCCGGCGTCCAGTCGTCCAGATCTGCGCAGCCGCGCAGCCGGTCGAGCACCACAGAGAACGTGAACTCCGAGCTGTAGCGGCTCAGGCCCGCGGTGTCGTTGTACAGTCGGTACCGAACGATCGCCGAGCCGTTGGATTCGACTTCCATCTCGGCTTGGTCGATGAGCAGCCGGAAGTACCGGAGCACATTGTCGAGCCCGGTGCGGACGCCGCGGCGCTCCTCACCGCGGCCGCATCGCGGGCCGGGTGGCTGCTCGAGCGCGGCCGGCTGCGCGAGGGGCTCGAGCGCGCGATGACCCAGGTGCTCGAGGACGACGAGCGGATGCTCGGGCGGATG
>CBDUJZ010000210.1:0-7229 GCA_965367675.1 uncultured Myxococcales bacterium | reverse complement strand
GGGGCGCTGCCGCCAGCACCGCCGCGATCGCTGCGTCGAGGGCCACGCCAGGCGCCGTATTGCCCGCGCTCAGCGCCGCGACGAGCGCAGCGCCCGGGGCGTCGAAGCTGCCCGGCTCCACCTCGGGGTTCGTCTCGTAGAAGAGGTGGAGGTCGCCCACGCTGAACGGTCCCTCGGGGGCGCCGCCGGAGGGGCCAGACGCGCCAAACACGAGCGTGGCGCTGTCATCTGAGACGCGGATGGAGAGGTACGACTCGGGCAACACCGCGAGCCCCGCCACCGTCCATCGGTCCGCGACCACTTGGCCGATCTGCAGGCCTTGGATCGCGTCGACCTCGGTGGGCGCTGGTGCCGCCGGCGTCTCGAGCGGCCTGAACTCCACCACCGGATCCGGTCGCCTGGGCACCGCATGTGGAGCCGGCAGCTGGGCCACGAACAGCACGAGTATCCCGGTGGTTCCGAGGAGGGTCAGCAGCCGGCCGAGCGTCACGTTCGCGGTCGGAGGCGCCGACTCGGCCGGGATCGTGAGCCAGCGCTGCCACGGGTACGAGAACGCCAGAAACAGGAGCGTGGCCTCCAAATAGATGATGTTGAGCAGCGCCAGCGTGCCCAGGTGGAAGCAGATGAGCGCCGTGCCCCACAGCATGCGCAAGCGGCGCGACATCAGATACAGCACCGAGAGCGCCTGGATGCACACCACGCCTGAGATCAGCGCGATCGCGATCGACGGGTGCTGCACGAACGTCTCGACCATCGCGCGGAATGCCGGCGGGTGGTCCACCGGGAGGTGCTCCAACATGGTGCCACGAAACGACACGCCGTCGGAGAACACGCCGTGCTGCAGCTTCTGAATCGCTGCGCCGGAGTACGTCGCGACGAGCGCGCCCGTCGCCGCCGCCTCGGCAAAGCGGTTGGCCGCTGATTCGTTGGCGTCGCAGCGCCGGGCTGCCCACAAACCAAACAGCCAACCGCCGAGCACCGCGCCCGTCGTGTAGTAGCGCCGCCGCGGGCCGCCGATGTGGGCGGTGTAGGACTCCACGAGCAGCACGAGCGCGGCCAAGCAGATGGTGCCGCTGAGCAAAGTCCGCTTGCCCATCGCGAAGGTCACCGCGCTCACCGCCGCCACGCAGAGCAGGGCGCTCACCAGTGGGGACAAGGTGTGCACATTGTACAAAAACTCGGGCCAGTACGCCTCGGGGTTGGCCGGCGCTGGCTCCACGAAGTGCGCCCACCGCAGGAACCAGATGTCCATCAATAGGACGGACGCGATCACCCAGCGCATCCAGTTGCGATCGCGATCCCCGAAGACGCTCGCGTTCAGGGCCCTCACGCCTCGGCTCATCGGTCTTATGCCGCCGTTCATGGTCGCTCGGTGGCGAAGCAGGCGCGGACGTCGCAGTCGACGGGTGCGCTAGGCGGGCCATCTGCGGGCAAGTCCCAGGCGCGGACGATGACCCAGACGGGCGTATCGCCGCCACCGGCGTGCTGTCGCATGAGGTCGAGGTTTTGCTTCACGAGGTAGCCCACCGGGGTGAGCGTGGAGCCTTCGCAGTGGATGTCCTCGGGGCGCAGCGCGTCGAGGTCTTCGCATTGCCAATTGGTGTACGATTTGACCTCGAACACCTCGCCGTCGGCGGTTCGGCCAAGCATGCGCATCGGGTTCGCGTGCACGCTGTCCGAGTACATCGGGAACGTGGAGAACGGGTACAGGTTGGTCACGCCGAGTGCGACGATGACGTAGCTGAGCCACGTAATGATGGACACCCACCAGACGGCGTTCGCCACCGAAATAGAGCGTACGTGAACGCGGGAATCCATGGCTGCGACCAGTGGATAAGGAGGACGGGACGTGTCACGCGCCGGGGACCCCCGGGAGCGGCAATTTGGCACTGAGTGCTAACATTTACAGTGGCCCGGCGGCAAGCATGTCGACGAATGACGCGCGGTGAATTGTTCAGAACCCGTGCAGGGCTGGAACAGATCCGGAACAGGCGCCTTGCCGGTGTTCCCGACGCGGGCGCGTTCGTGTAGCGACTCGGCATATGTCCATCGCTACCCGCCTCTTCGTCGCCTTGTTTGGCCTGACCGCACTGGTCTTGCTGGGGACGCTCGGCGTGGCGCACTGGAGCTTCGAGCGCGGGTTCTTGGACTACATGAACGCGCTCGAAGAAGGCCGGCTCACCCGGTTGGCCGAGCCCTTGGGCGCGGCGTATGCCGAAGCGGGAGGGCAATGGACGCCCGACACGACCGCGGTGTTTGAGCAGCAGTTGGAGGAGTGGCGCCCGCTCCGTCGCGGGCGTCCCGGCGGACGTGATGAAGCACGCGCTGGACGGCCTAGAGGGCCGCGTGCGGGCGGTCCGGGCGCCGGCAGCCCGCGCGCGGGCGGTCCGCCAGAGGGCCCGCGCGGTGGTGGTGAAAACGCCGAGCTTCCGCCGCGCCGAGGCCGTGCTGCGCCGCCGACCGCGCTCTACGACACCGGAGGCCACTACCTGGCAGGCGCCGAGGGTCTCGCAGGTCCGCCGCCGCTGGCCATCGTGCCCATCCGCGTAGACGGCGTTGTCGTCGGCGAGCTTCGCAGTCAGCCGCCACGTGTGCTGGAGTCACCGACGGAGACCGCGTTTTCGCGCCAGCAGCGTCGGGCGAGTGTGATTACCGGCTTTGCTGCGTTGCTGGCCGCGGCGCTGTTTGCGTGGGCCCTCGCGCGTTGGCTGCTCACGCCGGTCCGCGAGCTGGCCCGAGGCGTTCACGCCCTGTCCGAAGGCAACTACGCCGCGCGTCTGCCGGCCGAGCGAAAGGACGAGCTCGGTGCGCTCGAGCGTGACGTGAACCGGCTCGCGCGAACGCTGGAGGATGCGCGCATCAACCGGCAGAACCGGCTCGCGAGCATCTCGCATGAGCTGCGCACACCGCTCACCGTGCTGGTCGGTGAGATCGCCGCCATCGAGGACGGCATCCGGCCGCTTGACCTCGCCGCGCTCGCGTCGCTCTCGGCCGAAGTGCAGCGGCTCAACCGGTTGATCGAAGATCTGTACCACGCATCGCTCTCGGACATCGGCGGCCTGCAGTACGCGTTGGCGCGGGTCGACGCGGCGGCCGCGCTCACCGATGTGGTGGAGGGCACCACGCAGCGCATCGAGCCGGGCACGCTCTCCGTCGACCTTCAGACCGACGGCCCGCTCTGGATGCAGGCGGACGCTGAGCGGCTCACGCAGCTGTTCCGTAACCTGTTGGACAACGCGCTGGCGTACACCGACGCGCCCGGCCAAGTGGTGGTCCGCGCGGATCGGCGCGGCGACGCGATCCGGGTGGTGTTCGAGGACTCGGCGCCGTCTGTCTCGGAGGCCGACTGTGAGCGCATTTTCGAGCCGCTGTTCCGCTGCGAGATGTCGCGCTCGCGCCGGACTGGCGGAGCGGGCTTGGGGCTGTCAATCTGCGAGAACATCGTGCGCTCGCACGACGGTTCGATCACCGCGGCGCCCTCTGAGTTGGGCGGCCTGCGCGTGACGGTCATACTGCCTGTCCCTTCGCGGTAACGACATGACAAAGGTGATGATCATCGAGGACGAGGTGAAGGTCGCGCAGCTGGTGCGCGACTATCTGCTTCGGGAGTCGTTCGAGGTGGTGATGCTGCACGACGGGCTCGACGCGATGGCCGCGATTCGGCGCGAGGCCCCCGACCTGCTCATCCTCGACCTCATGCTGCCCGGCTGCGACGGTCTGACCATCTGCCGTCAGCTTCGCGCGTCTTCGCAATCTCACATCCCGGTGATCATGCTCACGGCGCGGGTGCAGGAGACCGACACGATCGTGGGCTTGGAGACGGGCGCTGACGACTACGTGCGCAAGCCGTTCCGCCCCGGCGAGCTGGTGGCCCGTGTACGCGCGCTGCTGCGTCGCGCCGGTGGAACCCCGAGCAAACAAACAAAGTTCGCGTTCGGCGTCACGTTGAACATGGACAAACATGTTTGCACACAAGAGGGCGTGCCGGTGGAACTCACCCCGGTTGAGTTTCGAATCCTGGACACGCTGATGGCCCAGCCCGGCCGCGTGTGGTCCCGCGATGCGCTCATGGAGGCGGCCTACGACGACGACCGCATTGTGAGCCGTCGCACCGTCGACAGCCATGTGAACAACCTGCGCGCCAAGCTCACCGTGGAGGGTTCCGAGCCCGTGATCCGGTCAGTGTATGGGGTCGGCTACGCGTTCGGGCCCGGCTAGAGCGCAGCGGAGCGTGGTTGCGGGGGCCCAAATGAGCGCTGGCGCACCCCTCATACCGCCGGTATAGTTTCCCCGAAGGACGACTCTGCGCGTCAGGCGACTCGGCGTTACGGGTCGCCAACGGAGGGGCTCGGTGCCCGGTCCGGCTTCAGGTCCTACTCGGAGACGGTTTGTCTGTTTACTCGGTTGCGCACTCTTCCCATGTGGTAGGCGCCGGATCGTTCCGCATGCGCACGCTGGCCGACCTTCAGCAGTTCGACGACCCCGAAGGCGTCGCTGCCGCAGCGGGTGTATCCAGCGCGCAGTGGTCTCTGTTCGGCGTGCTCTGGCCGGTCGGTTTGGTGCTCGCGCGCCACGTGGAGACACTCGACCTGGACGGCGCCCGCGTGCTCGAACTCGGCTGCGGACTCGGCCTCCCGAGCCTGGTGGCCGCGCGCGGCGGGGCGACCGTCACCGCGACCGACATCCATCCGCTGGCGGGCGAGTTCTTGGAGCACAACGCCCGTGAAAACAACGTGGACGGGCTCCACTTTCAACAACAAGACTGGTGCGCCGACTCCGTCGATTTGGACATGTTCGACCTCATCATCGCCAGCGATGTGATGTACGAGCAGGGCCAGGCCGATGTGCTCTCCGCCGTGTGTGACCGCCACTTGGCGCGTCCCGGCACCGTGATCGTCGCAGACGCAGGTCGCAAACAACACGCGCGATTCTGCCGCAATATGCGTGCACTCGGCTTTACCGAGGAGTTCGACCGCTTCGGGCCCGGCTCGGACCACGCGCTCGACCTGAAAGGCTCGCTCTCGGTGCACACCATCGTCGCCGGACCGAGCTAGCGAGGGGCCCCAGCGGGCCTGTACCTATGGCGCAGGTCCGCGTCCGCTGATTAGTCCTCGGGCAATCCGCGGACGCGGCGGTCGAGCCACTCTTTGACCGTCCGCACAAACGGGGTCCATCCGAACGGGAGTTTCGCGAAGAACCCAATCGGTGTGGGCCGTCGCTGCACGCCGTCGATCGCGGCGCGGCCGGTCACGGCGAGTCGTTCGACCACGGGCGCGGTGTCTTCGGGGAGTACGCGGCGCGGGGCGTCGGCGAGCACAATATGTTGCGGCCGGTTGCGCTTGGGATCCAGCGAGCGAATCACCTCTTGGGCTACGCGCGCGCCCACGCCGGCGTCATGTTTGCGCGCCTCGTAGCTCAACAGACCGCCGAGCGCGTACAGGGCTTCGCCGGCAAACACGGCGCGCAGGTTGTCGGGGGCAAACACGGGGATCATGGTCACCGAGCGCCGGCCGCTGAGCCCGGAGAAGCGGTCGGATTCCCAGATGCGCTGGGCGACGGCGAGCCGTTGTTTCGCGTTGAGCGGGCGCGACGACTTGCGGTTGAGCACACTCGCGTAGGCGTGGGCCTTGGCGACGGTGTCGATGGCGAAGTCGGTGTCCACGTCGGTGTCCACGTGGGCGCAGCGGTCGTCGATATAGTGTTGCCGTTCGAGCAGCCGGTGGTTGGTTTTGGCGATGCCGAGGATGTCCTGCGCGCGCAGGCTCGACATCATGGCCTCGAAGAGCGTGTGGAGCGCGGCGTGGGGCGTGCTGAGCGCGCGGTCGATGCGGGCGTTGCGCTCGGGGATGGCATCGGGGACCAGGTCGTACGCGCCGGTGGCGTTGCTGGGCCCGTCGGGGTGCACGCTGCGCCACTCGTCGCGGCAGCGGTCGGGGAACGCGTCGACGAAGAAACAAACGCGGCGGTACACGAGCTCGCGCTCGATGTCCTCGGTCGGGAAGCAGTTGGTGTCGTCGTCGCGAATCGACAGCAGGCGCACGCCGTCGTGCCAGCGCGAGAGCTTGAGCGCCGGCGAGATGGGCTTGTTGTTGAGCACGCCGCCGTCCATATACAGGCGCCGGTACACCTGCTCGCCGTCCGCCGCTTGGTCGGTGAGCGCCAGCGGGCCCACCGCCAATGGCAGCGCGGCCGAGGCGGCGGTGAGTGACGCGAGCCGCTGCGCGGCCTCGGGGGACCAGCGCAGCGCCCGGGCGCGACCACGGCGCTTGGTCTGCGACAAGAACTTGTGCGCCGAGTCCATGCAGGTGTTGTCCGCCGCGATGAAGAGCTTGCGGACCTCGGCGTGCCCACGGCCTCCCAGGTCGTGAATGTCCGGCGCGCCGCTCGATTGCACGCGTGAGTGCGAGGTCGCGGGCGCTCCAAACGACGGGTGTCCGAGCACTTGGTTGGGCAGGAACTCAGCGGGCTCGTGGTAGCCCAGCAGGTCGGTGAGCGTGATGCCGATGGCGACCACGCCGGTGGGGTCGAGCGGGCTTGCCGGGTCGGGCTTGGACGTGTGGCCGTCGAGCGCGCCATGCGCCAGTTGGTGAAGCTTGGCGCCCGAGATGAGGGTCCAACCGGGCGCCTCCACGCCGCCCGAGCTCATCGGCTCGTTGCCCTCCACCGCCAGCTTCTGAAAGTCGCCGCCGTGAATCCAATCGCCCGACATGGTGCCCGGCTCGGCCAGCGACTCGCCTTCGCCAATGTAGTCCGGGTCGAACAACGCGCGGACCAACTGACTCGCGCAAAGCGCCCCCGCCGACGAACCGCCGATGGCGTCGATGGTCACCCGCCCCCACTCGGCGTTCAGGTAGCGCGGGTCCGACGCCGGCGCACCCTCCAGCAACGCAGCGTTGTGCTGACGCAGCCCGATCAACAGCTGACGCGTAGCGCCGCTCAGGAATGTGCCGAGCGAACCGGCCCCGGCGAACGCAAACGCAGCGCGAACCGGGATTCTCTCAGAAGTGGATGACATGGACGCGGGGGATAGACGACGCGACCACTGTAATGGGGTCGCCCGCGCAAGGCGACAACTGCGCGGCGAAAGCGAGAACGCACGCCCCGTGAGCCCCGCCCACTCGGTGCGCCCGCCCGCCGCCACCCCTTCCCGAGCGAAGGTCGACCACCCCTTCCCGAGCGCAGTCGAAGGACCCCTTCCTGAGCGCAGTCGAAGGACCCCTTCCTGAGCG
>CBDUJZ010000209.1:0-7483 GCA_965367675.1 uncultured Myxococcales bacterium | reverse complement strand
GCACCGACACGCTCTCCGACACGTCCGCTTCTGGCGACAGCGGACCACCGCCCGTGCCCGCCTTCAGTATCAAGTCCACCCGCGACCCCGAATCCCGCGGATGCGCCAGCACCACCGACCAGCGCGCCGCCTGGCCCGGCCTTCTACTCGTCGCCCTCGCCTTCGCCCGTCGCCGCCGCGTCAGTTGACATACAACTACGCAGGCACGACACATCCGACCTACCACGACACCGGACCAACGCATGGCTCAAGACACTCTGATCGAACTTCTCAATAGCGCCCTCGCCTGGGAGCTCCGCGCGATCGCGCTCTACGAGCACTACGCCGCCTACGTCCGCGGTATCCACCGCATGCACCTGAGCCCGAAGTTCGCCAGCGAAGCCGCCGAGTCCATCGGACACGCGCAGCAGGTCCGCGACGCGATCGTGAAGCTCGGCGGAGTGGCCGTCCGACGTCCCGCCGATGTCGAAATCGTCCACACAGACGCCATGGAGGTCATGCTCGAAGAAGCGCTCATGACCGAGAAGCAGGCCGCCAGCCTGTACCGTGAAATCCTCGGCGAGATCGAGCCCGAAGAAGAGCTCTTCGACACGATCCAGCAGATCCAGTTCGCCGAAGAGCGCTCTGTCGACGAGCTCAAGAAGCTCATGCCCGTCTAAGGAACCGGCGACTGAGCGAGCGCGCCACGTCGCGCGCTCGTCAGCCTCCTAGCCGCGTCGTCCATCGAGACGCACCGCGTACACGCCCTCCTCGGGGCGGCTGTACGCGTGCGCGTGGCGTGCCGTGGCGCGCGCTCCCACGCACTGCGATTGGATCCAAATTTGGAACCTCGTTACATTAATACCGTCCAGTCGGTTTTATACTCACAACAGGTACCCACATGTCCCCCGTCGCCTCGATGCTCTTCTTCCTCGCCGTCATCGGCGGGTCACTCACTACCGCGATCCTCGGCCTTCGGTTCGGTGTCCACGAGGCCCTCTTGGTCCCGCTGATTACGGTCGTGGCGAGCATCGCGATCCTGTTGGCCCAACGCTGGCGCCCCTTCGCTGCCGACTGGCGCGACTACGCCGACGCCCTCCGCGTAGACTCCCTCCACGCGCTGATCTCCACCGCCGGCGCCGCCAAGCTCGTGGAGCTCGCGCTGCTCGGCTGGCTCGTCTCCGTGTCCGACAGTCTCGCCGCGTGGGTCGGCTTCTCGCCGTGGCCGGTCGCATGGCCCCTGGTCGCCCAGCTGGTGCTCGCGCTCGTGATCGCCGAGTTCGGCGCGTACTGGATGCACCGCCTAGGCCACATCTTCCCGTTCTTCTGGCGATTCCACGCGCTGCACCACAGCTCCGACCGCCTGTACGGCCTGAACTCCGCACGCAACCACCCGATCAACGTCACCTACGCGCTGCTGGCCTCCCTCATCCCTCTGGTGATGCTCGGCACGCCCCCCGAAGTGCTGCTGATCCTCACCGTCTTCACCAGCGTGCACGGCGTACTTCAGCACTCCAATCTGGACGTGCACATGGGCCCACTCAACTGGGTGTTCACCGGGCCCGAGCTACACCGCCGCCACCACCACATCGAGGAGGCCCGGTCGAACTCCAACTTCGGCTCCACCTTGGTGCTCTGGGACCTCGTGTTCGGTACGCGCGTCCTGCCCGCCGACGAGGTCAACGACCAGGTCGGGCTGCCCGACATGGCCTTCTCGACCAACTTCTGGACGCACCTAGCGTCCCCGTTCCGCCTGAACCGACTCGCCCGCGTGGTCGAGGCCACCGAACGCGTGGTCGAAGCCACCGAACGCGCCGCGGTCGACGCCGGACGACGCGTGCTCGAGGTGACCAACGAGCTCACAGATCTAGCGACCGACGCCCGCCCCATGGAGCTCAGCGCGAGCGGCCACTACATCATTCGCCGCGATTAGGCGGCACTCATCGCGCGAACTGCGGCTTCGCCCAATGACGAAGCCGCAGCCGCACGCTTCTAGTTCGCGATCAGGTTCAGGATACGCCCGGCCTTGTAGATCACCTTGCGTACGGTCTTGCCTTCGAGCTGCGCGGCCACGGCCGGGATCTCCTTGGCAGCCGCCACAGCGGTCGCCTCATCGGCGTCGGGCGCGATCATCAGCATGCCGCGCGTCTTGCCGAGCACCTGGACGGGCAGCTCGACGGTATCGCGGACGAGCAGCGACTCGTCGACCGACGGCCAAGGCGCACACGCCAGCGACTCGGTGTGGCCCAGAATCTTCCACAGCTCCTCGGCCAGGTGCGGCGCGAACGGCGCCAGCGCGAGGGTGAAACGCTCGGCGGTGTCCCGCGCGATCGTGTCCTGCTTGTACAGCGCGTTGAGCTGCTCGATCAGCGCCGCGATCGCGGTGTTGAAGCGCATGCTCTCGATGTCCTCGGCCACCTTCTTGATGGTCGCGTGCGCCAGTCGCGCCTCTTCTTCGCCGGCCGGCTCCTCGACCACCAAGCCCGACAATCCACCCTCGTCGGCCGTGAACAGGCGGTACGCCCGGCCCAAGAAGCGATGCATGCCGCGCACGCTGTCCGACTGCCACGGCAGCGAAGCGTCCAGCGGGCCCATGTACATCTCGTACAAACGCAGCGCATCGGCACCGAACTCGGCGACCACATCGTCCGGGTTCGCGACATTGAACTTCGACTTCGACATCTTCTCGACCTGGGTCGAGAGCGGCGCGTCAGTCGACTTATGGAAGTACTTACCGTTGCGCTCCACAACGTCATCGGGCGAATAGTACTTTCCGGCTTCGTCGGTGTACGAAAACGCCAGGATCATGCCCTGGTTGAACAGGCTCTGGAACGGCTCCTTCGTCGACACCACGCCGCAGTCGTAGAGCACCTTGTGCCAGAACCGCGAGTACAGCAGGTGCAGCACCGCGTGCTCCGCGCCGCCCACGTACATGTCCACCGGCATCCAGTAGTTTTCCTTCTCCGGATCGATCAGCGCCAGGTCGTTGTCGGGGTCGATGTAGCGCAGGTAGTACCAGCACGAGCCCGCCCACTGCGGCATCGTATTGGTCTCACGGAACGCATCTTCACCCGTGTTCGGGTCGGTCGTCTTGACCCACTCCTCGGCGCGCGCCAGCGGCGGATCGCCATCTTCGGTCGGTCGGTAGGCGTCCAAGTGCGGCAGCGTCACCGGCAGCTGGTCGACCGGCACCGTGACCACGTCACCGTTCTCCTTGTGCATGAGCGGGAACGGCTCGCCCCAATAGCGCTGACGGCTAAACAGCCAGTCCCGCAGTCGGTAGTTCACCGTGCGCGTGCCGCAGCCCTCGGCCTCGAGCCAGTCGATCATCTTGGCCTTCGCCGCAGTGACCTCCAGGCCGTCCAAGAAGCCGGAGTTCACCAGCGTGCCGTTGCCGCTCCACGCCGCCTCGGCCACGTTGCCGCCCGAGATGACCTCGACGATCGGCAGCTCGAACTTGGTCGCGAACTCCCAGTCTCGCTCGTCGTGCCCGGGCACGGCCATGATCGCGCCGGTACCGTAGGTCACGAGCACGTAGTCGGAGATCCAAACCGGGATGGGCTTGCCGGTCACCGGGTTAACCGCGTAGGCCCCCGTGAACACGCCGCTTTTGCCCTTGGCCAGGTCGGTACGCTCCAGGTCAGACTTGGTCGCGGCAGTAGCCACGTAGTCATCCACGGCGGCGCGCTGCTCGGCCGTCACGATGGTCTGAACCAGCGCATGCTCCGGCGCGAGCACCATGTACGTGGCGCCGAACAGCGTATCCGGACGGGTCGTGTACACGCGAATCGGCGTGTCGTGGCCCTGCACCGCAAAGTCGCACTCCGCGCCCTCGGATCGACCGATCCAGTTGCGCTGCATCTCCTTGATGGGCTCCGGCCAGTCGAGGTCGTCCAGGTCCGCCAGCAGGCGCTCGGCGTACAGCGGAATCCGCAGCTGCCACTGGCGCATGTTACGACGCACGACCGGGTCGCCGGTCTCCACGTACTTGCCGTCCTGGACCTCTTCGTTGGCCAGCACGGTGCCCTGCGCGGGGCACCAGTTCACAGGCACGTTCGCCTGGTACGCCAGGTCCTTCTCGTACAGCTTCAGGAAGATCCACTGGGTCCACTTGTAGTACTTGGGATCCGTGGTGTTGATCTCCTTGCTCCAGTCGTACGAAAAGCCGAGCCGCTTAATCTGACGCTTGAAGTTGGCGATGTACTCGGCGGTGGTCTCGCCGGGGTGGCGGCCGGTGCGCATAGCGGCGCGCTCAGCGGGCAGACCGAACGCGTCCCAGCCCATCGGGTGCAACACGTTGAAGCCCTTCATGCGCTTGTAGCGCGACAGAATATCGGTGGCCGTGTAGCCCTCGGGGTGCCCCACATGCAGGCCCGCGCCGGAGGGGTACGGGAACATGTCGAGCGCGTAGAACTTGGGCTTGCTGCGGTCCTCCCCGGTACGGAACGTATCGTTCTCCTCCCAGTAGGCTTGCCAGCGGGTCTCGATTTCTTCGGGGCGGTAGTCGGCCATCGTTCTTGTGCGTTTCGAGGGACGCGCCTGGATTTCAGGTCGCGATATCGCGCGCGCGGTGGGCGCGAGGTCTGGAGCTAGCGGGGCCGAACGACGTCCGCAAGCGGCACGGACTTGCTCTCGGGCCTCCACGCTGTCAGGTTCCCCGCCATGTACATTCGAACGCTGATGATCGCCGCGCTCGCGCTATGCGCCTGCGCCCCCAGTCTTGAGTCCGCCCGCCCGCAGACCGGCGAGTCCGTGCTCGGCGGCCCCGACCGCACCGACGAAGAGCGCGAAGCCAACCGCGCCGCCCTCGCGGAGCTCCGAGCGCGCGCCGAAACCGCGCCCCAGCCGCCCCCGGCTGCCGAGCCGCCGCCAGTCGTCGTGCTGGCGCCCGAGCTGCCTCAAGCGCTCACCGCGGACGGCGCCCTCAAGGGCAGCATCGTGGACGCATTTGTCGCCCAAGGCCCCCACGCGCTGCTCGGCGCAGTGTCCGTCGTGCCCGCCCGTCAAAGCACCGACGGCGTCAGCGGATTCCGCATCGAGAGCTTCAATCGTGGCGGCGAATTCCTGACCGCCGCCGGCCTGCAAGTCGACGACGTCGTGACCCGCGTCAACGGACGCAGCATCGTCATGCCCGACGACTTCATGGCCGTCTGGGCCGGCGTCCCCGAAGCCGAATCACTGCGCGTCGACGTCTCGCGCGCCGGTGAACCCGTAGTGCTTGAGTGGGTCATCGACGACTCCGAGTAGTCGCCGTGTTGGCCATCATCGCGCCACACGCGCGCCGCTCGGTTTGGTTCACGTGAGTCAGTCGAACGCGGAACGCGTGAGCCAGTCGAACGCGGAACGCGTGGGTCAGCCGAACGCGGAACGCGTGGGTCAGCCGAACTTCGCTGCCACACCGCTGTGGCCTGTCCTCGCGGGCGGCACCGGCGCGCTGCTTTGGGTGCAAACCACCTTCGGCGCGGCCGCCGAGCTGCTCGTCGGCGTCCCCACGCTCACACACTTGGCCGCATGCACGGGAGCCGGCGTCGTCCTGTTGGCCGGCCTAGCGCTGCGCCGAGCCGAAGTGCTGCTCACGCTGTTCCCGTTCGCCATCCTCGTGGCGGTCGCGACCATGCCGACAGACGTGGAGCACGCGGCGCTCTCGGCGGTCCGCTTCCTCCCTTGGATGGCCACATTTGTGGCGTACATCCTGACCACGAGCACCTGGCTGTCACGCCCCGACGAAGAGGCTTTCGGCGTCGCGCGCGCGCCCTCCGGCACACCGCGCGAGCCGGGCCCGGGACCGCTGGCCGCCATCCGAATCGTCACCGCAGCGGCGCTGCTCGTGGTCCCCGCCGTGACCCTCGTCCGCCGCGACTTCACCGCGCACTTCTCAGCCGGCGCCATCCCCCGCCTCACATTCGCGCACACGGCGCTCACCTTCGCTTGGTGCCTCGCGCTCTACAGCTTCTTCGTGTCGCCCATGCTGGACGCCGAACGCCACCGGAGACAGGCTGCCCGACAAGCCCGCACCGACGCCCAGATGACCACCAAGGCACGCGCCTCGCGGAGCGCGGGCTGGGCAATTGTGGTACTAGCCATCGTCGGGTGCTTCATCGTACTCTTCCTTTCTAGTCGTTAGACCGAACTCCGGTTGCCCCACCGCTCGTCGACGAGGTCCTTGTGCGCGCGCTCGAAGTTTCCAGCCTCATCCTCGCCATCGGCGCCGTCGGCGTCGCCGCCTGGACCGCCAGCGCGACCGCCCGCCTCGACCTCGTCGGGACCCTGGTCGGATCCCTGCTGGTAGCGCTGCTCCTCCGCGCGATGGCCGGCTTGGCACACTCGGCAGCGCTTCGCGCAGGCAGGCCACTTTGAGCGCCACGACAACCACCGCGCGTCGATCCCGCGCAAGCCGCCGCGCCCCGGTAACCACACGGCTTCGCACGCTCGCGGGCACCGCGCTGGTCGCCGCCCTCGCCCTCGGAACCACCGCCTGCGGCGAGAGCGACGCGCAGAGCCTCACCTACGAGGTGCGACCGGAGCGACTGCAGCAGGACTACCCCGCCCTCGCCGCCGCCACCTTCGGCGACTCCGTAGACGCCAGCGAAGTCCTCGCCACGGTTGGCGACACCGCCATCACCGTCGGCGAAGTCGCCACCTACCTGTCCGTATTCCCCGCGCTGTCCACCGAGCAGGCGGTGCAGGACCTCATCGACATCCACGTGGGCGCCGGACTCGGCGACGCGGCGACCGCAGACCAATACACCGACGCCCGACTCCGCGGCCGCGCCTTCGCGTGGCTACGCGCCAACATCTGGACGAACCCCGAGTACAACACCCCGAGCCCCGAACGCGTGGAGCAGCTGCTCACCGAGCCGGAGTACCGCACCGAGTACTCCACCCCCGAGCTCGTGCGCGTCACCCACGTGCTGTTCGCCTCCGAGGGCGACGAGAACCACACCCCCGAGCTCGAGCGCCTCGCCGGCGAGCTCGGCGAACGCGTGCGGCGCCAGATCGGCGACCCCGGGCGGCCCATCACCGGCCCCGACCTGCTCGTCGCGTATGCCGAGGTGTACCCGGAAGATGACCCGATCCGCGCGCAGCTCCCGGTACACGTCGACGCCGGAATCGCGTTCCCCGAGGAGTTCTCCGGGCCCAAGACCTGGACCGGGTTGCCGTCCGTCGTGCCAAGGTTCGGCGCGGCCGCCTTCTCGGCGCCGGTGGGCACTTTGGTCGGGCCCGTGGAATCCTACTACGGCTGGCACATGATCGTGGTCGAAGAGCGCATCCCCGCCGAGCCCATGGAGCAAACGGCGTTGGTCGAGATGATGGAGCAGCGCACGATCCGAGAGCAACGCGGACGCGCGACCCAGGCTGCCGTCGGCGCGCGACTCAACCAAACGCGCATCCTCACCTACGAGGACAACGTCCGCCTGCTCGCGCTGCCGCCCGAAGAACGCCTGCGCATGGACGCGGCGCATCTCGGCGATCGATACCAATAGCCGCGCCGCGCTGCTCAAAA
>CBDUJZ010000208.1:0-7632 GCA_965367675.1 uncultured Myxococcales bacterium | reverse complement strand
GAGAAGCGTCTACCCCTTCCTGAGCGGAGTCGAAGGACGTGTTTGTTTGTCCTTCGACTTCGCTCAGGACGGGATTTGTTGTGCGTGCGGTGGAAGGACGGGGTGACCGAGAACGCGTCTACCCCTTCCTGAGCGAAGTCGAAGGAGGTGTGTTCGTTTGTTTGTCCTTCGACTTCGCTCAGGACGGGATTTGTTGTGCGCGCGAACGGCGCATCCCTTCCTGAGCGGAGTCGAAGGAGGTGTGTTTGTCCTTCGACGGGGCTCAGGACGGGATTTGTGCTAAGTCCCATCGATGCCTCAGTCTCGGTCTCTCCCGCGGGCGAGTCTGCTGAGCTGCTTCCAGTCGCCCCGCACGAGTGCGAGCTTCTTGGCGCGAGTCCAGCCCTTGAGCTGCCTTTCTCGCGCGAGCGCGTCCGACTTCGATTCGATCGCCTCGTGCCAGATCAGCGCAACCGGCCGCCAGCGCGCCGTCGACCAACACCGGCCCGCATGGTGTTCACCGAGCCGCCGTTCGAGATTACTGGTGTTGCCGACGTAAATGCGACCGTTCGCAAGTCGTAGCATGTAGACCGAGTATGCCATCGTATTCGCTCCGAGGAGGGATACGACGTGTTCGGCGGCCGGGTACAGATGTTGTCCTTCGACTTCGCTCAGGACGGGTTTGATGCGTTCGCGTTCACGCCGTCCTTCGACTTCGCTCAGGAAGGGGTTGCGCGTTTACGCCGTCCTTCGATTTCGCTCAGGCCGGGTTGGATGCGTTCGCGTTCACGCCGTCCTTCGACTTCGCTCGGGCCGGGTTTGATGCGTTCGCGTTCACGCCGTCCTTCGACTTCGCTCAGGCCGGGTTTGATGCGTTCGCGTTCCCCCGTCCTTCGACTTCGCTCAGGCCGGGTTTGATGCGTTCGCGTTCACGCCGTCCTTCGACTACGCTCAGGCCGGGTTTGATGCGTTCACGCCGTCCTTCGACTACGCTCAGGAAGGGGTTGCGCGTCTACGCCGTCCTTCGACTTCGCTCAGGCCGGTTCTGATGCGTCTACGCCGTCCTTCGACTTCGCTCAGGAAGGGGTTGGAGGCGTCCGTCGCGCTGCCTTCCTTCTCTCAGAACCCGCCGTCCTGACTTACGAAGGACGCACCGCGTTCCACCATCCGCGGGCTGTATCCGCGTACTTTTGCACGCCTTCCAACACCTCGGGGATCCTTACGAATTCGTCGGCTTGGTGGCTGCGGACCGGTTGGCCGGGACCCATCACGATCGCGGGCACGTGGGAGACCCAGAACAGGTCGCAGACGCTTGGGAACACGGTGGGTTCGGTGCGGCCTGTGGCGGCCATGGCGGCTTTGACGAGCTCGGAGTCGTCGGGCGTGTGCACCGGCAAGAACCGGTTGCTGTATTGCTCGAACGTGCCGCCTTGGGCCTCGACCGCTTGGGTCAGGTGGGCCAGCATGGCGTCGTTGTTGAACTCGGGCGTGGTGCGGCAGTCGACGGTCAGTTTGCAGGAGTCGGGCAGCACGTTGGACTGCACGCCGCCTTCGATGACCGTGACCTGCACCGTGGCGCGGGTCAGGTCGTCGGGCACGTTCAGGTGGGGCTGCTCGAGCGACGTGATGACCTTGGCGGCCGCGTGGATGGCGTTGTGGCCTTGCCACGGGCGGCTGGCGTGGGCGCGCTGGCCGGGCACGTGCAGGTAGCCCTTGATGAGTCCGCGCTGTCCGCGGGCTACCAGGTAGTTGTTCGGCTCGCCGATGACGGCGGCTTGGTAGCTGGGGAGCAGGTCGCGGGCGATGATCTCCATGCCCTCGCCGCCGGTCTCTTCGTCGCAGCTCGCGCAGACGACCACGTTGCCGTCCCAGCCGGACTCGACGAGCTGGATTGCGGCGCCGAGCTGGGCGACGACGCAGCCCTTGGCGTCGTTGGCGCCGAGGCCGTGCACGCGGTCTTCTTCGATGGCGCCGTCCCACGGGTCACGGGTCCACGACGCCGACGCTTTGACGGTGTCGAGGTGCGAGTTGAAGAGGATGGCGGGCCCGTCGTTGACGCGCTTTTCGCACCACACGTTGCGGCCGTTCACCACGGTTTTGAAGCCGTGCTGCTCGGCGTACTCCGCCCAGATCGCGATGGCCGCGTGCTCATTTCCGCTGACGGATTCGGCGGAGATGAGGCGGGACAGGAACTGGATCAGGGGGTCGGTGGCGCTCACGGTCTAGGCCTCCAGCATGGTGCCGCAGCCCGAGGGCGTGAACACTTCGAGCAACAGCTGATGCGCTTCGAGGGCGCTCAGGATGTGCACCTGGCCGGCGCCCATCTCGATGGCGTCGAGCGACTCTTCGATCTTGGGGATCATGCCGTCGCGGATGATGCCGCTGGCGATGGCCTCGCGGGCCTCGTCGGCCGACAGGCGGCTGATGAGGGTGGTGGGGTCCTTGAGGTCCGCCATCACGCCGAGCGCGCCGGTCATGAGGAGCAGCTTCTGCGCTTGCAGGGACGACGCGAGTCGGCACGCGACCGTGTCGGCGTTGATGTTCAGCACGTTGCCCTCGGCGTCGGCGCCCAGGGGCGACAACACGGGCAAGAAGTTGTTGTCGAGCAACAGCGAGATGAGCTCGGTGTCGATGCGCTCGATGTCGCCGACCTCGCCGAAGTCGATGACCTCGCCTTCGCTGCCGGACACGGCCGTGGGCGGCCGCCGGCGGGCTTCGATGACGCCGGCGGAAACACCGCTGACGCCCATCGCGCGCACACCCTTCTTCTTGAGCAGGGCCAAGATGTCGACGCTGATCTTACCGGCGAGGACCATGGTGAGCACGTCGAGCGTGGCCTCGTTGGTCACGCGTCGACCGCCGACGAAGGTGGTCTCAATGCCGAGCTGCTTGGACAGGCTGGTGACGCGCGCGCCGCCGCCGTGCACGATGACCACGCGGATGCCCACGAGGTGGAGCAGCGTGATGTCGTCGATCAAACGCTCGAGGACCTCGGGCGAGCTCATAGCCTCGCTGCCGAGCTTGACGACGAACGTCGAGCCCTTGAAGCGTCGGATATAGGGCAGCGCCTGCTTGAGTACGGTGATGTCTTCCATAATAACGGCGCTACCTTAGGTCGGTTGCAGTAAGCGCAGCATAAGCGCTTTTTGCACGTGGAGTCGGTTCTCTGCCTCGTCGTACGCGGCATTGCGGGGTCCGTCGAGAACATCGTCGTCGACAACCACGCCACGGCGTACGGGCAGGCAGTGCATGAAGAAACTGTCAGGGCCTGCGGCGTCCATGTGCCGCGTGCCGATTCGCCAGTGTCCGCGGAGCGGCGCCTTGATGCGCGTCTCCTCGTCCGGGTGCCGGTAGTTGGTGATGCTACCCCAGCTCTTGGCGTACACCACGCGCGCGCCCGGGAGCGCCGCGTCGAGCTCGTTGTAGACCGTCACCTTGCCGCCAGCGCCGGCCGCCAGCGTGTTCGCTTGGTCCATCACGTCGGCGTCCAGCTCCCAGCCCTTGGGGTGGGCCAGCCGCACGTCCATGCCGAACTTGGCGGACTCCAGCAGAATCGAGTTGGGCACCGCCATGGGCAGCGGCTTGGGGTGATACGCCCACGAGATCACGATCGGTTGCCCCGTGGGGTCGCCGAGCCGCTCTTGGATCGTCATCATGTCGGCCAGGCTCTGGCACGGGTGCGCCAGCGCCGACTCCAGGTTGATGACCGGCACCTCCGCCCACTCGGCGAACGCGCGGATGATCGGGTCCTTGCGGTCCTGGGCCCAGCTGGCGCGCTCAGGGAAGGCGCGGATGGCGATGAGGTCGGCGTATCGCGACAACACACGCGCGGCGTCTTTGATGTGCTCGGCTTTGTCGCCGTCCATCACGATGCCTTCGCGGTGCTCGAGGCCCCAGGTGCCGGTGCCCACGTCGAGCGTGAGCGCTTGGCCGCCGAGCTGGTAGGCGCCGACGGTCATGCTGGAGCGGGTACGCAGCGAGGGGTTGAAGAACAACAGCCCCACCGTTTTGCCGAGCAGCTCGTCGCGCAGCGGGTTCTTCTTGAGCTCGGCGGCGAGCTCCAGCAGGTCGCGCGCTTGGTCGAGCGAGAACGACGTCGGCGAGAGGTAATGCGTTAGATTCGGGCGCGATTCGCTCATAGTTGGCTCCTCTTCGTGGCCCATTTCATGGCCAAGTCCCCATCCAGTCCAGCCCCGTGGTTTGGGGCAGACCGAGCATCAAGTTGAGCGACTGCACGGCTTGGCCGGCGCCGCCCTTCACGAGGTTGTCGATCGCGCACGTGACGTGCAAGCGGCCGTCGGCCATCACGCGGGGCCGAAGCTCCACGTAGTTGGTGCCGGCGATCGGCGCGCACTCCGGCTCACGGTGGTCGAGCACCTTGATGAACGGCGAATCGGCGTAGAACGCGCGGTAGGCGGCGACCACGTCGGCGTCGGTGGCGCCTAGGTCGGCCTCGGCGGTCACCACGGCGAGGATGCCGCGGATGATGGGCGCGGAAACCGGAGTGAAATCAATGCCTTGCACGCTAGCGCCCGCGTCGTTGAGCGTCTGCGTGACCTCGGGCGTGTGCTGATGTGAGAGCACCTTGTACGGCCGCAGCGTGCCCGCCCGCGTGGGGTGATGCGTGCCCGCGCTGGCGTCGGCGCCGGAGCCGGACGATGCCGTCATGGCCACCGCGGTGACGCGTCCGCGGAGCGTCTTGGAGGCCGCGGCGGGCAGCAGCGCGAGGTTCAGCGAGGTGGCGAAGCACCCGGGGCTGGCCACCAGCTGGGCGTCCGCGATCGCGGCGGCGTTGAGCTCGGGGCAGCCGTACACCGCCGTCGGGACCACGTCGGGCCGCGGGTGCGTGCGCTTGTACCAGGTGGCGTACGTGTCCATGTCACGCAGCCGGAAGTCGCCCGACAGGTCGACCACGCGAACGCCCCGCTCGACGAGCGGCGACAGCACTTCGGCGGAGGCGCCGTGCGGCAGCGCGCCGATGATAATGTCGGAGTCGGCGACCAGCGTGTCGACGTCAGGGTTGGTGAACTGGAGGTCCGTGAGGCGCTCCAGGTTCTTGTGCACACTGCTCACAGGCTTGCCGCCGGCCGAGCGGCTGGTGGCGTGCGCGAGGGTCACGTTGGGGTGCTGCAGCAGCAGACGCAGCAGTTCGCCACCCCCGTAGCCGGTGGCCCCGAGAATGCTGACGCGTGCGTTACTCATACCGATTTGCTGAGGTCGACATCGAGGCCCACGGTCTCGGCGACGAATCGCGCGAGCTGGTGGGGCGCCGACATGGCGTTGGCCGAGCGGATGTTCAGCTGCGTCTCGATGTAGGTCGTGCCGACGGCGTTGTCGGTGACCGGGCCGCTGATGATGTCCGGGCGATGACCGGCCTTGTCGAGGTACTGCACGCCGCCCCAGGCGCCGACCAGGTCGTTGGCGCAGAGGATTCGGCAGGCGGTGCGCTCGCGCAGCTGCGGGTCGTCGAGGATGCTGCCGGTGTTGTAGCCGCCGATGATGCCGTCGCCGAGCTCGAGCATGATCAGGTCGGGCTTGTCGGCGTCGAGCACGGTGACCACGGAGCGCGATACGCCGCCCAGGTCGGTGGCGTTGACGGTGCTCGGCAGGCCGCAGGCGACGAACGACTCGATGGCCGAGGCGCCGTTGTCGCGCATGAGCAGGAGGTCGCGCATGGCGGCGACACCGGACAGCTTGCCGGCGGCGATTTTGACGCCCGCGTGGCTGAGGATTCGGATGATCTCAGCGGCGGCGAACGTCTTGCCGCTGTTCATGCAGGTGCCCACGACCATGACGCAGGGCGCGCCGGCGCCGAGTGTGTCGCACGGGGGCAGGGCGAAGTCCTTGATGTTGAGCAAGGTGCCGTTGCGGCTGGCTTGGCCGAGCACTTCGAGCTGAATCGGCTTGCCGAGGCTGGGGTTCGGCGCGTCGCACACGCCGATGACGCCGCCCATGTTGAGCAGGGCGAGTGTGTCGCCAACTTCGACGGCGTCGGGCACGCGGCCCATGTAGCCGTGGAGGGCCTGGCGCGCGCCGAGCACGCCGGCGATGAGGTTGCCCGCGACGACCTTGGCTTGGCGCCCGGTGGGCAGCTCGATGTCGCCGTAGATGCGGTTGTCCGAGAGCGCGCGGCATACCACGATGGCGCCTTCTTCGGCGTTCACGGTGGGCGACACCTCGGTGATTTGCGTCAGCCGAGCCGGGAGCGTGGACGATCCGATGCGGTCGAGCCGAATCTTACGGGTAAACTTCACGTCGGGTCCTGGTCGGACTGCCCAGCGCGGTGCGCGAGCATGGATTGTACGGCGGCGATTCGCGCGAAGCCTTCCGCGTCGCGTCCGTCCCACAGGCCGGTTTGCTCGCCATAGTCGGCCTTGGAGGCCTTCATGATCGAGTGGGGCGAGTCGACGCCGAGCACGATCGCGCGGCTGGAGTGCAGGCGGACCTGGACGGTGCCGGTCACGCGCTTCTGCGAATTGTCGAGCAGGGCTTCGATGTCGCGCAGCGCCGGGTCCAGGTACTGGCCCTCGTGCAGGAACAGCCCGTAGAACTGGCCGACCTGCTCTTTGACGAACTGCTGCCACTTGGTGAGCACCAGCTTCTCGAGCTCGCGGTGGGCGTCCAAGATCACGCTGGCCGCGGGGGCCTCGAACGCGATGCGGCCCTTGATGCCGATGATGGTGTCGCCCAGGTGCATGTTGCGGCCCACGCCGTGCTCGGCGGCGAGCACATCGAGCTGACGGAGCAGCGGCACGGGGTCCATCGCCTGGCCGTCCAACGCGCAGGGCACGCCCTTGTTGAACGTGATGGTGATGTCCTTGGGCTCGGCCGGGGTGTCGGCGGCGTTCTTGGTCGACGGGTACACGGAGTCCGGCACGACGCCGTCGCTCGTGAGCGTCTCGCGGCCACCGATGGTGGTGCCCCAAAGGCCGGCGTTCACGGAGTAGGCCTTGGTCGAGGCGTCGACCACGAAACCCTTGGACTCCAGGTACTCAGCCTCTTGGATGCGGCTCCAGCCGAGGTCGCGGATGGGCGCGTGAATGGTGAGCTCGGGGGCGAGCGTACGCAGCACCACGTCGAAGCGGATCTGGTCGTTGCCGGCGCCGGTCGAGCCGTGGCAGACGGCGGTCGCGCCGTACTTCTGCGCGATGGCGACCATGTGCTGGGCCTGCACCACGCGCTCCACGCCGACGCAGAGCGGGTACACGCCGCCCTTGCGGAAGTTGGCGGCGATGATGTGCCGAATCCAGCCGTCAAAAAGCTCGTCGATGCCGTCGATCGTATGGTGCGCGATCGCGCCAAGTTCCTTGGAACGGTTCTCGATGAACGCGAGCTCTTCGGCGTCGAAACCACCGGTGTCGACGGTCGCGGTGACGACATCGTAGCCGTGCTCTTCGCGCAACCACACGGCGCAGAGGCTCGTATCAAGGCCGCCCGAGAAGGCGATGACGCAGCGAGGACGATCGGACATGGTAGCTCTCCAGACAAATGGAGCGGCCCCTGTACCACGTTGGCGCGGCGCGTCAAACTGGCAAGCGCTGCGCGGGGGCGGCGGTGATTCTGCGTTCGCCTAATCGGTCGCCGCGTTAGTCCGACAACGTGAGCGTCGCGTCGAAGCGCATCTGGCAGGTCATCGTGGGTGTCGTCTGGTCC
>CBDUJZ010000207.1:0-7635 GCA_965367675.1 uncultured Myxococcales bacterium | reverse complement strand
CGGCCTCTAGAGAGGCAACGAACGCGCCCACTTACAGTGGACGACTGTCAGCAGGAGGAACGGGGATGAGCCACCCAGCGTGCCACGCGCCGCTCGCCTCACCCAGCGTGCCACGCGCCGCTCGCCTCACCCAGCGTAGCAACGCACGGGTGCCCGGACGGGCTTCACCCCACCCGGACTTCCGCTCGTCTCGTGATGAGCAAGCCGACCGCAGACCCCTGGCCCGCCAATCGCGGGCCCGGAATCGACTACTGCTGCGCGCGGAACGTCACAGCTACTGCTGCGCGCGGAACGTCACGGTGCGGTTTCCATCGGCTTCGATGCGCACGCTACGTTCGTCGGAGAACTGCCGCAGGTTCACAAAGTAGACCTTCACGCGGTGCGAGCCGGCCGAGAGCCGGTGCCCGATGAGCGGGGTCTCCTGCGCGACCATGCGGCCGTCGACCCACACTTGTCCGAACGGCACAGCCTGCACGCTTAGCGTACCAAAGCCTTCGGGCTCGGCGCGTTCCGCGGGCTCACGCGACGGACGCTCACGCGGAGTGCGCTCGCTGCGCGACGGGGTCCGCGTAGTCGACGGGCGGCTCGGCGGCTCGGCGGCTTCTTCTCGGGTGTTGGTTCGGCTGGAGCGACTCGACGAGCCCGACGTGGAGTCCGAGCGCGACGAGCTTCCGCTCCGGCGCTCGCTCGCGGCATCGCGGCGGGCACGCTCCGCGGCGCGCTCCGCTTCGGCGTCCGCTTCCGCTTGGGCGACGAGCGCAGCGGCGGCGGCGGCCTCTGCCTCGGCGTCCGCTTCACCACTTCCTTCGCCGGAGCCTTCGACCTCGACAACCGGAACCGGCGTGAGCGACAGCGACACCAACTGCTCGCGCGGACCGTTCGGCGTGAAGACCACGGACCGCGTTACCGGCTCATGGCCTTCGAGCGTCGCGACCACCTCGTGCGGAGTCGCGGGGTCCAGCGCCGCCACCGTGATGGGCGACACGCCTTGCGCGACACCGTCCACGGCCACCTGGGCACCCGCGGGGACGGTGCGTACAGACACGGATCCGGTGGACATTTCGAACTGATATTCCTTCTGCTGCAGCCCGTCGGTGGTCACCACGAGGGTGTCTTCGATGGGCTGGAAGCCGTCCAACTCAAGCACAACCACGTGCGGCCGGTCGACGGTCAACTCGCTGAGCGTCGTCGGCGTCGCGTTGGGCAGCCGCTGTCCGTCCACGGTCACCGAAGCGCCAGCGGGCTGGGTGAACAGCGCCACCGTGCCGGTCGCCACGACGGGCTCCGTCTCGCGGCCGCCGAGCAGCAGGATGGCCGCAGCGACGAGGCCACCGATGAGCAGCAGCGCCAGGGCCGGAAGCCAGGGCGACGTGCGGCGCGTGGCAGCGACCTTCGCGGACTGCGGGAGCGCGACCTGGGGCCGCGAGTTCCGATTCGCCGGCTGCGCCGTGTACACCGACGCCGCGTCGGTGATGACGGTGCGCTCATCGTCGAACGGGTTCGGCGACGGAGCCTGCGGCGCACGCGGGGTACCCACCTGCGCAACGCCCGCCTGGGGCAACTGCGTGGTAAACGCGCCCTGCGCCGGAGGAACCGCTGCGGGCCGAATCGCCGGCCGCGCGGGCATTGGTGGCTCTGGCTCGTGCGATTGCCAAACACGGGTCGCTTCGTCTTCGAAGCCGCCCGGATCATCGTCCGCGTTGGGATCAAAGACGCGGGTCGCCTCATCTTCGAAGCCGCCGTCGTCGTCGAGACTGTGCTTGCCGGGCTCGAAGATTCCGGTCGCCTCGTCCTCAAACGCGTCGCCTTCCCCGTCTTCGAGGACCAGTTCGGCCTCTTCGAGCAAGTCGTCGTCTAGTACTTCGAGTTCGTCGTCGTTCGCCATGTTCGGTCGCAAAAAGAGTCGTGAACAGCGGCACGTTACCAGGACGGGACGCGCACGCCTATTAACATGAACGCGCAGAAATCAGGATCGGTTCGAACCCGCGCAAGGCACTTGCGCCACGCGGCGACGTAGTGTGGATCGGGAGCCTGTTACCCTCTCTACGCCCCACGACGATCATGTCCGACACCGCACCCACCCCTGTTGGCAGCCTGTTCTCCCACGTCGACCACCTCGGCATCGCCGTCCGCTCGCTCGACGCGTCGATCCCCCTCTACCGCGACATCTTCGGCCTCGCGTTCGAAGGCATGGACGAAGTCGAGGAGCAAGGCGCACGCGTCGCGTTCTTCCGCGCCGGAGAGACGCTCGTCGAGCTGCTCGAGCCCACGCGAGACGACTCGCCGATCGCCAAGTTCATCGCGAAACGCGGCGAAGGCATCCACCACGTCGCCCTCGCAGCAAACGACATCGAGCAAGCGCGCGCCGTCGCCGAGAGCCACGGCCTGCGACTCCTCTCCAAGGAGCCGCTCGACGGCGCCCACGGCAAGCTGATCAGCTTCGTGCACCCCAAGGACACCCACGGCGTGCTCGTGGAGTTCTGCATGCGAAAGCCCCACTAAACGGACCGACTCCAAGGTCGGTTCCTGTAGGTCCCCTGGCGTTGACCGGCAAAAATCGCCGTGTTAGCGTCGCCGGACGTCCAATACCACTGACAAACTCCAAGGTTTCTCGATGCGCGTTCGCCTTTTGTTCGCCGCTGCTGCGGTGCTTCTCGCCTCTCCCGCAATCGCGCAAGATAGCGCCCTCGGCGATACGCTCGATAGCGCCGCAGAGGCCACGGAACAGGTCACTGAGGACGCGATCGAGTACCTAGACGACCAGGCCGAGGGCGCGGAAGCCCAAGCCGAGGTCGCCGAGGCCCAAATCGAAGGCGAGGTTCTCGCGCCCATCGAGCAGGCCGCCGAGAACGTCGTCGCGCAATCCGACGACGCGGTCGAAGAAGCCGCCGAAGAGGTCGAGGCCGTGCGCCCCACCTCCCGCAGCTTCGAAGACTACGCCAACGAGAACCCGCCCCCGGCCGGCACCGCCAACGCAGGCGGCGGCAACGTCGACGGCGACTGGCGACGCCTCACCGAGGCCGAACTCAGCGCGCCCTCGCGAGACTTCCCGCACGTCGAGTGGCACGGCTACTTCCGCTTCCGCGCCGACAGCTTCTGGAACCTCGACCTGAACACCGCGGGTACGAGCCCGATCCTGCCGCCCACCGAGGCGATGCTCTCACCGGAATCCAGCCTGCGCCCCGGCGACCAGCTGCAAGACGGTGACGCGGACCTCACGAATCCGGACGCCGAGCATCTCGCCGGCGCCAACATTCGCCTGCGACTGCGCCCGACGTTCCACATCACCGAGAAGACGCGCATCCACCTCGAGCTCAACATCCTCGACAACCTGATGCTCGGCTCCACGCCCGACGGCTACAACGAGTTCGACCCGTCGAACGTCCGCGCCGACGTGCCCCTCATCGCGTTCAGCGGCGGACAAGAGCCCCCGAACACCATGAACGCCCTCCGCGACTCCGTCAGCGTGACGCAGGCGTACGGTGAGGTGAACACCTTCTTCGGTACCATCCGACTCGGCCGCATGGCCTCCCAATGGGGACTCGGAATGGTCGCCAACGGCGGCGGCTCCTACTCGCACCTCCGCGAGCCCCGCGTGAGCTCCCGCGACCTGCCCATGGCCGGACACGGCTGCATGGACTGCGACTACGGCGACTACGTCGACCGCGCACAATTCATCACCAACCTCTTCGACACGTACCTCGCCCTCTCGTGGGACTACAACGTGTCCGGTGAGACCAGCCTCGACGCGGGCGACTACTTCGGTCAACCGCGCGACCTCGGCCAATACGACGACGTGCGCAGCTTCACCGTCGCCCTCTTCCAGCGCCCCATGCGCCCCGAAGAGATCGCCGCGCGTAACCGCACCCTCAAGGAGCTTCGACGCCCCGCGTTCGACTGGGGCGCGTACTTCTCGTACCGCCGTCAGCGCATCTCCGGCGAAGGCTTCAGCGTCGAAGAACCCACCAACGTCTACATCAACCGCGACGCCCGCGCGTTCATCCCCGACATCTGGTTCCGCCTCGTCTCCGAGCCCGCCTTCCGTACCCGCATCCGCCTCGAAGGTGAGATCGCCGCCATCTTCGGCAGCATCGGAAACGCTGACCCGCGTGCCGCGGCCGACAAGGACCGCACCATCCAGCAGGTCGGCGGCGCCCTCGAGTTCGACTACGTCCGCGGCCCGCTCGCGACCGGCCTCAACGCCGGTTTCGCCACCGGTCGTACCTTCGACGGCAGCAACGAAGACTCCAACGACTACATCAGCTTCGGCGTCAACGACGACTGGACCGTCCGAGACGATGAGCCCAACCTCACGAACTTCAAGTTCGACCGAAACTACTTCGTCGACGCCATCATGTTCCGTGAAGTCATCGGCACCATCACGAACGCCGTCTACGTGAACCCGTTCTTCCAATACGACCTGTTCGCCAAGCAAGACGACACCCTCGGCGCACGCCTCGACCTCATCGGCGGATTCGCCATGAACCCCGACGCCACCCCGTCCGGAAACGGCTTCTACGGCATCGAGACCGACCTCACGATCTACTACCGTGAGCCCCGCTACGGCGCGGACATCATGGCCGGCGTCTACATCCCCGGCTCGGCGTTCAACGGCGAAGCCGGAAACAGCCGCCTCTCCAGCGTCAGCCGAGCCCTGAACCTGCCCACGGTCTACGCCGAAAACGTCTCCGCCGATCCCGCATGGACCCTTCAAGGCCGCTTCTTCTGGGCCTTCTAGCCCTCGGTGGAGCCTGCGCGTCGTGGCCTCAAACCCACGACGCGCCAGCCCGGCTCCTCCCCCTCGTCGCCGCGCAATCGGACGCGGCGAGCCTCGACTGCAACTCGGCGCCAGACGTCCGTGTTGTCGGTCGAAACGTCGTCATTCGCAGCGCCTGCCAACCGCAGGTCGCTGTGTTTCGACGTGATGTCGTACGCGAGCTGCCGCCCCAACTCATCGGCCTCTGCAACACCCCCTGCATCGACGACGGCGCTGCGGTCGGAGACGTCCTGGCCTACACCACCGCCCGCGTGCAAGATGGTGAAGCGGGCGCAACTGCAGTGATTGGGAGAGTGTCGCCGGAGGCCTACGTTGCCGTAGATCCTCCCAACGACGGCAATTTCTCACAACCGTCACACAAGCGACACGTTCACTAGGCACACTCCCCGCGCCTCTCACCAGAGCCGCCCGATGCCCGAGCCACAGTCCGCCACCGCTCCTGGACTTCCCCGCACGTTCGTCGGATTCGCCGTTCGCGAGCGTATCTTTCTGATCGCACTGCTCGGCTGTTTCATGCTGGCAGCGTTCACGTTCCGCATCCCGCACATCGCGATGTGGGTCGGATTCGCGTTCGCCGGCTACAGCGCTGTCGCCAACGACAGCATCCAAACGCTCGGCACGTTCATCGCCTCGAACCGCGAGCAAAAGTGGTGGGTGCTTTGGATGTACATCGGCGGCATCTTCGTGGTCACCATGGTCTGGGGCTGGCTGCGCTTCGACGGCGACATCAGCTATCAGCGCCTCACGACCAAGGGCTTCGAGATCGCCCCCACGTCGTTCTCGTTCCTGCAGATCACCGCGCCCCTGTTCCTGCTGATCATCACGCGGCTCCGCATGCCGGTGTCCACGTCGATCCTCCTGCTCAGCTGCTTCGCCACCGAGTCGAGCGGCATCACAAGCACCCTCGCCAAGAGCGTGGGCGGCTACGTGATCGCGTTCGTGGCCTCGATCGTCATCTGGGGCACCCTGGGACGTTGGATGCAACGGCGCTTCGTCGGCGTGCCGCACCCCGCCTGGCGCGTGGTCCAGTACATCACCACCGGCGGACTCTGGGCCGTGTGGCTGGCGCAGGATGCAGCAAACATCGCGGTCTACCTGCCGCGCACGCTCACCGTGATGCAGCTCGTGCCCTTCCTTGGCTTCATCGTCATCGGCCTGGGCATGCTGTTCTACCAGCGCGGCGAGAAGATTCAGGAAGTCGTCGAAGAGAAGTCCGCCGTCGCGGACGTCCGGCCCGCCGCGGTCGTCGACTTGGTCTACGGCCTCATCCTCTTCTACAAGATGACCGCGTCGACCATCCCCATGAGCACCACCTGGGTGTTCATCGGCCTGCTCGGCGGCCGCGAGCTCGCGCTCACGTGGTGGAAATCGATGCCCAACCGCACGATGGCCGACGCCGTCCGCATGGTGCTGCGCGACCTGTCGACCGTCGCCCTGGGCTTGGTCATGTCGCTCACCCTCGCCGTGATGATCAACGACGTGGTCCGCCACGCCTGGGCACCGGCCCTGTTCGACGCCGAGTCCGGCGCTTGCGTGCACGCCACGAGCGGCCGCGCCAACGCCCGCATCGCCATCGGCAGCACGCCGGAGGTCGCCGACATCGACACCAAGGGCGAGTACTTCATGGAGAGCCATCACCGTTACGACGTGCTGTTCATGGACGCCGGCCCGAGCCACGTGCTCTTCGCGGCGCACGGCGGTCCGCTGTCGCTGCACTTGAGCGAGGCGACCCCGTTCACGCTCATCGCCGCCGACGGCTCCGAGATCGCCATGAACGACGAAGGCAGGACCGACGTCTGCGGCCCCCTCGATGTGTGGTTCACGGCCGACCTGCCCACGGGAATCTACACGCTGCGCTTCGCCGAGAATGACGCGCCGGGCGTCACGTTGGTCATCGAAGACTAGCGCTCGGACGCAGCGGCGGACACGTGAAGAGTTGAGGACGCGCGCGCATGGACGTAGGAGTATAGACGAGCCTTTTCGTCCAATCGTTCCCATGACTGACATGCGTCGCCGCCTCCTCTGGATTCCCCTCGCCCTCGCCGCCGCATGCGGTGGATCCGACTCGGGTACCTCGACCGTCTCGACCGCCTCGGCGTTCGTCTCCGGTGACGAGGACCGACTGTACACGGACGGCATGCTGGCCTGGCGCAACGGAGACGTGGCGCAAGCTGAGGCGGACTTCCGCGGTTCTCTGCAAGCCAACCCTCGATACTTGGCCGCCCACATCTCTCTGGGCAACCTGCTGGTCGACGTAGGCCGTCCCGCCGAGTCTCTGCCGTCATTCGACGAGGCCGTGCGCCTGCGCGAGCGCTCCATCGACGCCCACCTGGGCCGCGCACGCGCGCTCCACGACCTGGACGACCTCGCCGGCGCTCGGCAAGCCGCCGACACCGCCGTCGCCCTGGCCACCGACGCCCACGTAACCATCGCCGCTGAGGCGCAAGTCGTCCGCGGCGGTATCCTCGAGGACGCCGGAGACGCCGAGGGCGCCGTGTCCGCCTACGAGCGGGCGCTGCAACTCGACGCGGGCGCCACCGAGGCCCGCATCGGCCTCGCACACCTTTACGCCGACCAGGACCGTATGGCCGACGCCGTGCGCGTGCTCGGCCGCGCCGGACAATACGAGACCGACGGGCTGCGCCTGCTCGAAGTCGGCCGAACCTTCCACCACTTCGGCCTACACGACCGCGCCATCGAGGTGCTCGAAGCCGCACACGCGAGCCTGCCGGACAACCAGGACATCCTGTTCTACTACGCCTCGTCGGCCGTGCGCTCCGGGCGCGACGACCTCGGCATCGAGTTGGCGACCAACCTCATCGCCCGAAACTCCAGCTACTTCCCGGCGTACACCGTGC
>CBDUJZ010000206.1:0-7743 GCA_965367675.1 uncultured Myxococcales bacterium | reverse complement strand
TGACCTGATCGACACCGTGGTCGGGCTCGGCGCCAATTTGTTCTACGGTACCGGCATTCCGGCGGCGGTGGTGTTCATCGATCGCAACAAGCCGGAGGCGCGACGCGGCAAGGTTCTGATCGTGAACGGCGAAAAGGAGATCGTCGAAGGCAAGAACCAGAACACGCTGTCGGCGGAGAACATCGAACGGATGGCGAGCGCGGTGCACGCGTATGCAGACCAGGACTTGTTCTGCCGGGTGGTCGACGCAGCCGAGATCGAGGCCAACGACTTTAACTTGAACTTGACCCGGTACGTGCAAACTGACCCGCCGCCCCCGCAGATCGATGTGAAGGCGGAGGTGGCGACGCTACAGGAGTTGATGGCGGAGCGGGATGCGGCCGAGGCGAAGATGGTCGGGTTCTTGAAGGAGCTTGGTTATGTCGGTTGAGGTGCCGGAGGGGTGGAATCGGCGCGAGCTTGGGCAGGTTGCCAGACTAGTCATGGGGCAGTCTCCGCCGTCGGAGCTTTGTAATGACGCTGGAGTTGGTATCCCCTTCTTCCAGGGCAACGCAGAGTTCGGGGCGCGATCTCCTGTTCCGCGAAAGTGGATAGAGCCCGGTTTCAAACTAGCTGAAGCCGGCGATGTCCTCGTTAGCGTACGAGCGCCGGTCGGAGAGCTGAATGTAGCGGCGGAACGTTGTGTGATCGGACGCGGGCTCGCAGCAGTGCGGGCACAAAAAATTGATACAAGCTTTGCGTACTATCTCATGCACTCCGTTGCGCCTCGCCTGAGCTTGTTGGGACAAGGAAGCACGTTCGCAGCGGTCAACAGTGCTGACCTGCGCACCATGGACGTGGTTCTCCCCCCACTCCCCGAACAGCGCAAAATCGCCGCCATCCTCTCCTCCGTCGACGAGGCCATTCAGACGACCGAGGCGGTCATCGAGCAGACTCGGCGCGTGAAGGAAGGGCTGCTGCAAGACCTGCTGACCCGAGGCATCGGGCACACGCGGTTCAAACAAACAGAGATTGGAGAGATTCCGGAGTCGTGGGAGGTTGCTACCGTCGAGCGTGCACTTGACATCTCGAATGCTCGACGCAAACCAATCAGCGCGGACATTCGAGAAGGTATGCCTGGAGCGTATCCGTATTGGGGACCCACCAAGATTCAGGACCGAATCAACGAATGGGCCTTTGACGGTGAGTACGCCTTAATCGGCGAGGATGGGGATCACTTTCTCAAGTGGCAGCACGCGGAAATGACGAACTGGGCAACGGGCAAGTTCAATGTGAACAATCACGCACACGTGATTGGCTCGGGCAAACGGGCTGCGGCACGCTGGTTTTACTACTACTTCATGCATCGTGACCTTCGCTCGGTTCTCACGCGCCAAGGAGCGGGGCGGTATAAGCTGACCAAGGCTGCGCTGAGTTCTTTGCGTATCGCTGTTCCATCCATGGACGAGCAACAAGCGATCATCCAGCGGGTTGATGCTGTGCGTGAACCAATCAGGGACGGGAAGCGAAACCTAGCACGGCTTCGCGCAACAAAATCCGGCCTGCTCCAGGACCTGCTGACCGGCAAAGTGCGGGTGTCCGTATGACCCAAGAGATCCCACGCGAGTACACGCTCGTCGAGAAGCCGATCATCCAGACGCTGACCGGTGAGTACGGCTATCGGTACATTCATCCGAGCCAGCATTCGGTGCTGCGGGCGCGGGAGAACGAGGTGTTGTTTGGGCCGCTGGTGGTCGAAGCGCTCATGCGCATCAACGGCATTGAGCGGGCGGATGCGCTGGCGGTGCTCGGCGATCTGTCGCGCATCACCGACAACGAGCGGTGGCTCGATGTGCTGCGGGGAAAGTACTCGCGCAAGGTGGCGGGCGAGGACAAACATCGCACCATTCAGCTGGTCGACTTTGACAACATCGACAACAACGACTTTGCGGTGACCAACCAACTGCGGGTGGTGGGCGAGGCTACGCGGATTCCGGACTTGGTGGTGTATGTGAACGGCATCCCGCTGGTGGTGATCGAGGCCAAGAGCCCGATCAACCCCAGCCAGAACACGTTCGACGCCATCGTTCAGATTCGCTCGGCTGAGCGCGAGATCCCGCGTTTGTTTGTTTCGAACTTGTTTAACATTGCCACCAACGATGTGAACTTGATGTACGGCGCTACCGGCGCGCCGTCGGAGTATTGGTCGCGCTGGCGGGACCCGTGGCCGCGCTCGGCCGAAGAGTTCGCGGACAAGTCGGCGCAGGGCATGTATTCGCTGCTCGAGCCGAGCCGATTGCTCGACCTGCTGGCGCACTTTGTTGTGTTTGAAACGCGGGACGGCAAGACGGTCAAAAAGCTGTGTCGGTACCAGCAGTTTCGGGCCGTGAACAAGATGGTGCGGCGGGTGGTGCACGAGGACCATCGGTCGGGGCTGGTGTGGCACACGCAGGGGTCCGGCAAGAGTCTGACGATGGTGTTCGCGGCGCTCAAGCTCAAGTTCCACCGGGGTATCGCGTCGGACAGGCTCAAGAACCCGAACTTGCTGATTTTGACCGACCGGGTGGACCTGCACGAGCAGATCAGCGCCACGTTTGTGGCCTGCGGGCTGCCCAACCCCACAGACGCGGGCAGCATCGCGGTGCTCAAGGGCACGATCGTGCCGGGCGCCAAGGGCCTTACGGTGCTGTCGACGATCTTCAAGTTCCACTGGGACGACCCGCGGTTTAAGTCCAAGAACGCGGCCGAGCGGGCGGCGGCGCTGGCGGAGCTCGAGGTGCCGGGGTCGGAGAACTGGATCTTGATGGTGGACGAGTGTCACCGCACGCAAGAGAAGGATTTGGGCGCGTACCTGAAGGCGATTTTGCCCCACGCGGTGCGGTTCGGCTTTACGGGTACGCCGGTCAAGAAGGACGACCTGGACACGTTCCAGAACTTTGGCGCGCCGGGCGAGGCGTACCTGGATAAGTACGGGATTGAGGACGCGGTGCGGGACGGCGCGACGGTGCCGATTTTGTACACCGGACGCATGACCCAGTGGCACCTGCGCGACAAAGAGCTCGACAGCATGTTCGACCACGCGTTCGCGGGCGAGTCGGACGAGATGATCGCCGAGCTGATTAAGCGAGGGGTGACCAAGGGCGATGTGGCGCGGTTGAAGCCGCGGATTCGGTACATCGCGAGCGATATCTGGATTCACTTCCGCGAGACGGCGCTGGCCGATGGGTTCAAGGCGCAGATTGTGGCGGTCGATCGGCAGGCGTGCGTGGCGTACAAAGAGGCGCTCGACGCGGTGATCGCGCGGTACCACGTAGAATCGCTTGGCCATGACGAAGCGACCGCGCAGGCGCTGGCCGAGGAGATGTCGGTTTGTATTTATAGCCCGGGCCAGCACGACGCGGATCAGAAGCCGGAGCTGGTGAGGTATCAGCTGGATGAAAAGCAAACAAAAGAGGCGATCAAGGCGTTTAAGGAGCCGGACACGCCGCTCAAGTTTATTATTGTTTGCAACAAGCTGCTCACCGGGTTCGACGCGCCGATCGAGCAGGTCATGTACCTGGACAACCCGCTGACGGACCACAACCTGCTGCAGGCGATCGCGCGGACCAACCGCCGGTATGGGGCCACCAAGGAGTACGGCCTGGTGGTGGACTACGTGGGCATCTCGGCCAAGCTCGGCGATGCGCTGTCGGCGTACCGAAAGGAGGATGTGTCGGGGGCGCTGCGGAACCACGACCTGCTGGCGGACGCGCTCAAGGTGGCGCACCGCGAGGTGATGGACTTGGTGCGGCAGGTGGACTGGCCGTCGGACCCGGACAAGCGGGTCGAGGTGGACGGCGAGAATGTGAAGGCGGCGGTGATCGCGGCGATCGAGCACCTGGGCAGCGAGGACCGTTGGTATATCTTTCGGGCCAAGGCGGATGGGTTCATCCGGGCGTATCAGGCGCTCACGCCGGACCCGCGGGTGCTCACGTACCAGTACGATTTGAAGTTTGTGGCCGCGTGTATGCCGTACGGCAAGATGCGGTTCGAGCAGGTGGAGGAGATCGACTGGCGCCGGTACAGCAAGAAGGTGCAGCAGATGCTGGCGGAGCACCTGAAGGCGACGGGGCTGGTGCAGGTGTGCAAGCTGCGGAGCATTACGGAGCCGGAGTTCTGGCAGGACTTTGCGAAGGCGCCTCGGACGCCGGAAGAGTTGAAGACCGCGGCGGTGCGCAAGCTGGCGGAGCTCAAGAAAGAGACGAGCGAGCGGGCGGCGGTGAATCCGGCCCGCTACGCGCGGTTCTCGGACCGGGTCAAAGAGCTGATCGAGAAGTTCAACAAGGGGCTGATCGAGAGTGCGAAGGTGATGGAGTTCTCGGAAGGGATCAGCGGCGAGTTGGCGGAGGAGGTGAAGGCGCATACGGGCTCGGGGCTGAACCCGAGGGCGTACGATGTGCACGCGATTCTGGAGACGTTCGCGGTGGTAGAGGGAGAGGACGCGGAGGACGGCGACGACACGAGCACCGAAGCGGGCGTCGAGGATGCGGAGCTGAAGCTGGGGCCGACCACGGACAGCGACGCGGAGGACGCGGCCGGCGGCGATGGCGGGTCAGATGATGACGGCGCGGACGATGAGATCACGCCGAAGCTCACAAAGATGGAGCTGGCGGCCGAGCAAATCGACGCGACGTATGCGTCCGACACATCGGCGCCGCGGTTGTGGCAGGACCGCCCACAGCTTCGGAAGGAGCTGCGTCGCGAGGTGGCGAAGATCGTGCGCGAGTTGGGGTTACCTGGGTGGCACAAGGACGTGCCGCACGCGGTGGAGCAATACGCGCTGCTCCACTACAGGAAGGAGTGACGGGGGCGGACGGAGGGCAGGGGGCAGAAGTCGTCGCGGCGGCAGACGACGACGCGGCAGCGCGGGTGCTGACGATCGGCGCGACGGAGATCGCGTACCGGGTGCGCTACAGCGAACGGGCCAAGCGCAAGCGGCTCGTGGTGACACCGCAGGGCGTCACAGCCGTGGTACCCCTCGGCACGCCCATAGACGGCGCAGGCGGCGTTGTAGCGTTCATGAACACCAAGCGGCGGTGGTTGTTCGACGCGGTGCGCGAGCTGCGGGACAAACACGCGAAGTTGTTGCAGCAGCGGTACGGGAGTGGGGCCAAGCTGCAGTACCGCGGGCGCTGGTTGATGCTCGATGTGCGGTCGGCGGATGTGGAGCGGGTACAGATCGCGTGTCGGTCCAAGTTCCATGTGAGCGCGCCGGCCGCGCTGGAGGGCGTGGAGCGATTGGAGGCGATCCGGGCGGCGTTTGATGCGTGGTTGCGGGAGCGGGCGCTGGGCGATGTTGGGCGGTTGGCGCGGCGGCATGCCAAGCGGCTCGGCGTGTCGGTTCCGGCGGTGCGGTTGACGGACTCGAAGGCGCGCTGGGGCTCGTGTGGAAAGGACGGCACCGTGCGGGTGCATTGGCGGTTGGTGCAGGCGCCGCTGGCCGCGTTTGAGTACGTGGTGGCGCACGAGGTGGCGCATGGGTTGGAGCGGCATCACGGCGAGGCGTTTTGGGCGGTGCTGGGCTCGACGCTGCCGGAGTGGCGCGAGGGCAAGGCGTTGCTCGAGCGGTGGGAGGTCGAGCACCGGGCGGTTTGAGTCTTTCGACTTCGTTCGGGGCCCCCGCACTCGCTTCGGATACAAAGAGGGCAGATGCTCGTGAAGGCGCGTGATGGTACCCGCGGTTTCAGTTTTCGTTGCGCGACAACTGCGTGTTTCCGGTTGTTGGCCGTGTGAGCCTCCCGCTGGAAGCGGTTCGAACACTTTCCAGCGTTTGGGTTTGTGGAGTCGGACGCGGGGGAAGAGGCTGTTTCGGATTCACTCCGCGCAGTTCGCTGGAGACGCGTTCGACCCAACGATTCCGCCAGCGAACCAAGGCTATCGTTTCGACGATGAGCGACGTGTATGTCCGTGGTTTTCCGTCCGCGCCGCTGCCTCGGATGATGCCACGGGTTCGTCGTCCGGCGCGTACGGGCAGGCTCGCTCAGGAAGGGATTGGGGTGCAGAGTCCGGGAACCTGCCGCGCGCGGAAACCTGCCGACCGTGAAACGTCGCGCGATCGCGTCGCTCAGGATACGGTGCCCGCTCCCCCTGCTCCCCAGCGGAACATGACCGAACCTACCCCCAAGCACCGTGGCGCGTGGTCGCGCGCGCTGTACCTCGCCGACCTGACGCCCGCGTCGCGTAACCGTTACGTGGACCTGCTGCGGTTCGTGGCCATCACCTGCGTGGTGCTTGGGCACTGGACCATCGCTGCGCCGTACATGGACGAGCACGCGCAGATCGCGCACCTGCTTGAGGTGGCGCCGTGGTCGCAGTGGATCACGTGGTTCTTCCAGGTCATGCCGGTGTTCTTCTTCGTGGGCGGGTTCTCGAACGCCACGTCGTGGGACTCGGTGATTCGCAAGGAGGGCTCGTTTGCGGAGTGGTTCTCGTCGCGGCTGCAGCGGCTGCTCGGGCCGGTGCTCATCCTGCTGGCGTTCTGGGCGGTGGGCGCGCTGATCGCGCTGAAGGCCGGCGTGCACCCGGAGATGGTCCGGACGGGGTCGCAGATCGCGCTGATTCCGACCTGGTTCTTGGCCGTGTACATCGTGGTGTGCATGGTCGTTCCGTTCACCTACGGCGCGTGGAAACGCTGGGGCATCGCGAGCTTTTGGGCGTGCGTGGTGGCGGCGATCGCGATGGACATCATGTTCTTTGCCGAGCCGAGGCTGCGGCCGGTCACATGGCTCAACTACCTGTTCATTTGGCTGGGTGTGCACCAGCTCGGCTATGCGTGGCGCGATGGGCTCAAGGGCGGGCTCAAGAGCCTGGCGTGGGGCTCGTTGTCGCTGGCCACGTTGTTTGCGCTCATCTTCCTGGGGCCGTACCCGCTCAGCTTGGTGGGTGTGCCCGGTCAGATGACGGCGGATGGGCTGAATATTCTGAGCAATACCAGCCCGCCGAAGCTGCCGTTGTTGGCGTTGGGGCTCACGCAGATTGGAACGCTGCTGTCACTCCAGGGGCCGGCGAATCGTATGCTCGCCAAGCGGACGCCTTGGGCGGCGACGGTGCTGGCGAACGGCATGATCATGACCGTGTTCCTGTGGCACAGCACGGCGATGATGCTGCTGTTTGGCGTTGGGTTCCTGCTCGACGGGTTCGGCTTGCACGCCACGCCGGGCACGTCCACGTGGTGGATGATTCGCCCGCTGTGGATCCTGGTGTTCGCGGTCGGGACGTTCCCGTTCGTGATGATCTTCCAGCGGTTTGAGCGCACGTCCGGGCGGCCGGCGCTGCCGGTGCCGTTCTTGGTCGTCGGCTGCTTCTTGGCCTGCGGCGGGCTCGCGAAGCTGGCGATGAACGGGGTCAACGTGGTGCCCGAAGGCGCGGGATACGGAACACCGTCGCCGATTTATTGGGTGCCCCTGGCGCTGGTGTTCGTCGGGTGCGGCGTGGCCGGGTTCGGACCGCTGGGCGCGCTGGTCGCGAAGGTACGCGGCCAGTAGCGCGCCGAGGTGCGGCGCACGGGTTCGCGGGCCGCTCGCTCCTTGGGTGCAGGTCCGCTCACGCACGCGTTGTCCGCTGCACGCGCACTGCCGCTGGCGCACCATGCGTCGCCCAACGCTCTGACCCGGATTGAAACCTGTCCCTCGACAGGCTCGGGATGATTTTGTGGGGTGGCAGCGCGGTGCTTTGTGGGGTGGCAGCGCGGTGCTTTGTGGGGTGGCAGCGCGGTGCTTTGTGGGG
>CBDUJZ010000205.1:0-7831 GCA_965367675.1 uncultured Myxococcales bacterium | reverse complement strand
TCGGCCATCCTGTGCGCGAAGAACGGCGGCACGGTGTACTTCTTCAACATGGCGACCGACTTTGCTCGCGCCGCGCTCGGCGCCGAGGGTGCTGGCCGCGACGCGCTGTTGATCATCGGCAACGGGTACGCGCCGGGGCACGCCGCGTTGACGCTGCAGTTGGTGCGCGAGAACGCGTTTGTTCGCAGCACGTTCGAGCGCGCGGTCGGGTTGTGATGATGCGCGCGCACACGACGAAACGCGGCGTGGAGCTCTAAGTGTACACCGTTCGCGCCGATGCGCTCGCTGCGCTCGTTGGCGGGCATCTCGTCGGTAGCGCGGCGGCGTCGGGTTCACGGGTGGTGATCGACACCCGCGGCGCGCTGCGTACGGACGACATCTTTGTGGGGTTGCAAGGCCCGCGGTTCTCTGGCGGCGCCTTTGCTGCCGCCGCGTTTGCCGCCGGTGCGTCGATCGTCGTCGCGCCAGCGGCGGGTGCGCTTAGCGTGCCCGAGGGGGCGGCTGCGGTTCTCGTCGCGGACCCGCTTGCGGCGTTGCAGACGATGGCCGCCGCGGAGCGTGCACGCTTCTCGGGTCCGGTGGTCGCGATCACGGGCAGCAACGGCAAGACGAGCACCAAGGAGATGCTCGCGAGCGCGCTGGCCGGTGCCGTCCGGGTGTACGCGAGCCCTATGTCGTACAACTCGCAGGTCGGCGTCGCGCTCACGCTGCTGAACATGGACCTCGACGCCGACGTGGCGCTCATCGAGTGCGGGATCTCGATGCCGGGCGAGATGGAGCGGCTCGAAGCGATGGTCCGGCCCACGCACGGCGTGTTTGTGAACGTGGGAGATGCGCACCTGGAAGGGCTCCACAATCGAGAGACCGTGGCGGCGGAGAAGGCGTGCTTGTTCGGTCGTTTAGCCGCCGACAGCTGGTGCGTCGTCCCCGCGGAGGAGGCGTTGGCGGTGCAGGCGCTGGAGGCGGTACACGCTCCGGTGGTGACGATCGGTTCGTTGACGCCGCCTGCGCCGGTGTCCGGGCCGTTTCGGCAGGACGCGCGGCTGGCGCTGGCGGCGGCCGAGCGGTTGGGGGCGGATCCGACGGCTGCACGCGCCGCGCTGGAGTCCTGGCAGGCGCCGCCGATGCGTCTTGAGGTCAGCCAGACGCCGCGGGGCGTGGTGGTGATCAACGACGCGTATACCGCGGATCCGGTCAGTATGGAGGCCGCGCTGGTCACGCTGGCGCAGTACGTTTCGACCGGCAAGCGCGTGGCCGTGCTCGGCGGTATGGCGCAGCTTGGACTTCGCAGCGCCGCCGCCCACGCGGCCGTTGGTGCACGCGTCGCGGAGCTCGGTTTGGACCTACTCATCGGCGTCGGCGCGGGCGGCCGCGAGATCGTCGATGCTGCGCTCCAGGCGGGCTTTCCATCGCAGGCGGCGCTCGCGGTCGCGGTGGCGGCCGACGCGGCAACCCGGCTCGAAGAGGATGTCGGCGCCGGCGACGTGGTGCTGCTGAAAGCCTCACGGCCCGTGGGCTTGGAGCGCCTGGCGCCCGTGCTCTTTGGGTCGGTCGAGCCCGCCCGGGCCTACGTGGACGGCGAGGTGTTGGTCCAGAACCTGCGCGCGATCGAGCGTTGGGTCGGGCCTGATGTCACGGTGATGTCGGTGGTCAAATCGTTTGGCTACGGACTCGACTCGCTGCGCACGGCGCACGAGCTACAGCGGGCGGGCGCGCGGTACTTCGATGTCGCCATCGCCGAAGAGGCCGTCGCGCTGCGCGATGCCGGGATCACGACGCCCATCCTGGTGCAGCATGTGGTCCCTGAGGACGCCACGAAGGTGGTCCGGCACGGTCTGACGGCGCTGGTGGGCAGCGACTCGCAACGGGTGAGTCTGGCGGACGCGGCAGCGCGTGCGCGGAGGCGAACGCGGGTCCATGTGAAGGTCGATACGGGCATGTCGCGCGCGGGCGCACGCCCAGAGGAGGCCGTGCAGCTCGCGATGGCGGTGGTCCAAGACCCGTGGCTGGAGTTGGAAGGGCTGATGACCCACTTTGCCGCGTCCGACGACCCCGCAGAAGACGCGTTCACGCGGCAGCAGATCGCTCGGTTCTCGCAGGTGATCGCGGGGCTGGCGGCGCAGGATGTGCATCCGCGGTATGTGCACGCGTGCAACAGCGCCGCGATCGCTCGGTTCCCAGAGGCGCACTTCACGATGGTGCGCAGCGGCCTCGGGTTGCTCGGCTACACGACCGTGGACGGTGAGCCCATGCTCGGCACGCGCCCTGTGCTGCGGCTCACCACACGGGTCGTGGCGGTGCGCTGGGTGGAAGAGGGGGAGCCGGTCGGCTACGGACTCACGTGGCGCGCCAAGGCGCGGTCGCGTATCGCGGTAGTCGCGCTGGGCTACGGCGACGGGTATCCGCGCGCGCTTTCCAACTTGGGCTCCATGAGCGTGGCCGGACAGCTGTGCCCGGTGGTGGGACGCGTGTGCATGGACGTGACCATGCTGGACGTCACCGCCGTGCCGGACGCGGTCGAGGCAGGCGACGAGGTGGTGGTGTTCGGTAGCGGGCCGAACGAGCCGGACTTGGGCGAGCACGCGGAGCTGGCGGACACGATCCCTTACGAGATCCTGGCGCGTCTCTCACCCCGCGTGCGCCGCATTTTCCACAGCGCTCGCTGAGAGCACTTTGGCCGCGGTGGGCAGGAACGGCGGCGTGGGGCATCCGATCGCATCCGCGATGACACGCAGGAGCTCGGCCTCGGCGACCGTCACGTCATGATCGCAGAACACGACCGCGGCGCAGGCGTCGAGTACTTGCTCCTTGATGGCCGGTGCCGCGCCAGCGATGAGCGTCAGCGCGCGGTCCAATGCATCGAACTGGCACTGCGCAGGCGAGCGGAACTCCGTGTCGTTGGACTGGAGCAGGCGGATGGCCCGCACGCCGTGTTGGAACGCATGCATGGCGTTGCCCGGAGAGTCGTGGCCGACATACGCAAGCGCGGAGAGCACAATCGAGATCGGATCGGCCAGGGCGCGCACGGCGTAGTATTGCACCGGCTGGTGCGTGACCCGTCCGAACGCGGCGTCGAGCCAGTGCAGGAGGCTCTTCTGAACGGCGAACTCGAACAGGTTGAGCTTGCCATCGGCGCCGACCATCAGCGCGATCTCGTTCTTGAACTCCGCGTACTGTTGCGCGCTGAGCTGGCGTAGCCCGGACACGGCGAGCTCGATCATGGGGAGCCGAGAGTGCGGTGTGAGGGCGCCGCGCAGGGCTGCGAGGGTCTGCACTTCGCTGAGGATCTCGGGGCGTGAGTTGGCCGCCAGGAGGTTCATCTGCTCGCGGGCCAACGCGGGATCGCTATCGAGCAACAGGGTGTAGACCAACGCGATGCTGCCCAGGCTGGATTGTGCGGCCTCACGGAACTCCGCCGGAATGTCGCCGATGAGACCGACCGAGAACTCCAGGTGCTCGGGCGTGACCGTGCCGACCGTGTCCGCGAAGGCGGCGGGATCGTAGCTCATGGTCGCGGCGGGGCCGGGGAGGCTCATGGCGAGCGGGATGGTCGTCGCGCCGAGCCCCACGTATGCGGGCGATGGTTCGACGGTGGTGACCAACGACGCGGGCATGAGAACGGTCGGGAATGTGCCGTTGAAGCTGGGGTCGAGGCGGCGGATTCGGTCCTCCAGCGAGGGGTGCGTGGCCAAGAATCCGGAGATGCCGGACGTGGTCGCTTCGCCAAAGAACAGGTGGCTGATCTCGCTTGCGCCGCGCGCGCCAACGGATGCCCCGGAAGCGTATCCGCCGATCTTTGCGAGTGCGCTGGCCATGGCGGAGGGGTTTCGTGTGAACTGCACGGCGGAGGCATCGGCCAGGAACTCGCGCTGACGAGACACCGCGCGTTGGATGAGGCGTCCGGCGAAGACGCCCATGGAGCCGATCACCCATAGGGCTCCGCCGAGGGCGGCGGTGGCTGGGACGACGCGGCTGCGGTTGCGCTCGGCGGTGAGGTACAGCGACGACCGGAACATCCAGCCGCCGGTGGAGCCGATCATCATCAGGCCGTACAGCACGCCGATGAGGCGGACGTTGAGCCGCATGTCACCGTTGAGGATGTGGCTGAATTCGTGCGCGATGACGGCTTGGAGTTCGCTGCGGTTGAGCACGTGGAGCGCGCCTTTGGTGACCGCTACGGCGGCGTCTCCGATGGCGTGTCCCGCCGCGAAGGCGTTGATTCCGTTCTCGTTGTTGAGCACGAAGACGGAGGGGACGGGCACGCCGGAGGCGATCGCCATCTCTTCGACCACGTTGAGCAGTTGGCGCTCGTAGGGGTCGTGCGTTCCGGGCGTGATTCTCGAGCCGCCGACGCTCAGCGCGATGTCGGAGCCGCCTTCACCGAGAGACTTCACTTTGACGAAGGTGGCGAAGCCGACGACCGCGATCACTCCGGCGAGGGAGGCGACGAAGAGGCCAGGCTGCGTCCAATCCGTGGTCCCGCCCGCGTCCTTTAGGTAGAGAGACGAGAGGAGAACGAAGACGGCGTACGTGCTGCAGGCGATGAGAAAGATCGCGACCGCGAAGAGGGCGAGCAGCTTTCGCGTACGCCCTTTTGCCGCATCTTGTTGGTCGAAGAAGTTCAAGCGAAGCTAACCTTCGGGGCGTTTTCAAGGCCCTGGTCTTGGAACTCAAGGAGGGTCGCGCGGCGGAAGTTGAACGCGCCAGCGATGAAGTTCGCGGGGACTTTCTCGATGTCCGTGTTGTAGATCGTGGCGCTGTCGTTGAAGGCTTGGCGGGCGAAGGACACTTTGTTTTCGGTCGAGGTGAGCTCTTCCATGAGGTTGTTCATGGTCGTGTTGGCCTTGAGATCCGGATAGTCCTCAGTGACGGCGAAGAGCTTGCCGAGGGTCTGCGTGAGCATGTTTTCGGCGCCGGCGAGCTTGTTCATGGCGCCAGCGTCACCGGGATTCGCGGCGGCGGCCTTGCTGGCGGAGACGGCTCCGGTTCGCGCGGCGATGACGGCCTCGAGGGTCGCCCGCTCGTGCTCGAGGTATCCCTTGGCGGTCTCGACGAGGTTGGGAATCAGGTCGTGCCGCCGCTTCAGCTGAACGTCGATCTGCGAGAACGCGTTCTGGAAACGGTTCCGCGACGTCACGAGCCCGTTGTAGATGCTAACCACCAAGACGACTGCGATGAGCGCTAGGACGATGATGACGAGCGCAAGAATGGCGACGACGTTCATGGGGGAATTCCGGATTCGAGTTTGTGAGGAGACCCTTCCATTTTGGGCACCGCACGCGGTGTGGCAACCGGAATCTTCGAGTTTGTCTACCGATTGGGTGTGGGGTCCGCGTCGGGCACGACGAGAACACGGCGGGCGAGTTGGCGCCCGAGGATGGCTTCGTCGCTTCCGATCTGAATGCGGAGCGGACCTTCGAACGGGTGAGCCTCTAACACGGCGACCGTGGCGGAGGGTCGGAGCCCGATCTGGGCGAGGTACTGCAGCACCTCGGTGTCTTGGTCGAGGACGCGGCGGACGGTCGCGGGTCGGCCGGGTTCGAGATCGAGGAGCGAGAGCGCTTCGTGCCGGAGCAGCTCGCCGGAAGCGCTCGGGATGGGGTCGCCGTGGGGATCGGCGGTGGGGAAGCCGAGGAAGGCGTCGATGCGGTCGGCGAGCGGGTCGCTGACGGCGTGTTCGAGGCGTTCGGCTTCGTCGTGAACCTCGTCCCAGCGGTAGCCGAGGACCTCGACAAGGAAGACTTCGATCAGGCGGTGCTTTCGGATCACGCGCAGCGCGGCGCGGTTGCCTTCTTCGGTGAGCGAGGAGCCGCGGTAGGGTACGTGTTGGACGAGGCCCGCGGCGGCCAGGGTCTTCATCATCTTTGTTGCAGAAGGTAGCGTAACTTCTAGTGTTTCCGCGATAGCGGTTGTGGTCACGCGCTCGGCTTTTCGCTCCAGATGGAAGAGCGCCTTCAGGTAGTTTTCGTTCGAGATGCTATGCATGGCGAAGCCGGGAGAGGACGCTGTGGCGGGGGCCGCACATGAGAATGACGGCGTAGAAGAAGCCTTCGGCGAGCACGATCGCGCCGGAGGTGGAGCAGTTGACCGCGACGGACACGACGACGCCGACGATGGTGGAAGCGAGCGCGTGTCCGATGGCCCAGGCGAGCATGGGAGCGAGTCGATCGGCGAGTCGATGGGCGGTCGCTGCGGGCACGATCACCATGGCCACGCCGAGCACGGAGCCGACGGCGTCGAACGACGCGACCGCGGTGAGCGAGGCGCAAAGTACGATGCCATAGTGCACCGCGGCGACGGGCACGCCGAGGGTGGCTGCGACGATGGGATCGAAGGTCGCGGCGGCGAGCCAGCGCCAGAAGGCGGCGGTGAGTAGGACGGTCGCCGCGGTCGCGAAGGCGATGCGGGCGATGCTGGCGTTGGACACGCCCAGGATGTCGCCGAAGAGCACGCAGTTGAGGTCGAGGTCGACGTGTCGCGCTTGGGAGGAGAGCAGAATCACGCCGGCGGCGAAGAGGACGGTGAAGACAATTCCGATGGCGGCGTCGCCGCGGACGCCGCGTCGGGTGATGCTCTCAATTCCGAACGTGGCTGCCGCGCCGAGTGCGGCCGCGCCGATGAGCAGCGCGTTGGGGTTGAGGCCGCCCGAGATGAGGAACGCGACGACGATTCCGGGCAGGGCGATGTGGGCGAGGGCGTCCGCGATGAGGCTCATGCGGCGCAGGTACAAGAACACGCCGATGGTGGCGCAGGACGTGGCGACGAGGGAGCCGGTGAGCAGCGCGCGCCAGAACCAAGCGTCGGTCAGGCTGATCATGCCGGCGCTCCGTTATGAGCGGGGCGTCGGTCCCGCAGGCCGCGGAACGCGAACGCGAACGCGAAGAAGACGCCGGCGATGAGGACCATCGAAGGGCCGGTGGCCAGGTCTTCGAACAGGAAGCTCAGCGCGCTGCCTGCGGCGCCGGCTGCTGCTCCCAGTGCGCCCGCGAGCACAACGGCGGGACCGATGCGGCGCACGACGAGCAGGGCGGACGACGCTGGGATGATGAGCATTGCGGCGACAAGCACGACGCCGACCGTCCGCACGGCGAGCACGACGACGACGGACAGCACCACCAGGGTGACGCCATGCACGAGGCGGACCGGGATGCCGATGGCCTGAGCGAACACGGGGTCGAATGTGGCGAGGACCAGCGGTCGGGCGGCGGCGAGGCCGAGTACGAGCACGGCCGCGGCGAGGATGGCGAGCACGACGACCTGCTCTCGCGGGACGCCGGCCGCGCTGCCGAACAGGAACGCGTTGAGGCCAGATTGGGCGCCGGTGGGTGACGCCTGCACGAAGGAGAGCAGGACGACGCCGAGCCCGAACGAGACGGAGAGGACAACGCCGATCGAGGCGTCTGGCCTGGAGCGGGGTTGGCTGCTGAGCCACACCACGGCGAGGTTCGCCAGGATGCCGGCGACGAGGGCGCCGATGAGCAGGATCGGCAGCGATTTGGAGCCGGTGAGGAGGAACGCGGCTGCGACGCCGGGAAGCGTGGCGTGCCCGGTGGCGTCGCCGACGAGCGCGAGCCTGCGCAGGACGGTGATCACTCCGACCGCGCCGCAGATCGCGCCGACGATCGCGCCCGCGATCAGGCCGTCGATCGCGAACGCGTAGTCGGCGTGAAACAGCTCGGCGATGCGCGCGAGAAGCTGGGCGGCGTTCACTCGCCCACCCCTGAGATCGCGGCGCCGCGCGCGCCTGCGTGGGGGCGCGCTTGTGTGGCGCCGCCGTCGTGCGGTTGGCCGGTCTCGACGTCGAAGAGCGCGATACGTCCGCCGAACGCGG
>CBDUJZ010000204.1:0-7953 GCA_965367675.1 uncultured Myxococcales bacterium | reverse complement strand
GGACACAAGCTGCGCGATGTGGAGTTCGAGTTCAAACCGAACGGGGCCTTCTTCGCGAGCTCGACGTTCGACCTTTGGATCGCCGAATCGGTGGTCGAGATCGAGCGAACGGAGGAAGGTGTGATCACGTTCGCGTCCACCGCTGCCGTGGACTTCACGATCTTTGAGCACAGGATCAAAGGAAGTGTCAGCCTTTCGTTCCGAGGGGGGGCCCTCAGGTACGAACTCGACGCCTCCGTCAGTGGTTGGTGGGTTGATGAATCGATATCCCTGAAGCTCAACAGCAACGGCTGTGCGAGCGTCAGTGGACTGGGGAACTTCTGCTTATCGGATATCTAGTGAGACAGTACCAAACGCATCAAATTGTACGCCGGAGCATTTCGACGCTGCTGTGCTTTCTCTCGATTGCGGCCCTCGGTCTCGCTGGCTGCGGCGACACGGAGGGCGGCCCGGACGTCGTCGAAGACGCGTTCACGCCCGACGTGTACGACGTGTACGTGCCCGGCGCGAACGCGTGTGACGGCTGGGCGTCGTTGCTTCTCGACGGGGTAGCGGCCAGCCCGGGTGACTCGTGTGGACCGTGCGGTGACGGCGTCGTCGCGTGCCTCGGCCGCGACCGCTTGCGCTGTGTTGACGCCACGCCGCGGAAAGCGTGCGACGGCTGCGAGCCGCTCGGCGGAGCGCCCGGCGCTTCGTGCGGCGTCTGCGGCCTTGGGGCCTTCGTTTGCGACGGCACCGAGAGCGTGACGTGTGAGGGCGATCGAACGCCGAACGCGTGTGGCGGATGCCTCGTCATTCTCGCCGAGCCGGACGAGGAGTGCGGTACGGTGCTGGATCCCGCCCACTGGGTGTGCGCGGCGCCAGACGAGCTGCGTTGTGTGGCGGAGGGCGACAACGTTTGCGGTGGCGTCACAGCACTCGACGGCGTTCCGGGCGCTCCCTGCGGCGATTGCGGGCGCGGACACCTGTCTTGCTTGGGCGCGGATGCGTTGGCTTGCGAAGACGCGTTGGCTGGCGTCAACGCGTGCGGCGGCTGCGTGCCGCTCACGGCTGAGCCCGGCGCTTCGTGCGGCGACTGCGGCGGCTTCTATGAATGCGCGGACGACGGCACTCTGGTGTGCAACCAACAGCGCAATGGGTGCGGCGGCTGCGTGGAGCTCGAGGACATCCCAGGAACGGCTTGTGGCACCGACGGCGTCTGGGTGTGCAACCCGGATGGTACGACGCGGTGTGCAACCCCCGACACGAACAGCTGCGGTGGCAACGCGGTCCTCGATGCCGTGGCCGGCGAGGCGTGTGGCGCGTGTGGCGATGGGGTTCAGACCTGCATCGAACGCGACACGTTGGTGTGCCTCCGCGGCACGGCGGCCAACGCGTGCGGCTCCTGTGGGCCGCTGGCAGGTGAGCCGGGCGAGCCGTGCGCGGCCAACGCTGTGTTCGCATGCCGCGACGGTGGCGTGACGTGCGAGCCGCGTATCGGCTTGAACGAGTGCGGAGGCGTATCTCCCCTTGAGGCGATCGTCGGCGCGCCGTGCGGACTCTGTGAGAGCGGTGCCTTCGTGTGCGCTGGAACCGAGGCGCTCACTTGCGCCGATGAGCAGTCGGAAGATGAACTGACCTGGTACGTCGACGGCGACGGTGACGGCTTTTACGCCGAGGGTGCGGAAGCGATTGTAGCGTGCGAGGACCCTGGTGAGGGCTACGCGCAAACGCCGGGAGACTGCGACGACGACAACGACGACGCCTATCCCGACGCCCCCGAGGATGTGTGCACCGATAACGTCGACCTGAACTGCGACGGCGTCGTCGCGTTCGTGGACGCCGACGGGGACGGTGCGTCCGCCTGTTTCGACTGTGATGACAACAACGCCAACGTGCGTCCCTCGGCGCGTGAGGTGTGCGACGGAATCGACCAAGATTGTGACGAAGAAGTCGACGAAGGCGCCGAACAGCGGTTCTACCGCGACGCGGACGACGACGGGTTCGGCGATCGCGGCACCTCTGTGCAAGCGTGTTCCGCGCCAACGGGCTATGTGTCCAACGGAGGGGATTGCGACGATGACAACGATGGGCGGCACCCGGACGCTGAGGAGGTCTGCGATGGCCTCGACAACCGTTGCGATGGGCAAGCCGACCCGCCGACAGCCATCGACGCTTCGCAGTGGTTCCCTGACGCGGATAGCGACGGATACGGCTCGCCGTTCGGCGTTCCGGTTACGGCCTGTGCGCCACCGGCTGCGACGGGCTGGGCCGACAACGACGACGACTGCAACGACGGCGATGACGCCGTGCACCCAGGCGCTGACGAGCTGTGCGACGGGATAGACAACAACTGCAATCGCGTCAGCGACGAAGGAGCGGTTGACCGTGTGCAGCGCTACGTAGACGCGGACGAGGATGGGTTTGGCGACCCGGCATCCCCGGTCGACGCCTGCCCGGACGCGCTCGGCTATGCCGACACGGGTACCGACTGTGACGACTCCCGTGGCGACACGTGGCCGGGCGCGCCTGAGCGCATCGGAGATGGACGTGACCAGGACTGCAACGGCCGCGAACTCTGCTACCTGGATGCCGACGGCGACGGTTATGTGGGCGATTTTGTGACGCTGGAGGAGACGACGGACCTGACGTGCTCCGGACTGGTGGCGTGTCCAGAGGGCGTGCCGAGTTACCGGCCTGATGGCCAGTGTTACCTGAGTGTGGGGCTGAGCGCGGCCGTGGATTGCAACGACGTGGACCCGCTTGTAGCGCCGGGGCTGGCCGACGAGTTCGGAGACGGAATCGACTCGAACTGCGACGGCACGGAAGTGTGTTTCCGCGACCTTGACGGGGATGGGTACGCGCCGTCCCGTGATGCGATCATCCTCTCCAATGACGCGGACTGCACGGACTTTGGCGAGCTTGGCCTCTTCAATATCCCCTTCGAGAGCGACTGCTGGGACGCCGAGTTCGACGCGGCGGATGGCACGGGTTGCCGCGACGTGTCGAACGGCGCTACTCCGCTGGTGTGTCCAGACGAGGTGCATCCGGGCGTCGAAGACGAGGTGGAACGCTACGACGACGGCCTCTACGGGGTTGATTATGACTGCAACAGGGCCGTCGCTTGCTACATTGATGGGGACGGCGATGGATACCGCACGGACGCTTGGTCTGTGATGGGGGCCAGCCCGTCATCCGATCCGTTGCGTCGATGCGAGAACTACCCAAGGCTCAGAACGGAGGCCGCGCCTATCGAGCAGGATTGGTGCGATGATGACTCTGGCGTTCGCCCAGGGCAAAGCGACGAGGAGAACGACGGCATTGACTCGAATTGTGATGGCCAAGAGACGTGCTTTGTCGATTGGGACGACGATGAGTTCTTCGCGCCGGACCTCATATCTGCGGTGACGTGTGACGCTACCGGGTGCTGGCGGGACGGGCTGTACGGCAGGGAGGAACCGAGGGTGCAGGTCACCTCCGAACCGATTCATACGGGCATCTGCGAAGCGGATGTGAGGCTGTCGGCGCGCGGTTGCATTTGGCCGTACTGGACATGCAACACCGATTGTAACGACTTTGAGGACTCGATTCACCCCGAGGGTTGGGGGCACGACTTCCCGGACGTCTCTCCCGACGAGCCCGGACTGTACGATGCCGACTGTGACGGACGGGACGGGAGCGATGGGATTGATGAGTACGTGGAGTGCGTCCCCAACCCCGACGCCGCGTTAGGCGGCTGCGATACCGCCCCGGTGGTAGCGGCCGTTGAGGCGTGCGGCACCAAGCATCTGTCGTATCCACGGGAGCATTGCACCGTTTTCGTCGAGGTGGGAACGTATGTGTTCACGAGCCCGCTAGTGGTTTCGGGGCGTAACGATGTTCACATTGCAGGGGGGTACTGGGACAACTTCACGGAACGACACTACGGGCTGTCGGCCCCGGGATGGCTCGGTGAGTTCGGCGACGCGCCAGGCTGGACGACCACGTTCCGGGGAGCAAACCCGGCGGTGACGATCGAAACGGATGCGGATGTTGTATTGAGCGGCCTACGCCTCTGGTCGGTCGCGGGAACAGACGGCGTATGGAGCGCATCCGAAGGCAGGCCTAGCGTTGGGGTGTTCGCAAGCGGCGCCGGTGTGTTGAGGATTACACACAGTCAAGTTGTGGCTGCACGCGGTGGCGACGGACATACCTTCCCGTGGGAGACCTTTCCCGGACCTCCTTTCGATCGAGGCGGGGCCGGCGGGTCTCCCGGAGGCGCTGGCAGCGCTGCGCCTCAAGTGAACGGTGGCGCCGCCGGTGCGAAAGGCCAGCCCGGTGGCAACGGGCGTGACGGCGCGTGCGGCGCGGGAGCGGAAAGGGCGGAACGGTGGCCCGGGACGATGACACATCCCAGCTCGTGGGCGATCAGGCCTTCGCACGGAGAGCCAGGGACCCTTGGCACGAGCGGCGGCGGAGGTGGCGGAAGCCTGACGGCTGCGGCTGGCGGCAGTGGCGGCAAGGGCGGCGCCGGCGGCGTCGCTGGAGACGGTGGCGATGGAGGCGGCCACGGCGGTCCATCGATCGCAGTGGCCGCTCACAACACTCAGGTAGCGGTTGAATACGTCACCCTCAGCGCGTCGCGCGGCGGTCATGGCGGCGACGCACAAGATGGCGGCAACGGCGGCGCCGGTGTTGTGGGACACAATGCGACGGGAGGGGGCGGTGCTGCCAACGGTGGTCACGGCGGTGCTGGTGGCGGTGGCGGCCACGCAGGGCCGTCGCTGCGCGTGCTCCTCTCCGGAGAGGCCGCCTACATCGCGGGGGATGGCGTTGTTGCCAAGAACGTCGAGACGGCCCGAGGCGGGCAGGGCAGTCCCGGCGGTGAGCGGGGGTCTCCCAATACCTCAGGCGGAGTCTGCGAGGACAACGACGGTGATGATGGGTTGGACACGATCGACGTGACGGTTGGCTTCCACCTCGAAACGGCGTCCGCCTTCTAGAGTGCCCGCGGTGTGCATGACCACCCAGCGGGCGTCGAGCTGCGCCGCGGATACTCGGGGGGGCATGTCGGAGGAAAGGGGGCGATGTCGTGAAATTTCGGCTTGTGTGCGTCTGACGCCCAGGATAGACGCCCGCCGACGTACCGCAGGCATCCTGCCGATCTGCGGTATGGGTGGAACCTGTTGAACACGATATTGGAGTCATCGCCATGAATGCGAATCCCTTGAAGACACTTCTGGTTGTAGCGATCGCCTCGTCCGTAGTGGCCTGCGGCGACGATGGCGGCTCGAACAACGAGTACGTCGATAGCGGCGCTGATGTTGGCATTGATGCCGCCGGCGATGCCTTCACCGGCGGAACGCCCGGGCTGAGCGCGGCCGAGATCGACGATGACACGATGTTCGTCGTCGCCTCTTACCGCATCGACGGGGACGAGCTCTTGCCCAACCTAGACGGTCCGCCGTCGCAAGACTCCGCCGAGACGTTCGCGCTCTACACGGGCCTGATTCCCGCGACCTACCGCGAGGGCGTCATCGCCTTCGTCGCGATCGACCAAGAGCAGAGCGGCGGAACCGACGGTGCGCTGCAAGACGTGTACGGAGCGGACGGCGAGCCGACCGGAGACCGTTACATCGCTCTCGATGTCACCGGCTCGAGCACGGAGATGGAGCGAACCATCGTGCACGAGACGGGGCACCTCATCTTCGTCGAGCCGGGCACCAGCGAGCCGACCTCGTACGCCGTGGACTTCAACGAGGCGTTCCCTCCCGGAGCCGAGTACAACCCGAATGACTTTGTGACCGAGTACGCGGCGAGCGTCGAAGACGGCGGCGAAGACATCGCGGAATCGTGGGCAATGTACGTGTTCGAGGGCACCGATTTCGCTGGTGATGCGGACGACGACGGCGAGCTCGACGAGGTACCTGCCGATACGCTGGCAGCCGAGAAGGTGGAGTTCTTCGCGGATTACCCCGAACTGGTTCAGCTGCGCGAAGACATTCTCACGAACGCGTTCCCGTAAGCTGATTCACGGACTGCGGCGCCACCTCTGCGCTGTGGTGCGTGCTGTCTGTGTGAACTCGACCCCGCGCTCGCGCGACGCCGACTCGTTTCGGCGCCGCGACCGCGGGTTCTGCGTTTTTGGCCGCGTAGAGCCGGCGGCTCTGCTTCCGCTGGCGGCGACCGCCGTAGGGTCGGTCGTTTGGTCAGTCCCAGGCGTCGTATACGGCGTGCGGTATCGCGAGGACTTCCCACCGCCTGAGGTAGAACACCTCGTCGTCGGCGGTGAACAACAGGCCGTCGTCTCCGGGTCGGCCTCGACTCTCCTCGAGAACGGTGCCGGCGCGGTCCACCACGTAGGTCGTGAATTCGGCGATGTCGTCGTCGGCGGTGACCCACGCACCATCGGCGCCTGGTCCATCGAACATGCCGATGACCGCACTGAACACCTGATGGCCGTGCTCGTTCAAGGCGGTGACCGTGCGCTCGCCCGGGAGGTCGTCGGCGGTGAAGGCGATTCCATCCGGTCCGGGGTCCAAGACTGAACCACGGACGCTCACGCCACCTTCGAAGTAGCTGAAGGTGCTGCATAGACCGGACGGCGAGGCCTCGTCGTCCGCAGTGACCCACAGGCCGTCGGGGCCGGGCTCGTTGCTCCGACAGCTCTGCGTTGGCCGTCCTTCGCTGTCGAGTCGCGTCCACTCGACGTACTGAATGTCGTCGTCGATGTCGGCGTTGCCGCAGGCGGTGTGTTGCCAGAGGTTGTCGGCTCCGCCGTCGGAGATGCGGACCTCGCAGGCGAGATCGTCGCCGACCCGCTCTCGTCGGACCACGGCGTCGTAGTTGTCGTCCTCGGTGCCCCAAATTCCGTCCGGACCGTGCAGGTCGTCGCCCACATTGTAGTAGTACTGGACGAGGGCCCCTCCCTCGGCATCCTGGCGGAACCATGGGGCGACGCTCCCGATTTCGTCGTCGTCCGTGAACCACTCCGAGTCGGCGCCGGGCCCGACGTAGTAGATGGCGTCCGGTGCTGACGTGGGCTCGAGGTTGTTATGAATGTAACGAACCACCGTATCGACGCCAGGGCCGCCGATGCCCTCGCCGGCGGGTGACCACGTGACTTGGCGTGCGGTCCGGCCGTCTGCGTCTTCGTCGTAGGACTGATACGTCGCGGCGCCCCGAGTGAAGCCGTAGCTTGTCAGGCCGTCGGCGCTTTCGACGGTCTCGTAGGTCGGCTCGGCGAGCACATCGTCTTCCGTGCACGGGATTCCGTCGGCTCCGAGGCCGTCGACGGTGTGGAAGCGGTGCGCCGTTCCCGCGATGGTGGGGTGTTCGAAGTACGCGTACACGGTACCGCGGCTGAACGCGTCGTCGTCGGTTTCGCGGAGCCCGTCCGGGCCGAACTGTATTTCTACGTCGCAGACCAGGTGCCCTTCGTCATCGTAGTCCCGAGCGGTCCAAGTGGAGTTGCTCTCGGCCACGTCGTCATCGGTGAACCATGCGGCATCGGGACCGGGGGCGGAGAAGCGAACGTGCGCGATGTTGTCGCCGTTCTCGTTGTACTCCCGGGTGTTGTAGCTCTCCACGGGGTCGTCGTCCGAGAACAGGATTCCGTCGGGACCGGGCGTGCCGTCGGTCCGAACGGTGCGCACGTGGCGCCCGTCCCGCGTATACCGCTCGTCGTCGCCAATGGCGTTGTCGTCGTCGGTAAACAACTCGCCATCGGCTCCGTAGTCTCTGATCGAAAGCGACCCGAGTTTGATGAGGTCCGACTCGAGTTCTTCGACATCGAATCGGGAGTAGCGCTGCGCGGCGTCGTCCCGTTGCTCCACCGTGACAAGCCGTCCTTCGACGCACGGCACGTCCACGATCGCGTCTTCTCGGGCCGCCGTTCCGGACGCGGCGTCCTCGGGGATCGCGCAGAACCAGTCTCGGGGCATCGCCACCACTTCGACGGCGTACGGCGCTCCCTCGCTCACGATGGTGTCGAAC
>CBDUJZ010000203.1:0-8065 GCA_965367675.1 uncultured Myxococcales bacterium | reverse complement strand
CGCCAACCCGACCGCGGGCCGACGGTCTCACATCCCCGCCTCTTGTACCGCGCACCCCGCACGTTGGTACGGACCCGTTCACGCCGCTCTCGCCGCCCTTCGCGCGGCACATCCGCTCATCGAGGATCCCCATGCTCAGCCCCGCAATCGTCCAACAGCTTCAGACCGTGTTCGCCAAGCTGGAAGCTCCCGTGACCCTCGTGCGTCACCCCTCGGAGCACGCGAAGGCACACGAGCTGGTCACCATGCTCGACGATGTTGCCGGCACCTCGCCCAACATCACCGTGCGCGAAGCCGACACGCACAGCGACGTGCCACGCTTCTCGATCGAGCACGACGGCGCCCCCAACGGCATCGCCTTCACCGGCATCCCCGGTGGACACGAATTCACCTCGCTCATCCTCGCCATCCTCAACTCCGACGGCAAAGGAAAGCTCCCCGACGACGCGCTCATCGCACGCGTCCGACGTCTCAAAGGCCCCATCCGGCTCCGCACCTTCGTATCGCTGTCGTGTGAGAATTGCCCGGACGTCGTCCAGGCCCTCAACCTGATGGCCACCCTGCACCCCGACTTCGAGCACGAAATGACCGACGGCGAGTTCGCGCCCGACGAGATCACTCGGCTCAACATCCAGGGCGTGCCCAGCGTCATCCACGACGACAAGCTCCTCAGCTCCGGCAAAGCCACCCTCACCGACCTGCTCGGCCGCCTCGAAGCCGCCGTCGGCAGCGACGACTCCGCCATCGAACCCACCGACCTCGGCCAGTTCGACGTCGCCGTCATCGGTGGTGGCCCCGCCGGCGCGTCCTCCGCGATCTACACCGCCCGAAAGGGACTCAAGACCATCCTCATCACCGACCGACTCGGCGGACAGCTCCAAGACACCAAGGGCATCGAGAACCTCATCTCGGTCCGGTACACCGAAGGGCCCCAGCTCTCGGCCAACCTGCAGGACCACTTGGACCAGTACGACATCGACGTGCTCGAACACCGCCGCGTCGACACCGTCACGCGCGACGAAGACGACGGCGCGCCGGTCCACCTCAAGCTCGACTCCGGCGAGACCCTCGACACCCGAAACCTGATCATCGCCACCGGCGCCAAATGGCGCGAGCTCGGCGTCGACGGCGAGCGCGAGTACATGGGCCGCGGCGTCGCCTACTGCCCCCACTGCGACGGCCCCTACTACAAGGGCAAAGACATCGCGGTCGTCGGCGGCGGCAACTCCGGCGTCGAAGCGGCCATCGACCTGGCCGGTATCGTGCGCTCGGTGACGGTCATCGAGTTCATGCCCGACCTCAAAGCCGACGCCGTGCTCATCGCCAAGCTGGAGTCGCTGCCGAACGCAAAAATCATCAAGGACAGCAAGACGTTAGAGGTCGTCGGAGACGGCGCGAAGGTCACCGGACTCACCATCGAAGACCGCGGCGCAGGCACCTCTCAAACGCTCGAACTCGACGGCGTGTTCGTACAGATCGGACTCATCCCGAACAGCAAATTCCTGAACGGGCTCGTCGAAACCAATCGCTTCGGAGAGATCATCGTCGACGACAAATGCCGCACCAACGTGCCCGGCATCTACGCCGCCGGCGACGTAACCACCACGCCGTACAAGCAGATCGTGGTCGCGCTCGGCGAAGGCGCTAAGGCAGCCCTCGCCGCCTACGAGGACCAATTGGTGGGCTAGCGGGCACCAACTGGCGACGCGGTGCAGGCCGCGGTGGACAGGAGCGCACCTACCCGAGTAGGCGGGCTGTTTCGTTCCACCGCGCGCCACAAACATCGACATGTCAGACTGGAAACCAGGCACCAAACTCATCCGAATCACCTCCCCAGAAATGGGCGCCGGCGTCGTTACGCGCGTCGAAGGCCGCTTCGGAGATGTCTTCTTCCCGCAAACGGGTGAGCAGCTGAGGTTGCTTCGCAAAGATCCCGCCAGCCGAGCCGTCGTGTTCCAAGTCGGCGACGTCGTGAAGCGCCGCAGCGGACGCTCCGAGCGCATCATCGAGCTCAACGAGGACACCGCCACCTTCGAAAACGGCACGTCCGAGTCGCTGGAATCCATCTGGCCGGTCATCGCGCCGCCGAGCCCCCGCGCCCGCCTCATGAAGGGCGAGCTCGACGCTCCCGCCGACATCGCCAGCCGCGTCGACGCCGCTCGACTCGCCGCCCAACGTCGCGGCGGGCGCGTCGCCGGCCTCATCGGCGGCCGCATCGAATTGTTCCCGCACCAGCTCGACACCGCGCGCCGCGCCATCGCCGACGACCACGTCCGCTGGATGCTCGCCGACGAAGTTGGCCTCGGTAAGACCGTCGTCGCCTGCCTGATCACCTCGGCGCTGTTGCGCATGGAGCGCACCGACTCCGTCGTCGTCATCGCGCCCGACTCCCTGACCGTGCAATGGCTGGGCGAGCTCTACCGCAAGTTCCACCAGATCTTCGTACACGTCGACGCCGAACGCGTTGAAGCCGTCACCGCGAACTTCGGCGAGGGCACGAACCCGTTCGAGGTGCACCCCATGGCGGTCGTGTCGCTCGAGCTTCTGGCAAAGCGTCCTGAGCTTGTCGCGGCCATCGCGCAGGCCGACCCACGCATGGTCGTCGTCGACGAAGCGCACCACGTTGTCGCGCCCGGAAACGAGGCCACCAGCGTCGACGCGGACAGCGACGCCCCCACGCACGTGCTCGACCTCGTACGCGGCACGCGGCACGCGCTGCTGCTCACCACCACGCCGTTCCAGCACGGCCAGCGCGGCTTTGAGCAGCTCGCCAGCGCGCTCCGCCTCCCGATCTCCGCCGCGGAGAACACCGAGGTTGGCCGCATGAGCGTGGTCACCCGCGGCGACGTCGCCCAGTTCCCCAAACGCCGCGCCGTGCCCGTCGATATCGGCAAGCCCGGTGCCGTCTCTCGCGAAGACGAGCCCCGCGTCGCCTGGCTGAGCAACGCCGCCAAAGAGTGGCACGCCAACAAAGAGAAGGCCCTCATCTTCGTCGAGTCCGAGCGCAAAGCCGCCGACCTGGCGCGCCGCCTGGAGACCACCACCGGGTTCCGAGCCTTCGTTTTCGCCGAGGGCATGAACGCCTCCCAGCGCGACATCGAGCTCGCCGAGTTCCGCACGTCGCCGTCGCCGCTGATGGTCACATCCGGCGCGGGCAGTGAGGGTCGCAACTTCCAGTTCTGCGACCACCTTGTGCACTTCGACCTGCCGGAGGACCCGCTGGTCTTGGAGCAGCGCATCGGCCGCCTCGACCGCATCGGCCGCACCGCGGATGTACCCGTGGTGTACTTCCGCGCAGAAGGCGCCGCCGGCGATTTGGCCCGAGACCTCGAGGCCCGCGACCTGTTCGCGACCGCCCACGCCGGCGCCCGGGTCGAGGGCTACGCGTTCCCCGACACGTACCAAAGCGCCCACGCGATGGCGGTGCTCGCCGGTATCCCCGAGGACGCCGCGATGCTCACCGAGCGCTTCTGCGTAGACGCAGCCGAGCGCGTGGGCGTGACCACACTCGAGAAGGACGGCGAGTCGACGTACTACTTTGAGTTTGGCGAGAACGCGCTCGTGGACACCATCCCGGGCGTCGAGCACGGCACGCGGTTCTTGGGCACGTTCGACCGCCAGACCGCGATCGACACCCCCGGCTCCGAGTTCTTCGCCAACGGACACCCGTTGGTCGAGGGCCTGCTCCAAGAGATGGACGACAGCCTCGCCGGCCGCACCGGAGCGCTGGAGTTCCAGCACGCCACGCTGCGCGGACCGCACCTGCTCATGATGCACGGCCACGAGCTCACGCTGGTCGACGGCGACGGAAACCCGCCGGAGGACCTGGACGAAGTGCCCATCCTCGAGCAGGTCGCCGAAGCCCTGCACGGCGCCGAGATGGTCGACCCCGACACCCTCGCCGAGCTGCTGCACACCTTCCGCTCGGCCCTCAGCGAAGACGCAGACGCGCTGGTCGTGCTCGACGTGAAGCCCCTCTAAGGGGCAACCCGTTTGGGGTCCACGCAACCCCTCCCGCGTGCCGATCGCGCCTGTTCGTTCAGCGCTCTAGGGCCAGGCCGCGCGCCTCAGCGCACGCAGCCTTGCGCGGCGGCCATGAACGCCACATCGGACGCATCGAGCACGCCGGACTGGTCGAGGTCAGCGGGGCCGCAAAGCCCCTCGACACACTCGGCGCCGAGACCGATTACCGCGATCGCGCTGTCGAGCAGGCCGGCGTCGGCGGCGTCGACCGTGCCGCTGTCATCCAGGTCCGGCGCTGCGCAGCCCAGCCGCGCCCAGCTGCAGTCCAACAGGTGCGGCGCGGTGCTGCACAGCACGATGCCCTCCATCAGGTCGAGGCCCGGCACACCCCGGTGCGTCGGCAGCTCGGCGGCGACCCACTCACCATCGCCCTGCCGCGCTTCGTAGGCGTCACCCGCGCGGCGAATCGGCGGCTGACCGTCGGGATACACCGCCGCATAGCGCGCGCGGATGGCGTCGCTGCGACCGGGCCCGGACTTGTCTTCCAGCTCCGCCAGCCCGGTGGTCACCATCTCAAGCAGCTCCGCGTCGGTGTACAGCGTGCGCGGCGTCGCCGGCGCGAAGTCCAGCAACGACTCCAAGCGCTGCATCCGCTCCTCTTCGATCGCGAACCCGTTCAAGTCACCCGTGTTCACCTCGATGCCGCCGAGACCGTCGAACACAGCCGCCTCGTAGCGCTGCTCCGTGCGTTGCTCCGGGTCGGCGACGGTGTAGATGATGTCCGCGAACTCGCGCATCAGGCGCGTCATATGCCCCAGCGTGGTGCGGGCGCGGACCGCCTGCTCGGTCTCGCCTTGTACTTCGAGCACGCCGATCAGTGTGGTCATCGCCTCGACCACGTCGTCGTAGTCGTTCTGGAACGCGCCCAGCAGCGTCTCGGAGCTGCCCGCCTCGAACCGCTCCATGTTGCGCGCAAAATCGAGCCAAGACTGCCCCGAGAACTGCAGGTCGAACACCGTCTCCCACGTATAACCGCACCAAGCGTCTTCAATGCCGCTGCACACCCGCGGCGTGTCGTACGGACACGACAACAAGCGCTCCAGGTCCGGCGTGATCAACAGCTCCGGCGTGCCCGGAAGCAGCACGTTCTCCGGCTCCGCATCCAGCCCATCGGTAGACAGCGAGCGATTGAGCAGCGCCATCGGACACGACGACATTCCGCCCAGCGCCTCGCTCTCCGTCAGGCCATGCGGGCGAATCACACCCGACGGAACCAGCGTGTCGTAGCCGTTGTACTCGTCCACGGTCATGACCGTTCCGCCGTTGGCCTCCACGTGGTCGGCGATGCGCAAGCCGGCCTCCACGACGCGCTCAGCCAGCGCCTGCAGCGCCGGGTCCGCGTCCTCCGACGCGATGGCCTCATGCGCCGCCAGAATGCCGAGCGCGATGTCCGGGTAGTTGTCGCGGGAGTTGTGATTGCTCCACCAAGAGCCCGCCCAATCGTTGCCCTCCGGCGTGTGCATGAGCGTGGCACAGCAGTCACTAATCCGAATAAAATCAGGCAGTTCCGGAATGCTGATCGTGATCGCGTAGTCCACCGGATTCCAGCCCGGGTACCACGTGAGCATCGTGTCCGTGGGGTCCATGCGATACCGCATCTGAACCCCGTCGAAGAACGTGTCCAGGATCTCCTGCTCAATCTCCGCGTCCACCACGAGCGGCGACTCCACGACCTCGCCTCCCCGCGTGCGCGTCCACGTGTCATCGGTGCCGTCGATGTCGAGCGTCCAGCCCGTGAGCGCCATGCGCGACGTCACCCCCGGATGCCCAGTCACCTGCTCGTAAAACAGCATGCCGTTGAACATCCGGAACAGCGTCAGCTCGGCTGCGCGTGAACCGAGGTGCTTCCACGCGTGCCAAACAGCACGCATCGGAGTGCCGATCAGGTTGTTGTCACGGGGGCCCACCACCACGTCGTACGTATCGCCCTCGCGTGAGACCGACGCCCGGTTGGCGACCGCAAAACCCACGTCGCCGAACATCCCGAACCGGTTGTACGCGACCAACGCCCGGTCGACCCGCTCGCGGTAGAACAACTGGAACGCGGCGGCGCGCGCCTCGTCGGTCGGCTCCGGCGGCACGTAAACATCGGGAGTCGTATCCGCTGCCACATCCGGAGCCACGTCGGCGACGTCGTCGGGCACGTCCTCTGTTGCGTCCGCCTGGGCATCCGGCTCCGCATCGGCGACCACATCCGCGGCAGCGTCCCCGGCGTCCGTTGCCGCGTCCGCCTCCGCGTCATCCTGAACGTCCAGCGCGACGTCTGCCTCAACGCCCGCGTCGGTCGCCTCGGTCTCTTCGCCGCACCCGGCTGCGCCGAGCGTGACACATAACCCCACGCCGATCGCGGCGCGCAGGCGAGAAGAACGAACAGGAACAGCGGGCGTACGCATGCGAAACTCGAGCGAAGAGACGGCAACAGGGATTCGGTGTGAATCGCCATTGTTCGCCGTTTCGCAATCCCACGCAACCCCAGTGTTTACGGGTCCTAGCGAACCCACGCACCCGCGACCTACCGACTCTCACCCCCCAATCACCCCTTCCCGCGCCCCTACAGGTCGGCGGCGATGAACCCGAAGTACCGGCCCATCCAATACGGCAGCAAGAAATCCGCCGGCGGCGTCACAAACGTCGGGTCCGGCGACGTCTGACGGCGCTCGTAAGGCCCAAACCAGAACTTGAAGATGTCCGCCTCCCGCTCGCGCCACGCGAACGGGCGGTCGGCCAACGACCCATGCTGCTCGCTCACACACACCTCGGGCTCGTACGTCGTGTCCATGCCTCGGCGCCCGCCGGTGGGCTCAAACTCGCGCAGCGTGCACACCGCGTCGTGAACCAACGCATCGATATCCGGAGCGTCCGGGTGCGAGAAGTCGCCGAACGCGGCGAAGATCAGGTTGTACAACGGGTTCGCCATCGCAAACGGTTGCCGACCGGCCGGGTCGCCGCCCGCAATCTTCTCCATCAGAATGCGCTGGTACGTGGCCCGCAGCGCCTCGTCGCCCTCGAACCAAACGATATTGCCTGCCGCCAGCACCGCCATCGACAGCGAGTTGAAGTTCGTATCGCAACCCTGAAGCACGTTCAGCGTATCCAAGTACTCCGTATACGGCCGCGGCGTCTCGGCCGGATGGTCGATGCAGCGCACCTCACCACCCTGCTGAAGCAGGCAGTTCTCGTAGTAGTCCTCAATCTCCGGGTCGCCCGTAATCTGGGCCGTCATCTGCACCCAGTTGAGCGACAAATACGCGTTGTACCCCGGAAAATGCGTGAACGAGATCGCGTTCATCCGACCGTGCTGCGTCACCTCCCCGTCCACATCGATCAGGTGCAAATCGTTCTCCACCAGGTGGCGCCCGACCTGACTCGCGATGTCCTGCACCATCGCCTGAATCGTCGGCTCGTGCACCAGCTTCGCGACCACGCCGAGCGCGTACATATGGCCCGAATACTCATCCTGACTCACGTCGCCGGTCCACGTGTAGCCCGCGAACTCACCCTCGGCGATGTAGTGCTCGTCGCCACCGTCCGGCGCCGCGTCGTCCGTCACCGGCGTGGGCGAATGATAGCTCCGCGCAAACAGCCCAGGCACGCCCGTGATGCGCATCAGGTCGTACTCCGCCTGCAGCACCACCGTGAGCTCATGCAGCGCATCCGCAAGCTCCTCCGCGTCCCCCTCCTGCTCAGCCACCGCGTACCGGAACCCCTGGCTCGCCACGTAGTGCGACGTCCAAAGCCCAGCGTTCGCCCACGACTCGAACCGCACCACCTGGGGCACCGGCCCATCGGTAATCTCCGCCGGCACCGGCCCGTCCAGACGCGTCATGTGGAACAGCGCGTGCACGATCTCACGCCCATCATCGAGCGTCGCATAGCCGCGGTGAAACAGCGGGACGGTCCACTGATAGTACGCCGCCCGCTCGGCCAGCGTTCCCGGCGTGGCATGCTCCGTGCCTTCGCAGCGCGACCACTCGTGGTCGGGAATCGGCCACTCCGTCAGGTAAAACGGCGTCTCCGGCTCGGTCGTCGCGTCGGCGTCTTC
>CBDUJZ010000202.1:0-8107 GCA_965367675.1 uncultured Myxococcales bacterium | reverse complement strand
GAGGCCCTCGACGCGGCGCCCGAAGCCCGCGCCGTCTGGGATGACACCACCACGCTCGCGCGCGTCGACTGGGTCCACTGGGTGGTGTCCGCCAAGCAGGCCAAAACGCGGGCCAAACGAATCCGCGACGCCTGCGATATGCTGGCATCTGGTAAGCGCCGCGTGTGTTGTTTCGACCCCTCCGGGTTCTACAGCAAGGCCATGCGCGCGCCCAAGGTCGCGACATAGCCTGCTAGAGCCACCACCCGCCGAGCGTCCCGAACGCCAGCGCAGGCGCGGACGGCACTTTCACACGTAGCGCAGACCCGGTCTGAATCGCCGTGCCCGGTGTGGCATCTTGTGCCTACTCACCGAGCCCATTCATCAGGAAGCCCTATGCCCCAAGAGCGCGTACTTTTCCCCGGTCACAACGGCGTCCAACTCTCCGGCCGTCTCGAGACGCCCGACGGTGACATCCGCGCCTGCGCAATGTTCGCGCATTGCTTCACCTGCTCCAAAGACGTGTTCGCTGCCACGCGCATCTCTCGCGGATTGGCCCAGCGTGGCTACGCGGTCTTGCGCTTCGACTTCGCGGGGTTGGGCCAAAGCGACGGCGAGTTTGAAGACACCAACTTCAGCTCCAACGTCGCCGATCTGCTTGCCGCCGCGGCGTTCATGCGGGACCGCGCCGAGGCTCCCGCGTTGCTCATCGGACACTCGCTCGGCGGCGCCGCGGTCTTACGCGCTGCACCTGAAATTCCGGAGTGTCGGGCGGTGTGCACGGTCGGTGCCCCCTCGGAACCGGACCACGTCCGCGCGCTTCTCAGCGAAGGCGAAGCGGCGTTGCGCGAGCACGGAGAGGCGACCATCGACCTCGGCGGCCGCCCGATGACCGTCCGCCAACAGCTCATCGACGACCTCAACAGCCAGTCCGGCGCCGACGCCGCCGCAAAGCTCAAACGCGCGCTCCTCGTCTTCCACTCGCCTATCGACGCCACCGTCGGAATCGACAACGCCGAGGCGATCTACAAAGCCGCCCGACACCCCAAAAGCTTCGTCTCCCTCGACGGCGCCGACCACCTACTCACCAACCGCGCCGACGCCGAGTTCGTCGCGGATGTGTTGGCCGCCTGGGCACAGCGTTACGTGGGGTAGAGGCGGCCCAAGCCGTGGGGCTGCAATACGCCGCCCCCACTGACTCTACCGCGCCCCGTCCTGAGCGAGCCTGCCGTGAGCCCGTCGAACGGAGGTTTTCGCTTCTTTACGTTCGCCCCCCACCCGAACACGCTATCGTAGACCGCATGCTGAGGGTGATGCCGTGACAGAAACGATCCTGGTCATCGACGACGACGACGAACTCCGCGAACTACTCACCGAGTATTTCGGGCAGTTCGGATACGAGATTCTCACCGCCCGCGATGGAGCGGAGGGGCTGAAGGCGGCGCAAACGCGTGCGCCCGATATCGTGCTGCTCGACATCATGCTTCCGGGCATGAACGGGCTCGATGTGCTCAAAGAGCTGCGCCAAACGGGCAACGCCCCCGTGATCATGTTGACCGCCCGCGGCCAGGATTCCGACCGCATCGTCGGCCTTGAACTCGGCGCCGACGACTACGTCCCCAAGCCGTTCAATCCGCGCGAGCTGCTCGCCCGCGTCCGCGCGGTGCTGCGACGCGCCGAAGTCTCGCCCGCCCAATCGGCGGAGCTCGAGACCATCGTCGTCGGCGACGTGAGCCTAGTGCTCGGCACGCGTGAAGTCCGCGTGGGCGACCGTCCCATTCAGCTCACCGGGGCCGAGTTCGAACTCCTGGAGTACTTCCTCCGGCGCGCCGGCACCGTGCTCAAGCGCGAGGAGATGTACGAGCGCGTGCTCGGCCGCGAGTTCAACGGCTTCGACCGCAGCATGGACGTGCACGTGAGCAGCCTGCGGAAGAAACTCGGGCACTCCAGCGCCGGCGTTGACCGCATCCAGGCCATTCGCGGCGTCGGCTATCTCTATGCCCGCAGCGAGGAGGAATAGCGTGGGCCGTACCTTCTTCCGTATCCTCGCGGTGTTCTGGATCGTCACGTTGGTGAACGCCATCGGCGTCGCGTTTGTGTACGACCGCCACGCGAGGCAGACGCAGGGCGAATGGCTGTCCGAGGAGGCCGAGCGCTGGTCCACACTGGCCGCCTCGCTCGCCGAGACGGACCTCGAACTGGCGAATACGTTCGTCGGACGTCGCGAGCGTGGCCCGATCCGTACCGCGCTGATCCCGGTGGACGAAGCGTTGAATTCGTCCGTGGAACCGGTCAGTTCGGTCACGAGTCGCGCGCAGCAAGAGCAGGGTGCGGCGTGGCTGATCGGAGGGCAACAAGACCTCCACGCGCGACTCGTCGACGGGGCTGATGGGGAGCACTACGTGGTGGTGTCTCGAGTGATCCGTCCGTCGATCTGGCAGCGCGTACGTGGCAGGTCCCCGCTGACGGGACGGGTCATCTCGCTGCTCTTGCTCTCCGCCTCGGCCTCCTGGCTACTCGCCTGGTACTTTACGCGGCCGCTGCGCCAGCTCCGCACAACCGCCCGCAGCCTCGCCGGCGGTGATCTCAGCGCCCGCGTGGACCCCGCCGTAGCGCGCCGCCGTGATGAGTTCGGTGAGCTCGCGCGCGAGTTCGACGACATGGCCCAGCGCATCGAAACCCACGATGTCCGGCAACAGACCCTGATGGCGGACATCTCCCACGAACTGCGCTCACCGCTCGCTCGCCTCAACGTCGCGCTGGAGCTCGCACGCAGCAGCCCTACGGTGGACAAAGCGCTGGCGCGCGCCGAGCGCGAGAGCGACCGCATGGACACGCTCATCGGCGAGATCCTGCGCTTTGCCTCGTTGCGCCGCATGGAGCAGGTCGCCGTCCAAGAGCGCGTCGACCTCGACACGCTCATCGATGAGGTGATCGAAGACGCGGAGTTCGAGGCCCAAGCCTTCGGGCGTTCCGTCGCTCGGGTAGGCGCACGCGCGCCGGAGATCACCGGCTCCAAGGAGATGCTGCGCTCCGCGCTCGACAACGTCATTCGCAACGCGATCACCCATACACCGGAAGGCTCGACCATCGTCGTCGACGTGAGCGGGACGCCCGAGATGACAACCATCGAGGTCCGCGACGAAGGGCAGGGCGTCCCGTCCGAGCTGCTCGACCAGATCTTTACGCCGTTCTTCCGTGTCGACGCCCACCGCAACCGCGCTTCGGGCGGATCCGGGCTTGGCCTCGCCATCGCGGCGGCCGGGATATCGCTCCACGGGGGCACCATTTCGGCATCCAATCGAGCGCCAAACGGCGCATTGGATCGAGCGTCCGAAGACCACGAAAGTGGCGGCCTGACGGTCGCGATTCGGCTGCCGCGAACGCTCGGTAAAGACGGCGCTTAACATTGCTTTGCAAATCCTTGCTGAGCCTTAACAGCGCCCCCGCCGCATCTCCTTAGTCTTCAGAGACCGGACGTATTTCACGTCTCGGGTTTCACCTCTGGAAGTCATGCGCACCAAGTCGGTCGTCATCGTCATCGGCGTCATCGGAGCAATCGCCGGCGCAGGCGTGCTCTATTCGAAGTCCCTCGAAACCGAGGTCGACCCCCAAGCCGCGTTCGCGACCGTGCCCGCTGCCCGCCAGGACCTCGAGCGCACCGTCACCGCCACCGGCTCTACGTCAGCCGTGACCACCGTCTCAGTTGGCGTTCAGGTCAGCGGTCGCATCTCCGAGATCTTCGTGGACTACAACTCGGAGGTCCAGGAGGGCGACCTGCTCGCGCGCCTCGACACCACGCTCTTCGACGCGCAGCTCGCGCAGTCGCAGGCGTCGTTCCGGTCGGCGGAGGCTTCGCTCGCCGAGGCCAGCGTCAACCTGGAGTACGCCGAGGCCCAGGCGGAGCGTTACGAGCGGCTGGCCGAGCAGGGGTTCGTCGCCGTGGCGGAGGCCGAGAGTCTGCGGGCCCAAGCACAGGTGCAGAGCGCCCGCGTGCGGTCGGCACGCGCTGGCGTCGAGCAGTCCCGCGCCTCGCTCACGCAGGTGCAGACCAGCCTCGGCTACACCGAAATCTACTCGCCGGTTGGCGGGACGGTCGTCTCGCGCGAGGTCGACGTTGGCCAGACCGTGAGCGCATCGCTGTCGGCACCCACGTTGTTCGTCATCGCCGAAGACCTCCGGCGCATGCAGGTGAACACGAGCGTCGCCGAGTCCGACGTCGCCCAGCTGCGCGAAGGCATGAAGGCGTCGTTCACGGTCGACGCGTTCCCGGGGCAAACGTTCGACGGCACCGTCCAACAGGTGCGCCTCGCGGCGACCACGACATCGAACGTGGTGACCTACGATGCCGTCGTCGGCGTCGACAACGACGAGGGGCTCCTGCTGCCCGGCATGACCGCCAGCGTCGAGTTCATGGTCGAGCAACGCGTCGGCGCGCTCGTTGTGCCCAACGCGGCCCTGCGCTTCGCACCGCCGGAGGAGTTCGAGTGCGATCAGGTGGCCCGCGGCGGCCGGCTGCTCTGGGTCATGAAGCCTGACGGCCCCACCTGCGCACTCGTCACGCTCGGATTCTCCGACGGCAGCTTCACCGAAATCATCGGCGACGCTGTGCACGAAGGCGACGCCATTCTGACCTCGGCCAGCGGAGGCGGCGCGTCCGAGCGCACCGCAGCCGGTCGCGGCGCGGGCGGCGGTGGCGACCGTCCGGCCCGCCCCGGGATGGGATTGTGATGGCAGATTCCAACACCACGCCGCTCCTCGAGTTCGTCGACGTCTCCAAGATCTACCGCATGGGCCAAGAGCGTGTGAGCGCCCTCGACCACGTATCGACCACCATCGAGGCCGGCGAGTTCACGTCCATCATGGGCACCTCCGGCTCGGGAAAGTCGACGCTCATGAACGTGATGGGGCTGCTCGATGCGCCCACCAGCGGCGAGTACCTGCTGCGCGGCAAAGACGTCTCACGCCTGTCGCGTGGCGCCTCCGCGAAGATGCGGAACCAGACCATCGGGTTCGTCTTCCAGAGCTACAACCTGCTGGCGCGGACCAGCGCTGTAGAGAACGTGGCGCTGCCGCTTCTGTACCGCGGCGTCGGGACCCGAGAGCGCAACGAGCGCGCTGCGAACGCGCTGCGCATGGTCGGACTCGGCGAGCGCCTGGATCACACGCCGGCCCAGATGTCCGGCGGCCAGCAACAACGCGTGGCCATCGCACGCGCCACCGTCACCGAGCCCGCCATTATTCTGGCCGACGAGCCCACCGGTAACCTCGATACGCGCACCACGTTCGCGGTCATGGACCTGCTCGCTGACCTCGCCGACTCCGGCATCACCGTCGTCATGGTGACCCACGAGCCCGAGGTCGCCGCGCTCACCCGCCGCATCGTCTGGATGCGCGACGGGAAGATCGTGGCCGACCACAAGCACACGCCCGGCGACGAAGTCGAGACCCCCGACGTGTTCGCCCGCGATGCCCGGCAGGACACGTTATGAGTGCTCTACAACTCCTTCGCGTGGCCATCTCGGCCGTCCTCCGCAACAAGCTCCGCTCCACGCTCACCGTGCTCGGCGTGGTCATCGGCGTGTCCGCCGTCATCGCCATGGTCGCCATCGGCGAGGGCGCCAAGCGCGAGGTCGAAGCGGCCTTCAGCTCGCTCGGCTCCAACATGCTCATCGTATCGTCGGGCAGCTCCAACCGCGGCGGCGCACGCGGTGGAGCGGGCACCATGCCGAGCATCACATACGACGATATCGACGCGATTCAGGCTGAACTGCCGGGCGCGCGCTATGTGGCCCCCGTTCTGAACACGAGCGCGACCGTCATCGGTGGGCAACTCAACTGGTCGACCAAGGTGAACGGCACCGGCCCCGACTACTTCCCCATTCGTTCGTGGGATACCCAGCTGGGCGCGCTCTTCGACCAGTCCGATGTCCGCCGCGCGAGCCAGGTGGTCGTGCTCGGGCAAACGGTCGTGCAAGAACTCTTCGGCTACCGCGCCGACCCGATCGGCGAAACCGTACGGCTGAACAACGTCCCCTTCACCGTCGTCGGTGTGCTCGAAGAAAAGGGGCAGTCCGCCATGGGAGAAGAGTACGACGACGCCGTCTTCGTGCCCTACACCACCTACACGCGGCGGATTCAGGGCGGCCTCAACCAGTACATGCAGGGCACCCTCTACGTGGGTACCGAGAGCCCTGAGGACCTGTCAGCGGTCGAAACAGGCATCGCGGCTTTGCTGCGTGACCGGCACGGAATCGGTCCGGATCAAGACGACGACTTTAACGTGCGCAACATGACCGAGTTCGCCGCGGCGCGCGCCGAAGGCACCGAGACCTTCACCACACTGCTCGCCGCCATCGCCGCGGTATCGCTGCTGGTCGGCGGCATCGGCATCATGAACATCATGCTCGTGAGCGTCACCGAACGCACCCGTGAGATCGGCCTGCGGATGGCGCTCGGAGCGACCCCCTTCGACATCCTCGCCCAGTTCCTCGTCGAGGCCTTGGTGCTCTCGTTGTTCGGCGGACTGGTCGGCGTGGGGGTCGGAATATGGACCGCCGAGTACCTGGCCGAAGCCTACAGCTGGCAGATCTATATCGACCCGCGAGTCGTCTCGCTCGCTCTCGGATTCAGCGCCGCTGTCGGCGTTGTCTTCGGACTCTATCCCGCGCGGCAAGCTTCCAAGCTCAGCCCAATCGACGCTCTGAGGTACGAATGAGACACCCCATTTCAACACTGCGCCCCACCGCGTACTCCGCGTCGCTCTGCGCACTGCTCGCCTGCCTCGTGCTGGTCATCCCGGCGCTCGGCGCGGCTCAATCCAACACGCTCTCGCTCGACCAGGCGATCGCGCTCGCACTGGAGAGCCACCCGGCGTTGACCTCCGCAGACTACTCGATCGCCGCTGGCGTGGCGCGGCAGGACCAAGTCGAGTCCGGCTTGCGGCCGAGCGTCGACCTCACCTCGGGGTGGACCGCACGCGTGAGCGGCTCGGAAGAGTTCGGCGGCGCGCCGATCGAGCCCGGGCGCGACAACAGCCCGTTCTCATCGGACCTGACCGTGGGCATTCAAGCGCGGCAGCTGCTCACCGACTTTGGTCGCACCGCAAACCGCATGGACGCCGCGCGCATGAGCACAGACGTCAGCACACTCGACCGCGCCTCGCTCGAGATCTCGATCGTCGAAGACGTCCGACTCGCCTACTTTGCGTTGGTCGCGGCAGAGTCTCTGACCCGGGTCGCGGAAGATTCGCTCGAGCGCGAGCGGCTGCGCTTTGTCCAAGTCGAGGCGTTCGTAAACGAGGGCATCCGCGCGCCGATCGAGCTCGCCCAGTCACGCGCATCGGTTGCGAGCGCGGAGCTTAGCGTCATGGAGGCCCAAGGCGACGTCGACAACGCGCTCCTCGTACTCGCCGACGCGATCGGCGTGCGGCCCGGCGCGTTCGACAGCGTCGAGCCCGGCTTCCGCGCGCCCACGTCCCTGGAGTCCATGACCCCCGATGAGCTGGCAGCGTTCGCCTTGGAGCATCGCCCCGACTACGCCGCCACGGACCTCACCCGCGCCAGGCTCGCCCTCGAAGTGCAAACCACGCTGCTCGATCGCCGCCCAACATTGTCCGCAGTAGGCAACGCGAACACCACATACGGCCTCTTCGACACCGTCTCATGGTCGGCCAGCGCCGGCCTCTCATTCTCGTGGTCGCTGTACTCCGGCGGCGGACAGCATGCCCGTGAGAACGAGGCCACCGCCCTGGTCGGCGTGGTCGAGCAACAGCTCGAGGACCAAGCCCTCTCCATCGTCGCCGCAGTACAGCGCGAGCGCCTGACCGTACAAACCGCGCTCGCCACGCTCGGCACCCTCGAAGTGCTCGTCGACGCCGCCGAGCAACAGCTGATGCTCGCAGAAGGGCGCTACACCAACGGCGTGAGCAATATCATCGAGGTCAGCGACGCCGAGCAGACCATCACGCAAGCGCTCGAACGCCGCGTCCAAGCCGAACTCAGCCTCGCCTCCGCCCGCGCCCGCCTCCTAGCCGCCAGCGGCGTCGCGGACTGAGGGGCGCACACCGTCCAAACCCATCCTGAGCGAAGTCGAAGGACAGGTTCAAACCCCCTCCAAACCCATCCTG
>CBDUJZ010000201.1:0-8348 GCA_965367675.1 uncultured Myxococcales bacterium | reverse complement strand
CGGGCATCGCGGCGGGCAAGCGAAGCTTGGGGCTGGGCAAGCGAAGCTTGGGGCTCCGCTGGCGCCGACGACGCGCGCGGCGTAGGTTGGCGCTGACCCTCTCCCCCGTTGAGCGACGATGAATCTGTTGGACTTGGTGGTGCAGTACGACTGCAACCTGGGCTGCACGTACTGCACGATCACCCCGGAGATGCGGGCGCGGCAGGCGTTGTCGCTGGAGTTCGTCGCCGGTGAGATTGCGCGCGGTGCGTCGCTGGGCTGTACCGAGGTGCAGTTCACAGGCGGTGAGCCGACCGCTTGGCCACACCTGATGAAGGCGGTGAAGTTCGCGTCTCTGCGCGGCTACACGGACGTCAAAGTACAGAGCAACGGGCTGCTCTTTGCGCACGCCGGGAACTTGGACCGGTTGCTCCGGGCGGGGGCGAATCGGATTGCGGTTTCGGTGCATGGTTGGACGCCCGACGACGATCGTTATCAGGCGACCACGCAGGGGCCCGATGGCGCCGCGGAGACGCTCCTGCAGGCGATTGGGAACCTGGTGGCGTCGGGCGTGGCGTTGGAGGTGGATCTCATCGTGATGCGCTCGTCCCTGGCCGGGCTGCCGGCGGCTGTGGAGGCGCTGCATGGGGCGGGCGTGCAGGCCTTCAAGCTGTGGTTCGTGTCGCTGACGGACAACAACGTGGCGAACGTGGAGTCGATGCCGACGCTGACCGAGGCGCTGCCGGCGGTGAACGCGTGCTTGGACTACGGCACAGCGAATGGCGTGGACGTGCGGTCGCTACACATTCCACGGTGCTTGCTGCCTGGGCGAGAGGCGCAGGTAGACCACCCGGGCGTGGGCGTGGAGGTTCGCGTGGTGACGCCGGACGCGGTGTTTGACCTGACGGCTTCGCGGCTGTCAGGCGGGCACAAGCCGGAGCGGTGCAGCACGTGCCGATACGACGCCGTTTGTCCGGGTTTGCGTGCGGACTACGTGGCGCGGTTTGGGGACGACGAGGTCACGCCGGTTCTATAGGGAACGGGCGTGCCTCGCGCGGATCGAGTCGCTGCGGACTATTCGCCGGCGACGTAGTCTTCGACGTCGAGGTAGTCGAACTCCCACGGCGGTTCCGGGGAGGCGTCGAGCTCGTAGAAGCCGCCGCAGAACACCCGTCGCGTGCAGGACTCGCACTCGGGCGCGTAGGTGCGTCGGTCGCGCAGGTAGTCGTACAGGTTCACGTCTTCGTTGTTCACGAAGACCATGTGGCGCTGAATCTTGAGCAGGTCGCCGAGGATGAAGTCCTCGTATCCGGGCATGAAGCAGAAGGGCAGGTTGATGACCTGGAACTTCATGCGGTCCTTCCACTCGTCGATGACGCGCATGGCGATCTCGGCGGCGGCGGCGGTGTCGGGGTTCACGCGGGTGGTGGCGCGTCCGAACGGCGTGAGGAACTGGATGTTGAGCCAGCGAACGCCGAGGTCCCACGCGAGCTGGGTGACAGCGGGCAGGTCGGCGAAGTTGGTTTTGGTGATGGTGATGTTGATGCCGAGGTCGACGTGGTCAGGCTTGTGCTTGACGCAATGTCGGATGCCTTCGGTGGTCTGCTCGTAGGCTTCGCGGACGCCGACGTTCCGGGCGTGGGTCTCCTGGTCGTGGCCGTGCACGGAGAACAGAAGGGTGGTGAGGCCGCTGTTGACGAGCTTCTCGGCGTACTCTTCGTAGACGCACATGCGACCGTTGGTGGTCACGTTGATGCCGTTGAAGCCGATGGCCTTGGCGTAGCGCACGAGGGAGACGAGCTTGGGGTACAGCGTGGGCTCACCGCCGTCGAAGTCGACCATTTGCAGGCCCTTCTTCCGGTAGTTCATGAGGAGCTTTTGCTGGTCCTCAAAGCGCCCGTCTTTGTACGACCGGTTGCCGACCGCGCAGAAGTTGCAGCGGTTGTTGCACCGGTAGGTGACGTTCATGATGACCTTGGTGGGCTCGTTGCCAGCGTTGATGCGCTGGTCGAACGTCCACTTGAAGTCGTGAAGGTCTTTGGGGGTGAAGTCTTCGCTCCACGTGGTGGGCACGTGCTGGAAGAGGGGGCTGTAGTCGTCGACCGCGTCGATGGTTTGCCCGACGGCGGCAGCGGCGTCGCGCGCGCGGTCGGCCAGGCGCGTACCGGGCAGCGGTGTGGCGAACTGGACGCCGGGCCAGGCGCCGTACTCGGTGTACAGGTGCAGCGCGTAGTCGAGCGTCTTGTTGATCTGGACCTTGGTCTCACCGGGCATGCCGATGATGAAGTGGACCAGGGTGTAGATTCCGCGCTGGGTGGCGCCGGCGATGGTCTTCTCGATCGACTCGATCTTGAGCTTCTTGTCGACGACCTTGTCGATGACTTCCTGCACGGCGGATTCGGCGGACACCGAGAGCGTGTTGATGCGGCCGACCATCTTGTCGAGCTGGCTGGGGGTGACCCAGTCGGCGCGCATGCCGTTGGGCACATCGAACAGGACCTCGGTCTCGTGCACGGCCTCCAGGATGTTGTCGAAGTGCGCGGTCTCGACGTTGATCATCTCGTCGAGGAAATTGATCCGCGTGGCGCCGTGCGTGTTGACGAGGGCGTCGATGAGCTGGCGGGTGCGCTCGAGGCTGAGTCGCGCTTGCTTCTTGGGTGCACCCTCGGCGCGGCCGGGGTTGCTGGAGCAGTGGGCGCAGCGGTAGGGGCAGCCGCGGCTGGTGATGGCGGGGAGGGTGCGGCCGTCGATGGGGAAGGCCCAACCGCCGCGTCCGATGCCTTCGACGACGCGCTGCATGAACGTGTCACGGGCGTCGAGGTCGACGAGCGACCAGTCCGGCAGGGGCAGCGCGGACAGGTCGGTGACCTCGCGGCCGACGATGGCGCGCGGCGTTGTCGGTCGGCCTTGGTCGATGAGCGTCTGGCAGAGTTCGACGAGGACGGCCTCGGCTTGGAACTGCTGGAAGACGTCGATCTCCGGGTACGCGGCGAAGATGTCGTCGTGCTCGGCTTTGATATAGTGCTCGCCGCTTTGGTACAGGTCCGCGAGCACGATGGGCGTGTTCGGGTGGGCTGTGCGCAGGACGGTGAGCAGCTCGGCGAGCAGCGGGTCACGCGTGGGCGGCCGGTGGAACACGGTGTAGTGCACCAGGAACGCGCTAGGCGTGTCGATGGTGTCGAGCCCGAGCGCGCTGACGGGCGCTCCGATATCGACGCGATCGCTCGCGGCGTCTGCCGACGGCCGTAGACCACTTGTGGGGCGGTCGAAGGCGTCCACCACGGTGCAGGCGATGCCGGCGGCGTGCAGAACGGCCGCGGCTTGCACTACCGCGAGGTCGGCGTGATAGGGGTAGTCGACGACGTCTCGGCTGATCGAGAGCGGCGGTTGAATAGCGACGATGGGAGCGATCATAGTTACCTTCATAGCCAGTCGCGGGCGCGCAAGCCACCACAGCGTACGCTTTATTCGCTGCCGTTGACATGACCGCGCGGGCCGATACCGTTCGAGCGTCGATCGAGACTTAGGAGCATCGTGGACGAGAAGGCGTTGGAAGAGTCGAAAGCCGAGGCCGCGCCGGACGAATTCCCGCCGCTTACGCCCTACGTGGCGACGTTGTGTTCGGACACGGACGTGGCGCTGCGGGACTTGCTCGGGGTGCCTGCATCTGTGCCGATCTCGCGGGCTTCCAAAGGCGACGAGACCGGGTGGCCGCTGCATGTGGTGATCGGCGAGGGCGATGATCGGCTTGAGCTCGATGTGTTCGACGTGCCGGGAACCGGCTGGTTCGGCGGCGCGCATTTCTCGGCGTCGTACCGGAAGTTCCGGGATGGCCGTGACCCGTTCTCGGTGCCGGGGATCGGAGGCCTGTTGAAGCAGCTGCGCGCACGCCTGGTGGCGGTGGACGCGGAGATCTCCGGCGATGTGGTGTCACCGCGGTGGGTTCGTGTGCGTGACGCGCTGGCCACCGAGCGGCGCTTTAACGGCGTCCGTGACGATATGCTGCGGGAGGTTTCGCCGCGCGAGGCGCTGGTTCGGCTGGGGTTTCGGTGCAACCAGCGGTGCGACTTTTGCTGGCAGAACCGCGACTGGCCGGAGCCGCCGGCCGATATGTACCGCACGTGGATCCGCGAGATCGCGGCGCGCGGCATCAAGCGCATCACGTTCAGCGGTGGCGAGCCGACGCTGCACCGCGATCTGGTGGAGTTGGTTCGCATGTCGCGGGACCTGGGCATGGCGGTGACGCTGCAGAGCAACTGCATTCGCATGGCCAAGCCGGGCTTCGCGGCGGAGTTGGCGGCGGCGGGCGTGGACAAGATCTTCGCTTCGTATCACTCGCACGTGCCGGAGATTTCGGACGAGATGACGCGGGCGCCGCGCACGCATGGTCGCACCGTGTTGGGCATCGCGGCTTGCATCGACGCTGGGATCTTCGTGGAGATCAACGCGGTGATCGAGCGGCGAAACGTGGCGCAGCTGGAGGGCTACGCGGCGCACGTGCTGTCGAGTTTCGCGCAGCGTGGGTCGAGCGAGCGCCCGGGCTTTGCGGTGCATTTGTCTCACCCGTGTGCGGGGTACGAGGGCGAGCCGTGGGAGCACAACATGATGCCGCTCGACGAGGTTCAACCGCACTTGGTCGGCGCGCTGCGGCAGTTTGTGGACGCGGGCGTGATGGTCGCTGCGGTCGGCACGTGTGGTTTCCCGCCTTGTTTGGTGGCTGAGGTGCCCGAGGTGCTGCGTGCGCTCGACCGTTCGATTCAGGCCGAGGGTGACGTGTCGGGGCGCTCGTTCGTTCCGGAGTGCGAGGCGTGCGCGTTTCGTGGTGAGTGTCTCGGCGTGCGCCACGAGTATATGGAGCGTTTCGGGGCTCGCGGGATTCGCGCGTTTGCAGTGGCGCCGGAGAGTTCCCCCCCGGCGGTTGAGTAGGGCGGGGTGCTGAAGCCGTGGGATAGTCTGCGTCTCGCGCCTACATACTTGGACTCAACGTGTGGTAGGGTGCTTGCGAACCAATTCGGGGCAATTCCATGAGCACCTTCCGTTCCAGGCGCGCGCGATGAAAGTTCGGTCACTGGTACGGCTCCCAGTCGTGGGGGCTGGAATCGTATCCGTCATTCTGGCCATCTCGACAGCGCTGCTGTTGGGGGTGCTCGAGATGGATACGCGCTCGGACACTGCGCTCGCGCTGGAGATCATCCGGGATGTTGCGGCGACGTCCGTTGCCGCGGACTTGGAGCGCGAGGTGGAGTTGGTGCGGGTGCTCGCGAACGAGGTTCGCATTCGCGCGCAGGTGGCGTTGCTCGTTGGGGACGATCTGGAGGCGCGGGGACCTGCGCTGACGCGCCTTCGCGAGCTGATCGGACCTGCGATTGAGGGGCTGAAGTACGACGGCTTCTTTGTGATCGACCACAACAACGTGAGCGTTGGGTCGATGCGCGACGAGAATCTGAACACGATCAACATCTTGACGCGCCAGCCGGATTTCCTGCGGCGAGTGCGCGCGGGCGAGGCGCTCAACAGCCTGCCCATGCCGGCAGAGGTGGCGACGACGCTGGACCAGCGCGCGCTCAACGGTGGGCCGACCATGTTCTTTGGTGCGCCGGTCTACGACGACGACGGGGCGTGCATCGCGGTGCTGACGTTCCGCATTCACCCGCGGCAGCATTTGGCGAACATCTTTCAGTCGACCCAGTTCGGTATGACGGGCGAGACGTACCTCTTTGGTGCCGACGGCGTGATGCTGACCGAGAGTCGTTTCGAGGAGCAGGCACGCGAACTCGGCTTGGTGGATGCGCAGGGGGGCGCCCCGACGGGAGTGACTCTGCGCGATCCTGGTGGCGATCTGACGGCGGGGTTCACGCCGGCGCTTCCTCGCAGCTCCCAGCCGATAACGCTCATGGTGGCCTCGGCGCTGGAGAGTGGCGCTGGCGTGAATGTAGAGGGCTATCGGGACTACCGCGGCGTCCCGGTGTTTGGCGCGTGGACTTGGTTGCCGGAGTACAACCTGGGTGTGGCCACGGAGTTGGTGCGTTCAGAGGCGCTGGCGAACACGTGGGTGCTGCGCTTGTCCCTTTGGGCGGTGTGGTTCTTCACGAGCCTGTTGGTGTTCGGCACGGCGCTGTTCTTGTCGCGCGCTCGGCGCGACCTGGAGGCGTTCAACCGCACGCTGGAGTCTCGCGTGACGGAGCGGACGCGGGAGGCTGAGGAGGCGAGCGCAGCGAAGTCGGAGTTCTTGGCGCGCATGAGTCATGAGATTCGGACGCCGCTCAACGCCGTGCTCGGCATGGCGCATTTGGCTCGTCGCGATAACCGCGATCCGAACATTCGTCGGCAGCTGGGGCGGATCGAGGAGTCTGGTAACTCGCTGTTGTCGTTGATCAACGACATCTTGGATTTCTCGAAAATCGAGGCGGGCGCGTTGGTGTTGGAAGACACGCCGTTCGACTTGGATCGTTTGCTGCGCGAGCTGTTGGGGCTGGAGTCGACCGGTCACGCGGGGGTGGAGTTTGTGTTCGATATCTCGCCCGCGGTGCCCATGTGGGTACAGGGCGACCCGACGCGGTTGCGCCAAGTCTTGGTGAACCTGCTCGGCAACGCGTTCAAGTTCACGCAGTCGGGCTCGGTGACGTTGGAGGTCCGCGCGCTCGGGTTCGCCGAGGGCTTTGTGGAGCTGGCGTTCAGCGTGGTCGACACGGGGATTGGCATCGACACCAGGCAGGCGGAGTCGCTGTTCTCTGCGTTCCAGCAGGCGGATGGCACGACGACCCGAGCGTTCGGCGGCACGGGGCTCGGGCTGCCGATTTCGCGTCGAATCGCGGAGGCGATGGGCGGTACTGTGGAGGCCTTCGGCACACCGGGTGTGGGCTCGACCTTCCGCCTCACCGCGCGGTTTGGCGTGGTGGAGCGTGAGCCGTGGGGCGCGGACGTGCTCGAGCGGCTGAAGGGCATTCGCGCGCTGCTCGTGGATGACAGTCCGGTGTGGCGCACAATTCTTAGGGAGGCCGCCGAGAGCTTCGGAATGGAGGTGACGGTGGTCGGGTCGGGTGAGGAGGCTGTGGCCTTGCTCAAGACCGAGGACCATCGGTTCGACATCGCGCTCGTCGATTGGATTATGCCGGGGATGGACGGCCTGGAGACCTGTGCGCGCATGCGCGAGCTCGACGGTGCCGCGCTGGTGATCATGGTCACCTCGGCGAACCGAACGCGTTTGTCACAGGCCGCCGGTAAGTCGGGGCCGAAGCACGTGCTCGCTAAGCCGTTCACTCGGAGCGCGCTGCTGGAGCAGATCATTGAGGGGCTCGGATTGGGACAGAACACCTACGCACATTCGTCGCGCGTCGAGGCCATTCCGGACCCGCCGCCCAATACCCGCGTCCTGTTGGTCGAGGATCACCCGATTAACCAAGAGGTCGGCGTGGGCATCCTTGAGGGATCGGATATCACGGTCGTGGTGGCCGCGAACGGCGAGCGCGCGCTGGCGGCGCTTGAGGAGCAAGAGTTCGACCTGGTGCTGATGGACGTTCAGATGCCGGTGATGGATGGCTGGGAGGCCACCCGTCAGATCCGCGCCCAGAAGCGCTTCGACAACCTGCCGGTGCTGGCGATGACCGCCGACGTGTTGGTGGAAGATCGGGCGAAGTGCTTCGAGGCGGGCATGGATGACTACATTGCGAAGCCGTTCTCGCCGTCCGGTCTGCTCGTGTTGGTGGCCAAGTGGGCGACCATTGCCCGGAAGAGCGCGCAGAGCGCGGCGGAGACTCCTGGCGCGTCGGCATCAGGCCGAGCGACCTGGGAGCGTCGCGAGGAGCTGGTTGCGCCGGTGGCTCGTTCGGCGTCGGTCTCTAGTGCGCACATTTTCCGTGCGCCTGAATGGGAGGCGCCAGCGGTCGACGAGGAGTTGGCGATGCGCATCCTGGAGGGCGACCGCACGATTTGGATCGCGCTACTCGATGGGTTCGACAACGAGCTGTTGCAGATGGAGCGGGACCTGAAGGGCGAGACGGACCCGCCGGACCCGACGGCTGCGGCGCGCGCGCTTCACACGCTGAAGGGCCTGGCGCCCACGTTGGGTGGGCAGCGGCTCGCTGACGTCGCTACGCGGCTAGAGCGCCGGGTGCGCGCGAACGGAACGCTGGCGAAGGAAGACCAAGAGGCGATCTCGGTGGAGATCGCGGCCTTCCGTGAGATGTCCGCGAAGATCTGCGCGGCAGAGGCGGATCGCGAGACGCCTGCCTAGAGACCTGCGCAACGTCGGCGTTGGGTAGGGCAAAAGCACCAACGCCCCAGAGCGATTGCTTAGGGGCGTTGAGAGCGGGATGGACGGGACTCGAACCCGCGGCCTCCGGCGTGACAGGCCGGCGTTATAACCAACT
>CBDUJZ010000200.1:0-8350 GCA_965367675.1 uncultured Myxococcales bacterium | reverse complement strand
CGCCGCAGGCGGCGTCGGCTGGCGGGCGTGTGCTTGCTTCGCCGATGGCGCGGCGTATCGCTGCTGAGAAGGGGGTGGATTTGTCGCAGGTTCACGGAAGCGGCCCGCAGGGCCGCGTCGTGAAGCGCGACGTGGAGAGCTTCGTCCCGAGCGCCGCCGTGACCGCTTCCGTGACCGCGGTGTCATCGAAGTCCACCGCCGCAGCGTTCGTCCCATCGTACGGTGGCGCCCGCGCCGAGGACCGCATCGAGCCGCTCTCGCAGATGCGCAAAGCGATCGCCAAGAACCTGCAGACCGCCTGGCAGGCCCCCGCGTTCATGCTCACGCGTGACATCGCGATGGACGCCGTCATGGCCAACCGTAAAGCGCTCAACACCGCGCTGGCCGAGGACGACGCCGGCATCAAGGTCTCGGTGAACGACTTCATCATCAAAGCCGCCGCGCGCGCCCTCATGGACGTGCCCGCGATGAACAGCGCCTACGAAGGCGAGAACATCCGCCTGTATGGCAGCGCGGACATCGGCATGGCCGTGGCCCTCGACGGCGGCCTCATCACGCCCATCGTGCGCAACGCCGAGTCCAAAACGCTCACGCACATCGCCGCCGAAGCCAAGTCGCTCGCCCTCCGCGCCCGCGACCGCAAGCTCAAGCCCGACGAGTTCACCGGCGCCACGTTCTCCATCTCGAACCTGGGCATGTTCGGCATCGACCACTTCACCGCCGTCCTCAACCCGCCCGCGGCCGGCATCCTCGCCGTGGGCGCGACGCGCAAGACCCCCGTGGTCAACGACGCAGGCGAGCTCGCCGTCGGCCTTCGCATGAGCGTCACGCTCACGTGCGACCACCGCGCGGTCGACGGCGCTGTGGGCGCGCAGTTCCTCATCCGCTTCGCGCGGTACATGGAATCGCCCACCCTCATGCTCGCCTAGCCATGAAGAACCTGTTCGGCTGCCTCCTCGTCCTCGCCCTCATGCTCGCCGCAGGGGTCGCGCTGACGTGGGTCTTCTTCATCAAGCCGCTCTCCGGCATGGCCGAGGACTTCAGCAGCGTGGTCGCCGAGTTCCGCGCCGTCGACGAGCTGAACGACGACATCCGCAACACGAGCGCGTTCGAAGCCCCCAAAGACGGGCTGCTGTCGGAGGAACAGGTCGCGCGCTTCGCGGCCGTCGCCGAATCCATCGAAGCCGCCGCCAGCGCAGACATCACCGCCATGCGCAGCAAGTACCAAGAGCTCGGCGAGCAGTCGAACAGCCCCCTCGCAAGCTTGCGCCCGCGGCTCGCGCTCGAGGCACTCAACGATCTGGCCGACACCCTGCGCGCCGCCAAGCTCGCGCAGGTCACGGCCATGAACGCGCACCGCTTCTCGCAAGAAGAATACGCCTGGGTCCGCACCGAGTTCTACCGCGCCGGCGGCATGGCCATCTTGCCCGTCGATATCAGCGCGGTCCGAAACTTGGACTTCTCTGACATCTCCAACCTGGACGACCTGCGCAACCTGCCCGGACTGGGCGGAAACACGGGCAAGATCGAGACGCCAGACGAAGCGGCACCGTCCGACAACGCCGCGCTCGTGGAGCCCTACTCCGAGAACCTCGACGAGTGGGCCCAGTTCGCGGTGTTCGGCCTCTAAAGCGGGGCGAACGCGGTCTCTAGCCCTTGACGCAGCCGAACTCGATGTTCACCTCGACGTCGTCGAATCCAGAGGCTCGGCACACGTTCTGACACAACAGCACCTGCGTCGGCGCAGCGTTGTTATCGAAGTACCAACCTGGGCTGGTGGCGCACCCCTCCGCGTCCATATGGCGTGTGATGGGACGACCCCCGTTCAGCCGCACCGATACCTCGCTGTACACAATCTCGCGGCCGGTCCCGATGTCCGGGATTCCGTATTCGCACGGCAGCACTGCGCCGGCGATCAGGTTGGTCGCGATGCCGGTGAAGGTGGCCGACCAGTCCGGCTCGCAGATGCTGCTGGCCGTGCCGCCGGTGAGCTCGCTCAACAGAATGTACCGGTCGCCCTTCGCCTCCGCATCGCCGTGCGGGCCCTCACACCCCTCGCTGAACATGCCGTTGGTCCCCGTCAGCGAAACGATCGCTGAAACACAAAGTCCAAACGAACGGCTGCCATCGCGGACCGGAAATCGTTCGGCGTGGTGCTCGACTCGTCGTCGCTCACGACCACGATGTGTTTGTACGCCTCCGGCCGGAGGAAGCTGCTGTACTGAGAATACGTATTCTCCAGCACTTGGAGCGCGTTGGTACTTCCCACCGTCGAGACCACGTGTCGGTAGCGCTCTGAGTCCGCATCGGGGCAACCACCGCCAGACAGCGGCGACGGGACGCAGACCGTATCCGCGGCGACCATTACCACGCGCACGTCCAGCCCGGAGTCTTCGACGAACTCCACAAAATCGTTGAGCTGCGTCTCGATCAGAGCAGCCTCCTCGTTCATCGAACCGGACGTGTCGACGGCCCAGATGATGTCGATCGGAGCAAACAGCGGGTCGGCCACCGCGGTCAGCTGCGCGCACTCGGAGCCGCGCGGGGTGTCGGTGCTGACGTCGGCAGTGCTGACGTCGGCGGTGCTGGTGTCCGCCGTGGTCAGCGCGTCCGGTGTCGTGGCCGCGTCTGTACCCAATGGCGCGTCCGGGCCGGCGTCGTCCGAGGGCCCCCAGCGGCGTCGCTGGCGTCGCCGAGCGCGTCTACGTCCGAACCGGCGCCACGACCGCCGCGACCGGAGTCGATGGTTCCGCGGTCCGACGCGACCGCTTCGTCGTCCGGAGCGCTGGAGCACGCGAGTAGCAGGCCCATCAATAGAGCGAATTTGCGCACGGGGACCACCGGTCGTAGAGAGGAATCTCTGGGATGTTAGGCGATCCCGCACGCGCACAAAAGTGCGAGGCTGAGCCGCGGACATCTGTCCTCGACCTAGCGCGCCGAGCCGTGATAATCCCGCCGTCCCTCCTCTCGCACTCCAGGTCGACCGTGGGCGCTCGCAAAGGCACGATTTCGTATTCACTGTTCCAGATCGACGGGGAGCTCCCCGACTCGTACCGGGATCACTTTCTTGAGCGAATTCAGGAGTTTCGGTTCACCGAGCTGACTCCCGAGTCCGAAGAGGACATCGTGCATGGCTGGACCGTCCTCGACGACCTGCTCAACACCGATTTCACCACCGACAACGTCTTCTTGGGCGAGTACGTGGTGCTCGGCATGCGCACCGACCGCTGGTCGCTGCCCGGCGCGCTGCTCAAGGCGCACGTCGAGCGGCGCACCAAGGAGATCATGCACGAGCAGCAGAAGGCGAAGCTGTTCAAGTCCGAGAAGATGGCCATCAAAGAGGACGTTACGCGTGGCCTGAAGGCCCGCACGCTGCCCTCGGCCGGTGTGGTCGACATGGTCTGGAACATCGAGCGGGGAGAGGTGCGGTTCTGGAGCCAATCCGCCCGCGCGGTCGAGATGTTCGAGGCGCTCTTCGAGTCCACGTTCGACCTGCGCCTGCGCGCCGACAACCCCTATGTCGCGGCCCTCAACTGCGGACTCCCGGACTCGCTCATCGGCCAACTCGCCGACGTCGAGCAGTCCCGCTTCACCTCTTTCGAGTAGGCCTCCATGGATCTCGCAGACCTGATCACTTCCAAGCGCTTCCTCGGCAACGAGTTCCTCCTCTGGCTCTGGCACCGCGAGGACGAGGACGAGGCGATCTACAAGCTCGGAGACGACTCCGTGGAGCTTCGCTTCGATGACCGCCTCCAGCTCGACGCCCACCTGGCAGAAGCGGAGACCAGCGTGCTCAAGGGCGGCGCGCCCGCGCACTCGCCCGAAGCGCACAAGGCACTCCAAGTCGGCAAGCGCGTGTCGAAGGCCCGCATGCGGCTGTTCAAGAGCGAGCGCGAGTGGCTCTTCAACGTCGATACGTCCACGTTCAACATCAACAGCGTGAAGACGCCGGCGGTGCTCAGCAAGCAGGACGACGAGCCGTTCTACGAGCGCTTGTACCTCATCGAGGAGCTCCAGGACGCTTGGTACGGCATCTACCGTACGTTCCTGGCCGAGCGGCTGGGCCCGGACTGGGAGAAGAAGCGCGCCGCGATCGCGGACTGGATCGCCAAGCCCGTGTTCGGCGAGCAGTAGAGTCCGCTAACGCAACGCGCGAGCCGGCTCCTTAGCGGACCAGCTCGCGTGTCGCGCGCTCACTCGACGTCGACTGGCGTGCCGGCTTCGGCGTCACGTCAGTGGTGATCACCCAGTTTCGGCCCGCTTCCTTGGCGCGGTAGAGACAGGTGTCGGCGCCTTCGATCAAGCGGCTGGGATCGACGTCGTCGGTCGCGACGCGGGTGATGACGCCCACGCTCACGGTCACAACGCCGTTGTGGGTCGATCCGCGGTGCGGGATGCGCAGCGCCTCAACGTTGCGGCGCAGTGCGTCGGCCATTCGCGCGGCTTCGGCTTCGGAGCGGCCCGGGAGCACGACTGCGAACTCTTCGCCGCCGTAGCGGGCGGCTTGCTCGCCATCGCGCTCGGGCACGCGGCCCACGACCTTGGCGACCTGCTTGAGGCAGTCGTCTCCGGCCAAGTGGCCGTAGATGTCGTTGAACGCCTTAAAGTTGTCGACGTCGGTGAGGATGAGCGAGATCGGGCAGCCGGTCTCGAGGCTCTGCACCCAGGCGTTCTCCAAGACCTCGTCGAAGAGACGGCGGTTGGCGATGCCGGTGAGGCCGTCCATCGCGGCCAATCGAATGAGCGCGATGTTGCTCTCTTCGAGGCGGCTCTGCGACTGCTGAAACTGGCTGAGCAGCGCGTCCTTCTCGGCCTCGCAGCGACGGCGCGCGACGACCGTCGAGATGGTGCCGGGCAGCAGATCGATGAAGCGGTCGTAGGCGTCTTTGATCAGGTAGTCGCCCACGCCGAGCTTGAGCGCCTGCACGGCGACCTCGGCGTCGCCCTTGCTGGCGAGCATGATGGCGGGCGGGAGCTCGTTTCGCGCCGACAACGTCCACACGACGTCGATGCCCGTCCGCACCGGCATCTCCTGCGAGATGAGGAGCAGATCGTACTCCTTGACGCGGTGCATGATCAGCCCGGATTCGCCGTTCGCCGCAACATCCACCACCAACCCCAAGGTCTCCAAGCGCTGCTGAACGCGTCGCGCCAGCGCTGCATCGGCATCCATCAGTAGGACCCGCATACTTTGGGATTCGTAGCTCATCACACACTCGGTGCTGTCGTCGCTGGTCGCGAAGGAAAAATGGGGCAGAGAATCTTGTCGGTTTACATCCATACAACTGGGCCCTGAATAGATCCAGACTGAAAGCTCAGTTTATCACATAAAAACAAACACTTACAGAAACACACGTCTGGAGAAAAGTGCGGAAAGGTGGGACGGTGTACGCGCGAAAACGGGGGCCCGGCTGGGGAAAATCCCACGAGATTCTCGCTCGGCCACTTCGGCACCACCGGGCTTCGTGCTAACCAAAGGGGCCGCCGTCGACGCCCCGACCGACGACGCACCAGGGAATCGATTCCCTCAGCGTCAGTGTTAGAGCGTACGGCCGGTGCGTCGCCCTCCCCGTTTGGGGGGCCGGCACGCAGACCGCTTTCGCGCTGTAACCTCCGTCCGTATGAGCCATCGCAAACCTGCACTCCTCGCCGCCGCCCTCGTCGCGGTGGTCGTAGGAATCCCCGTGACCGTCGTGGCGCTCCAACAGAGCGCTGCAGCGCAGGTCGCGGAGGAAGAAGCGCGCCAGCACTTGCTCGCCGCGATGGCCGCGACCTCGCAGGTAAACCACGTGGTCGACGGCGCAGCGGGGGCGGCCAGTCGATACGCAAACCGCACGGCCAACGCCCGCATCCAAGTGGAGGGCGCAGCCGTGCCAGCGGCCGCAGCCGTAGTCGCCAACGCGCTCGCGATCACCGAAGTCGCGCCCGCCGTTCGGGAGCGGCTCATCACGCTCGGCCCTGATCAGACGTGGCAGAACGTGGCCGACGTGTGGGGCTTGAGCGGCACCGAGCTCGCCGCGCTCAACCCCGAGACCGACCTCAACACCGTGCAAGCCGGCGACGCGCTGCGCGTGTACCGCTACCGCGCGGCGCTGCAATCCCGTTCGGTGGGGCCGCCCAACCGGGGCCGCGTGATCAACGCCATGCCCATGCCCGACGGCGATCACTGGATCGTGCGCCGCGTGGGCCGCAGCTGGGGCACCTCCGAGACGGTCTCGCACCTGGTCCGCGGGTTTAGCCACGTGGGCACGGTGATCCCGAGCGCCGGGATCCCGCTCGTCGCCGACATCAGCGCCAAGCGCGGCGGCCGCGTTCGGCCCCACCGCTCGCACACCAGCGGCCGCGACGTCGACGCCACGTATTATCAAACCAACGGGCGCACCTCGACGTGGGAGCACGTGAGCAGCAACACGCTCGACGTGGCCGCCCAATGGGAGCTCTTCCGCTACTGGATCGAGCGCGACCTGCTTGTGTACATCTTCATCGAGCACCGGCTCTCGCGCGCGCTGCACGAGTACGCTGTGTCCATCGGCGACGACCCCGCGCTGATCGAGGCCGCCTTCGGCGAAGAGCGTGGGCGCGGTATTCTGCGCTACGCGCCCGGACACGACGATCACTTCCACGCACGATTCCGGTGCCGAGAAGACGACGGATCCTGTCGCGAGCATTAAACTACGAACATGTCGCGTGACGTACGCCCCACCGTGGCCCCACCCGCTCAGGACCCCATGACCGAGTTCGACTACGACTACCTGATCATCGGCTCCGGCTTCGGCGGCAGCGTGTCGGCGCACCGGCTCACCGAGAAGGGCTACCGCGTCGGCATCATCGAGAAGGGGCGGCGGTTGCCCACGAACCAGCTTCCGCAGTCCAACTGGAACATCTGGAAGTCGATCTGGGCGCCGGCGCTGGGGCTGCGCGGCATCCTGTCGATCACAACGCTCAAGGACGTGGTCATCTTCCACGGCTCCGCGGTCGGCGGCGGCTCGGTGGTCTACGCGAACACCCACCTCGAGCCGCTCGACGCGTTCTTCACCGACAAGCGCTGGGACGGCCTTGAGGACGATTGGAACGCCGAACTGGCGCCCTTCTACGCCGAGGCTCGGCGCATGCTCGGCAGCGTCCGCGCGCCGCGCACGTACAGAGTCGACGAGACGCTGCGCGACGTGCTCACCGACATGGGCACCGGCGAGTCGTTCGACCACCACACCGTGGGCGTGTTCTTCGGCGAGCCCGGAAAGACCGTGCCGGACCCCTACTTTGGCGGCGAAGGACCGGACCGGACCGGCTGCACACACTGCGGCGCCTGCATGATCGGCTGCCGCGTCGGCGCCAAGAACTCGCTCGACAAGAACTACCTGTATTTTGCCGAGAAGAACGGCGCACAGGTGCACGCAGACACCATGGTCACCGGCATCACACCGCGGGACGGCGCCGGCGGCCACACGGGCTACAGCGTAGCCACGCGGAGCGTGGGCGGCCTGTTCAAGAAAAAGCGCACGTTCACCGCCAAGAACGTCGTGCTCTCCGCGGGCGTGCTCGGCACGGTCAAACTGCTGTTCCAGTGTCGCGACGCCGGCACGCTGCCCAACGTCTCCAAGGCGCTCGGCACCTACGTGCGCACCAACTCCGAGTCCATCCAAGGCGTGACCTGCGACGACGACAAGCTCGGCATCGGCGTGGCCATCTCGTCGGGCGGCTTCACGCCCGACGGCACGCACATCGAGATGGTCCGGTACGGCGACAAAGCCGACGCCATGAGCGCCATCGCGACGGTCCACACCGGCGCCGGCAAGTTGCCCCGCCAGCTGTACTGGATCGCGGCGATGATCCGCCATCCGCTACAAACCCTGCGGCCGTTTGTGTGGCCGTTCGGATGGTCCAAGAAGAGCGCCATCGTGCTGGCCATGCAGGCGCTCGACAACTCGATGGAGCTGCGCTGGACCCGCAACTGGTGGTGGCCGTTCGGCAAGAGCCTGACCAGCGACTGGGGAGACCGCGAGCCGCCGCCGACCTTCTTGCCGGAGGCCCACGAGGTGGCCGAGCGGCTGGCCGAAAAGCTCGGCGGTCGGGCCGGCTCGATCATGCCGGAGGTCGCGCTGGACACCACTACGACCGCGCACATCCTCGGCGGCTGCCCCATGGGCGAATCCCCGGACGACGCGGTCATCGACAAGCACAACCGCGTGTTCGGCTACGAGGGCCTGTACGTGGTCGACGGCTCGATGATCCCCGCGAACTTGGGCGTGAACCCCTCGCTCACGATTACCGCGCTGGCCGAGCGGGCGATGAGCTACGTGCCGGAGAAGTCAGCCGCTCAGGCGGCAGAGTAGTCAGCCGCTCAGGCGGC
>CBDUJZ010000199.1:0-8633 GCA_965367675.1 uncultured Myxococcales bacterium | reverse complement strand
GGCGAGGCATGTTTGGTATCCGCTGGCGTGTTGGTTCATACTGGCGCAGCATGTTGAACCGCCTCCTGACCCCCATCGTGTTGCTTGTGCTGGCCAGTCTCTTTGGGGGCTGCGACGGGCGCGGGTTGCGTTTCGACGACGTCTCGGACCAGCAGGTGTATGTAGGCGAATTCCTTCGGGTTTCGTTTCGCGTGCGCGGTACGGAGGGGCGGGATTACACGCTGGAGTACAGCACGCCGCCGCTGCCGTTCGTGGACCGCTGGGCCTATGTGGTGGTGCGTCCTGACGGCGGCGAGTTCCAGTGGTCTCCGACGTCGGACCATGTGGGCGACCACGAGGTGACGCTGTTTGTGGACAACGGCGACTCGCAGGCGGCGACGTCGTTTCGGGTCGAGGTGATCGCTGCGCGCGAGGCTGCGCCGGTGTTCACGTCGCCCGGTCCCGGCGGTGTGCTCGACCTGTCTCAGAACAGCTGCTTGGAGACGACGGTCGCCGCGCGCGATCGCGACACGCCGGACGTGATGCTCCAGCCGGTTTTTGGCCTGCCCGAGGGGGCGACGTTTACGCGGGTGGGGCCCGGCGAGTCTACGCTGCGCTGGTGCCCGACGGCCGACCAAGCGGCCGCGGCGGGGCAGTGGGTGATGACGTTCGAGGCCTCTGATGGCGAGCACGATCCCGTGTTGTTGGACTACCGTGTGCTGCTGCTCGGCGCCGACAAAGCGACGTGCGAGGGCGTGCGTCCGACGGCGGAGTTCGTGTCGCCCGAGGACGGCGACGGCGTGATCTCGCGGGTGGGCTACGATATTACGATCGCGGTGGATTCGCCGACCGCGCTGCGCGACCGCCCCGTGCTGTTCTACACGGACGGCCGCATCGAGCAGCGGGATCGGATCGATCTGCAAGCGCTGGCGTTCGCGCCGTTCATTCCGCAACCCGACGGCCTGTGGTCGGCGTACATTCCGAGCTATCGGCTGGCCGAAGATGAGGCGAAGACCATCGCGTTGGTGCCTTGGCTGACGGCGGACACCGATCCAACGGGGGCGCGCTGCGACCTGAGCGCGGAGCTCACCGTGCGCGCGTTTACCGCCATCGGCGCGGTCGAAGCGGAGATCCTCGAGGAGTGCGAGCGCTGCTTGGTGTCGGGCGATTGTATGGACGAGGGCGTGTGCATCCGTACGGCGGATGGTGGGCGCTGCGTTCCGTCGTGCGCGCCGATCGACGGCACGTGCGAGGTGGGTGTTTGCGCGCCGTGGAGCTCGATGGAGGGCGTGGTGCGGTTCGGCTGCGGGACGGCCGAGGCGGTGTGCGGTGGCGAGCGCGCGTGTGTCGCCGATGGCCTGGAGCCGAACGACAGCCGGGCGTCCGCGACGCCGCTCGCACCAGGGGCTTCGGTCGCCGGCACCGCGTGCGAGCGTGACGACGATTGGTTCGAGATCCCGGTGGGCGCCGCGTCGCGGGTCCGATTTGATGCCACGGTGAGTCTGGCCGAGGGCGGCCGTGACTCCGGTTTGGCGCCGGATCTGGAGGTGCATTTGGTGGACGCCCAGGGCGCGATTTTGGCGGTCGGCGCGACCGAAGTGGACCCGGTATCGCTGGGGACTGGGCAGCTGAGTGCCGAGGCGTGCGTGGGTGCGACGGGGCCAGTGTTTGCGCGCGTGTTCAGCCCGACGCTTTCGCGTGGGGACTACGCCGCGTCGAGCACGGTGACCGCCGAGGCTTGCGCGTGTGTCGAGGACGCGGACGAGCCGGACAGCATTGCGGCGCCTCGCCCGGCCGCGTCGTCGGGTGCGGGTGTGCTGTGTGGCTCCAACGCTGACGTGTTTCGCCTGCCCTCGGCGCCCGCGTCACGGATGACGATCGCGTTGGAGATGACCGGCGGCGACGTGGACATTGAGGTGTTGCGGCCGGACGGCGCGCTGTTGGCGTCGTCGCGAGGGATCGGGGCGACGGAGACGGTGTCGGTCGACTTGCCCGATGACGCCGAGCACCTGCTGCGTGTGTTCTCGTTCGACGGTCGGGATGCCGAGTATGCGTTTTCGGTGTCGTCGTCGGCGCTGTCGTCGTGTGTGGCGCCGGTCGATTGTGCGGATGACGAGCACTGCGCGGAGGGGCTGTGCCGCCGGACTGTGTGCACACACAGCGCGGATTGTGGTTCGGACTTGTTGTGTCCGCTTCGGGCGCAGGGCGTGGAGCGCACGTGTGTGCACAGTTGCGCGGTCGACGCCGATTGTCCTTCGGGCGAGGCGTGCAAGTCGTTCTTCGAGGGTCGCGCGTGTGCTCCGGCGGGCGCAGGCGTGGCGGGCGAACGTTGCACGGCGGCAGCGGAGTGCGCGGGCGAGCTTACGTGCCTGGACTGGCCGGAGGGCTACTGCGCGGTGGCGGGTTGCGAACGTGACGATGCGCGGTGCGGTCCGGGCAGCGCGTGCGCTGTTGTGGACGGCCGTTCGGCGTGCGTCACCACGTGCTGGGTGTCAGACACGCAGTGCTCCCGCGGGGAGGCGTACGCGTGTCGCGAACTGTTCACACCCCAAGGAGAGCTGGTATTTGGCTGCTCGCCGCCGACCCGCTAGCAGCCGAGGGGCCGCGGGGTGTCCGCGTCGAGCAACGCGCAGCCTTTACGCTTCGCGGTAGACGATGCGTCCGCGGGTCAGGTCGTACGGGCTCAGCTCAAGCTTGACGGTGTCGCCAGGCAGGATGCGGATGAAGTGACGACGCATTTTTCCGGAGACGTGCGCCAGCACCATGTGCCCGCTCTCGAGCTCAACGCGGAACATCGCGTTCTTCAGCGGCTCGGTCACAGTTCCAATTACTTCAATTCCTTCTTCTTTCGCCAAAACGGTCGCTCGGGTTCGGGGTATCGCAGGGAGGCGCAAGAGCGCGGACTGCACGATACGCCTGGGGAGTGGGCGCCCCTATGATGGAATCCCGAACGGGTGTCAATACCGCGAATTGTGGAGAATTGGCGGTGGTGTAGCGGTGCGGGCGCTGAGGTGTGGTCCTCCGCAGGCGTGTGCGGGGGCACGGCGTAGGGGCGAGGCCATGCCTCGTCCCCGGCGTTGGGTGGTGGCGCTAGTAGCGCTCGCCGATCTTGCGGCCCAGCATGTTTGCCAGCGCCATGATCGGCAGCATGGGGTTCGCGCTCGGCGACATGGGCATGATGCTCGTGTCGGTCACGTACAGGTCCTCGACGCCGTACACAGCGCCGTTGGAGTCCACCGCGTGTCGGTCGCGGTCCGCGCCCATCGACATGGTGCCGTACAGGTGCTGCGAGCCGGTGGTGAAGTCCGTGGGCTTCAGGTCGGCCTTCCGCAGCTCGGCCACGTCGTCCAGGTCGTACAGCGTGTTGAACTCGCCGTTGAGGCCCGTGTACACGGTGTGCGCGCCGCTTCCGAACGCCATCTCGCCGAGCAGGGCGGTGGCCTCTTTGAGGCGTCGCGCGTCGCCGTGACCGAGGTCGTAGGTGATGTCTTTGCCGCCGCCGGGCAGCGCGCGGACGGCGCCCACGGAGTCGTCGCCGCTGACCCACGCGTCGAACACCGACATGTTGTTGAAGTTGCTCAGGTGGTCCTTGTACCGCTGACCGATGCCGGGCAGGCGGGCGGCCACGAGCGGCGCGTTCACCCACAGGCTCTCGAGCTTGATGCCCTTCTCTTCGAGGAAGTGCGTGGAGTGGTAGCCCTGGGAGGCGCCGTTCCACGGGGCGATGGGCTCGTTGTACTCGCCGAGCGCGTAGATGCCGGGGTGTGTCCGGAAGTTCTTGCCGACGTTGCGGTTCTTGACGCGGCTGCGCTGCAGGATGACCGGCGTGTTGAACGCGCCGGCGGCCATGATGGTGGCCTTGGCGGTGATGCGGACCTTGTGGGTCTTCTTGCCGGTGTCGGGGTCGATGACCCAGCCGGTGGCGCCCGCCGCGCGGTTGCCACGCATGATGAGCTTGTCGACCTGCACAGACGTGAGCACGCGGCCGCCGTCGTTCAGGAACTCGGGCAGCACGGCGAAGTCGGGGCTGTTCTTGGCGCCGTTGGGGCAGCCGACGATGCAGCGTCCCGAGCCCTTGCAGCCGTTGACGGCGCGGGTGACCGGCATGGAGCCGATGCCCATGGCGTCGGCGCCCTGCTTGAACGTCGCGTTGCGCTTGCCCTGGATTTCGTCGGGCGTGACGGCCAGTCCGGCGATGCGCTCGACCTCTTCGTAGTCTGCCGCGAGGGCGTCGAAGTCGATGTCGACGCCGTGCTCGCGCTGCCAGCGCTTGGTCTGGTATTCGGGGATGCGCAGGCAGATTTGGCAGTTGAACACCGCGCTTCCGCCGAGGGCTTTGGCGTAGAGCGCGGGCATCAACACGTTGCCGCGGGTGGTGCGCAGGCCGCTGTCCCAGAAGTACTTGTTGAAGGTGCTGAGGCAGTCTTCGGTGAAGTCTTCCGGTTTGGCGATCACGCCGGCGTCGACCATGATGACGCGCTTGCCGGTCTTGGCGAGCTGGCGCGCGGCGTACGCTCCGCCGGGGCCCGAGCCGATGACCAAGAAGTCACAGTGCTCGTTGATGTCGCGGTCGTAGTTCTCGAAGCGCTCGATGCGCTCGTCGTGCCGCCTCAGCGTTTCAGGGCTTTTTTTTTGAGCCGAAGCGGTCTCGCCACTGAGCAGCGGCGGCATGAGCTCCTTGGGCACCACGTCGCGGACCTTCTTCAGGGCGTTCTTGAGGAAGCCCTTGGAGACGGACACGATCGGCGCGCGCTCGGCGTAGTAGCTCGCGACCACGTCCTCGAAGCTCTCCAGGAACCACTCGACGTCCTCGTCGGTCATGGTGACCGCGGGGAGGATCTTGATGGCGCTGAGCGTGGCGCCGGGCACCTGCACGATCACGCGCTTGTCGCGGTACATGTCCACGTTCACAGCGGCGCCGAACGCGGCCGGATCGGCGGCGTTCATGAGCGTTTGCTGCAGCTTCAGCGACAGGTTCGCGGAGTCGCGGAAGTAGATCACCTGCAGCAGGCCTTGGCCCTCGATGCGGTCGATCACGTCGTAGCGCTCGGCGAGCTGCTCGAGGCCTTCGCGGATGACTTCACCCAGCGCCGTGGCGCGTGCGGGCGCGTTCATCTCCTCAAGCTCGTCCAGGTTCGCGATACCCGCGGCCATGGCCAGGTTGTTCTCCGCAAACGTGGAGAAGTACACCGGGCCGGACGTGAATCCAGAGTAGATCTTGTTGTAGAGTTCGTCGGTCATGAACAGCGCCGACACCGGCACCGTACCGCCCGAGAGCACCTTGGAGACCCACAGCATGTCCGGGCGAACGCCCTTGTCGAGCGAGCAGAACCACGGACCCGTTCGGCACAGACCGGTCTGCACTTCGTCGGCGCAGAACAGCGCGCCGTACTCCTTGCACAGGCGCTCGGCGGCCTTCAGATACTCGGCCTCCATGACCGTTCCGCTCATGCCCTGGACGGGCTCGAAGAAGAACGCGGCCACATCGTTTTTGCTGAGCTCGCGCTCGAGCTGCTCGATGTCGTTGGGCCGGATCGGCGTGGTGATCGGCATGAGCGGCTCCATGTTCTTGCGGAGCTCGGGCGAGCCGCAGATGGAGACGTCCGCGTAGGTGCGTCCGTGGAACGCGCCTTCGAGGTACAGCATGCGCCGGCGGCCGGTCACGAAGCGCGAGAAGCGGATCGCGAGGTCGGTCGCCTCAGAGCCCGTGTTCGAGAACACGCACTTGGTGTAGTGCGGCCCCGTGAGCTTGAGCAGGCGCTCGGCGAGCAGGCCGGACAGCACGGGCGCGTTCACGATCGTCAGGTTCGGGATGTCCATGTCGAGGACGTCCTTGAGGGCCTGGTGAATGCGCTTGTTGTTGCGGCCGAGCAGGTAAACGCCGCCGCCGGAGAGCATGTCAAGGTACTTGTTACCGTCGCCGTCCCACAGGTACGGGCCCTCGGCTTTTTGGTACACCGAGTTGAAGCCACCGAGCTCAAGAAGGCTGAGCATCTTGGGGTGGACGTGCTTCTTGGCGAGGTGGTCGCTGGAGGAGATATGCTCCTCGACGATGGTCTTCATGGACTTACGGTCGGTCACGCTTCGTCCTCCGCGGTATCGGTGTCGTTATTCTGTGCGGCGTCATTTTGCGCAGCGTCAGATTGTGCAGCGTCATCTTGCGCGGCGGCGCCGGGCTCGATGCGCGGTGCCGGGTATTCGCGCTGGTATCCGTAGGGCTCAAAGGCGGAGCGCCAGTTTTCCCAGACGAAGTCCTTCAGCTCTTGGTCGATCTGCAGCTTGTTGGTCTTGTAGCCCTTGATGGACTCCAGGTACTCGCTGATGGCCGTGAGGTAGTCCTCGCGGTCAGGCATATCGAACTTGGTGTAGATGTCTTCGAGGACGTTCAGCTCGTTGCCGACCAGGTCCTCGTAGGCGATCTCGTAGTAGTTCTCCGGCGGGATGAGCTTCTTGTCCTCGTTGAGGCGCTCGAAGATGCGCTGGCCGAGCATGGCGGTCTGCTCGCGCCGCTCGCCTTCCCAGTTCTCTTCGGGGAGGTGGAAGAAGTTCTCCCAGTCGGTGTGCGAGCGCATGTGCAGGGTCGACGCGAAGCACTCGTACGGGTTGCGGTGGATGTGCACGAACTTGGCGTTCGGGAACATCTCGAGCAGCATCCGGATACGGGCGGCGTGGGTGCACGATTTGACGACCACGCGCTTGCCGCCGGTCGAGATCATGACCTTCTTGATGAGGTACTCCAGGCCGTCCTTCCAGCGCTGGCGTTCCTTATCGGTGCACTCGATAAAGTCGATGTATTTGGCGTACTTGGCCCGGTTGTCCGGGAACATGAACGACACGTAGGGCGACAGGCCGTGCAGCTTGGTGAGGGCGATCTCGTCCTCGGCCGCCTCGTACCAGCCATTCTTCACGTTGTCGTACGTGCGGGTCTCGGTCATGAACCGGCTGGTGAGCTTCGGGACGAAGTTCTCACCGGTCAGGAACGATGTGGGGAAGATGCACTGGTAGACGGTGGTGAACGTGTTGTTCGGGTCGCGTCCGAGCAGGTTGTGCAGGTGCGTGGTGCCGGAGCGCCAGTGGCCGAGGATGAAGACCGGCGTGGGGTCGATGTCCATCTGCTCGATGCGCCGGGCGTAGCGCATGTCTTCGAAGCGGCCCATGATGGTCGCGGGCAGGGCCCAGCCGGTGATCCACGCGAAGCGGTGGAAATAGGTGGGGTCGATGCGCCAGCCGTTATCGCCGAGCATCTTGAGCCAGTCCTGAAGCTCGATGCCGGTGATCAGCTGGTCGGTGGACCAGCGGTTTTCGACTTCGGAGATTCGCTTCTTTTCCATATCGGATTCCATGGGGCCCACGCGGCGTTGGGCCGAGTGGGAAAGGGGCTTGGGCGGCGGCTGCGGTGGGCTCTTTACGAGTCCGACGGCCGCTAGACCACGCGCTTGATCGACTTTTTGTCGCTCAGAAGCTCGCTGACGCTGGCCAGCCGACGGAGGTGCTCTTCGGGGCTCACGTCGTCCTCGATGCCGATGCCCGCGCGCACGCCGGTGTGCTCCATGTACGCGAGCGAGGTGATCTGGCGGATGCCTTGGAAGGCGAGCCGGCGGGCATACATCTCGCTGTGCTCCCAGGTGGCCAAGTACGCGGTGCGCTGCTCGGCGTTGGCCTTGGTGAAGCGTGCGAGCGGGCTGAACGCGTGCACGGCGTACCACAGGTCGAACATGTGGAAGAGCCCGCGAATCTTGAGGCGCTCAACGGCGTTGAGGTCCGTCATCCAGCGGTCGATCCGCTTGACGACGCCCGCATCAACGGCATCCAGATCTACCTTTCCGCCGCGTGTGAGCAGGGTCAGGGCGAGCGCTCGGACGACGTTCTCGTCTCGCTTTGTAAGAGTTTGCATGGTGGCAAACGGTGGTCGAGGGGCAGTTCGAGAGGCACGGCCGGGACGCCCGGTCAGCGCCCACTTACATCGCTTGCGACGGGTGGACAAGCGCGAATCTGGAAGGTCGTTTGCGGCAGAAAATCGTTTGAAAACCGGCCCGTGGGTCGCTTCGTGGGAAGCGGTGCGGTCGGCGCGCCGGGGGCTCTGCGTGGGTGCCGAGCATGCCAAGCTGCCGCCGCCGCTCGCCTCCTCCGTCCTCCGTCGTCCGCCGTCCGCCGTCCGCCGTCCGCCCTCGCTGACCCATCCTGAGCTTGTCGAAGGACAGGTTTCAAATCCACCGCCCAAACTGGAGCCCGTCCTCCCGCCCTCGCTGACGCCTCCCGCTCCCGCTCACCCATCCTGAGCTTGTCGAAGGACAGAGCTTCACACTGCTCAACTTAGAGCCGGGTTTCTCTCGGGATCGCGCTGGCACCCTGAGACCGTCGTGAACCCGGCCTACTGCATGAGCAATTCGACCTCGACCGTATTCGGATGACAGCGATTCTCCGTGACGCGGATACCCGACGTCATACCGGACAATCCATCGTACTCGGCGCGCACGGAGAACGTGCCGCCATCGCCGCCGCAACCGAACAGCCCGCTGCTGGATAGATTGCACCCCGACGACCACGTCTCTCCACCGTCTTTCGATACTTCCACTGTCGCAGCGTCTTCCGGCACGAGTACGTTCCCATCGCTGTCGACAAGCGTGACGATCATGCTGGGCACGGAGCGAAGG
>CBDUJZ010000198.1:0-8688 GCA_965367675.1 uncultured Myxococcales bacterium | reverse complement strand
GGGCGTCAACCGGTGATCTTCAACGCAAACACCCGACGCGATGGAGCGTCGGGTTTCCTCGGGTCGCGTTCGCGGGACCGCGCGGCCTGTCTACGCGTCCGCCTGACGCCGGTCCTGCACGCGTCGGAACAGCGGGCGGCTCTCGTCGGCGGAGGCCTGGTACGTGACCGAGAAGTCTTTCAGCCCCTCGAGCGCGCTCTCCAGGCTCAGGCCCGGTGCGGTCTCGAAGGTCTCGAAGCCCACGCGGTGCATGTAGAAGATCTGGTCGCGGAGGACTTCGCCGATCGCGCGGAGCTCGCCTTCGTAGCCGAGTTGACCCCGGAGGATGCGCGCGTGGCTGTAGCCGCGGCCGTCGGTGAAGACGGGGAAGTCGATGGCGATGGTGCTGAAGTGGACCAGGTCCGGCTCCAGTGCGCGCACGTCGTGGGTGCCATCGATACGGAGCCCGAGCTTGCCGTCTCGCGCGATGAGCGCGTCGCGGTCGGCCGTCCAGCGGTCGAGCGAGACGATGACGTCGCCGGTGGCCGGGATGTCGTCGTCGGCTCCGACGTGCTGCCAGGAATCCTCAACAATTTCGCCGCGTTGGATGATGCGATTAGCCATAGACGGCCTCCTTGAAGGGCGCCGGTCCGACGCGTCGGTAGGTGTCGAGGAAGCGCTCGTCGCCCTCACGCTCGACTACGTAGTGTGCCAGCAGCTTCTGCACGGATTCGGCGACGTCCTTTTGGGCGATCGCGGGCCCGAGCCACTTGCCGAGCGAGGCGTCGTCCGCAGCGGAGCCGCCGAGCATGATTTGGTAGTACTCTTCGCCGGCCTTGTTGATGCCGAGGATGCCGATGTGGCCTACGTGGTGGTGTCCGCAGGCGTTGATGCAGCCGGACATCTTCACTTCGAGCGGGCCCAGGTCGTACACGTAGTCGATGGCGTCGAACGCCTCGGTGATCTTCTGGGATACGGCGATGGAGCCGGCGTTGGCCAGGTCGCAGTAGTCGAGGCCGGGGCAGCAGATGATGTCGGTGAGCGTGCCGATGTTCGGCGTCGCCAGCTGGACCTCCTGCAGGGCCTTCCAGACCGTCTCCAGGTGGCGAATCGGCACGTCGGCGAGCACCATGTTCTGGCGGTGCGTGTTGCGGACTTCACCGAACGAGTACGCGTCGGCGATGTCGGCGAGCGCGTCCATCTGGGCGTCGGTGATGTCGCCAGGAGCTTGCTCCTTGGTCTTGAGCGACACGTGCACGATTCGGTAGCCAGACTGGCGGTGGACCTCGGTGTTGTACTTGAGCCAGCGGCCGAACTCGCTCGACACACCTTCGGTGGGCAGCGTGTCGTCGGCGAACGAGGCGTCGTAGTCGTGGGGCGCGAAGAAGCCGGCCACGCGGGCGATCTCCTCGGGCTCAAACTGGATCGCCGTGTCCTTCACACGCGCGAACTCCTCTTCGACCTGTCGCGTGAACTCCTCGGCGCCCAAGCTGCGCAGGAGGATCTTGATGCGGGCCTTGTACTTGTTCTTACGGTCGCCGCTGAGGTTGTACACGCGGACGATCGACTCGCAGTACGCGGCGATGTAGCGCTCGGGTACGAACTCGTTGATGACCGTGCCGATGACCGGGGTGCGGCCGAGACCGCCGCCGGCCCAGACCTGGAAGCCGACTTCGCCGGCCTCGTTCTTGAGCACGCGCAGGCCGATGTCGTGGTACGCGATGGCGGCGCGGTCGTTGGGCGAGCCGGTGATCGCGAGCTTGAACTTGCGCGGCAAGTACGCGAATTCCGGGTGGAATGTGGACCACTGACGCAGCAGCTCGCAGTACGGGCGCGGGTCGATGATCTCGTCCGCGGCCACGCCGGCCAGCTCGTCGGCGGTGATGTTCCGGATGCAGTTTCCGCTCGTCTGAATGGCGTGCATCTCGACGTCGGCCAAGTGGTCGAGCAGGTCGGGGACCTCCTCCAGCTTGGGCCAGTTGTACTGCACGTTCTGACGGGTGGAGATGTGCCCGTAGCCGCGGTCGTAACGCCGCGCGATGAAGGCGAGCTTGCGCAGCTGGGTGGTGTTCAGCAGGCCGTAGGGCACGGCGACGCGCAGCATGTACGCGTGGCGCTGCAGGTAGAGGCCGTTCTGAAGCCGCAGGGGCAGGAACTGCTTCTCGGTGATTTCACCGGCGAGGCGGCGAGCGACTTGCCCGCGGAATTGTTCCACGCGCTCGCGGACGATGGTGGCGTCGTATTGGTCGTAAACGTACATGATCAGCCGACGAGGGCGGTGGGGGCGAAATGGGGTGTGCGATCGGCGTCGCGCAGGGCGTGCCAGCGCTCGCGAACGCGAATGACGTCGCCGAGCACGATGGTGGCCGGCGTGGGGAGGGCGGCCATGGCGGCGCGCTCGACAATGTTGGCGACGGTGCCGGTGACGACGTGCTCGTTCTCGGTGGTCGCCGACGAGATGACGGCCATGGGGCGGTCTTCGGGCACGCCGGCGGCGCGGATCTGGGCGACGATGCGCTCGATGCGGCCGAGCCCCATCATGAACACGACGGTGCCGCCGGCGGCGGCGAGCTGGCGCCAGGCCTCTTCGAGGGCGCTCTCGTCGGCCTTGGAGCCCACGGCGGTGACCACGCTGAAGTGGGTGCTCACGCCGCGGTGGGTGACCGGGATATCGGCGGCGGCGGCGGCGGCGATCGAGGAACTGATGCCCGGGACGGTCTCCACTTCGATGCCGTGCTCGGCCAAGTAGAGGGCCTCTTCACCGCCGCGTCCGAAGACGAACGGGTCGCCGCCCTTGAGCCGCACGACCACGTGTCCGGCGCGGGCTTCTTGCAGCAGTAGACGGTTGATCACGTCTTGGCTGGTGCGCCGACCGCCCCCGATCTTTCCGACATCGATGCGGCGCGCGGAGGCCGCGAGCTCGATGATCGCGTCGCCGACGAGGTTGTCGAAGAGCACGACGTCGGCTTCTCGGAGCAGGCGGAACGCCTTTACCGTGAGCAATTCGGGGTCGCCGGGGCCGGCGCCGATCAAGGCGACGCGGCCCTTGGGTTGTGCGGTGGTCGTACTGTTCATGCGTTCCATCGGGGGTGGTGAACACGCTTCAATGAGGCCATGCCTAAGTTTGTTTAGTGATTGGGTCAAGAATGATTCTCAGGCGCCTGTCATACGCTGTTGCAGACGCTCGCGGACGCCTAGCGCCAATAGATCGCGAGGTGTCCGGCGCCGACGCGTGTACCGCAACCGGCGCGGTCGTTTCGCTCCCACAGGCCTTGTGCGACGCCGTAGCCAGCGGCGAGGGCGGCACCGCACGGATCGCCAGCAGCGGCGCCGGAGCCGAGCCAGACACCGCCGAATCGCCACCACTGTTGCAGGGTGCCGTGTTGGGCGTTGAAGCCCGAGGTGGCCCGCACGTGCAGGTCGGGATCGATGGCGCGCCCGCAGCTGGAGCCGCAGCTGGCGCCGGCTGGGATGGTGGTCTGACCGCTGAGTCGCGCGAGCATGCCGGTGGGCGTGAGGCCGGCCAGCACGAGCCATGCGCCGGCGGATTCGTCGATGAGCAGCAGCTCACGTTCGGCGGAGACGGCGGCCACGGGGATGTGGCCTTTGCACGCCAGGGAGCCGCTGGCGCTGGTGCAGAAGCCGCTGCCCACGATGGGCTCGTCGTCTTCGTCGCGCACGGCCGAGATGAGCGTCCAGCCGGCGCCGGCGATGTCCATGCGGCAGAACGCGCGCGTGAGGTCTTCGCCGGATTCGATCGTGTAGACGCCGTCGCGCGTGACGCCGGTTTGGAATAGCGCGTCGCAGCTGGGGGCGACGCCGCAACGCCCGTCGGCGCAGTAAGCGGTGTCGCAGTCTTCGGCGCTGGTGCATGCGGCGGCAGAGTCGCAGGCGCGACAGGCTCCGCCGCAGTCGACGTCGGTCTCGAGGCCGTTGTGCACGGCGTCCTCGCAGGTGGGCTCGGCGCAGACGTTGTCGCGGCAGACGCCGCTTTGGCAGTCCGAGGGGGCACGGCAGGGGCCGCGGTCGGCGCATGGCGCGCAGGAGCCACCGCAGTCGGCGCCGGTCTCGTCGCGGTTGCGCACGCCGTCGAAGCAGCCGGGGGCGGCGCACACGTTGGCGTTGCACAGCGCGCTGGCGCAGTCCGTGCCGCGGGCGCAGGTGTTGCCCACATCGCAGGGCGCGCAGGAGCCTCCACAGTCGGTGGCGGTCTCGTCGCCGTTCTTCACGTTGTCGGTGCAGGTCGGCGCAGCGCAGCCGTTCTCGGCGCATACGCCGCTTTGGCAGTCGCCGGCGTCGCGGCATCCACCGGCGGCGGCGCAGGGCGGGCACGGCCCTCCGCAGTCGAGCCCGGTCTCGGTCCCGTTGTTCACGCCGTCGGCGCACGTTGGCGCGCGGCAGGCGTTGTCCGCGCACACGCCCGACTCGCAATCGCCGGCGCGCGCGCACACGCCGTCGAGCGGGCAGGGCGTACAGGTGCCTCCGCAGTCGACGTCGGCCTCGTCGCCGTTTCGCACGCGGTCGTTGCAGGCGGGCGCTTGGCAGACCTCGTACGCGCACGAGCTGCTGCGGCATTCGTCGGGCGAGGTGCAGCGTTGGTCGGCGGCGCAGGGCGCGCAGGGGCCGCCGCAGTCGGTGTCGCTCTCGTTGCCGTTGTGGGTGCGGTCGCTGCAGGTGGCGCGCTGGCACACACGGTCTTCGCACACGTTGGACTCGCAATCGGCGTTCGCGCGGCACACCTGCTGAGGGACGCATTGCGCACAGCTTCCGCCGCAGTCGGCGTCGGTTTCGTCGCCGTTCTTTACGCCATCGTCGCAGGCCGCCGCCACGCACTGATTGTCGCGACACACGAGCGTGCTGCAATCGTTGGCCGCTCGGCAGGATTCGCCCACGCTGCAGGCGTCGCATCGGCCGCCGCAATCGGTGTCGGTCTCGTCGCCGTTCTTTACGCCGTCGTCGCAGGCCGCGGCGCGACACTGGCCGTCTCGGCACACGCCGCTCTCACAGTCGGAGGCGTCGCTACAGGCGGCGCGGGAGGCGCATGGACCGCACGGGCCTCCGCAGTCGGTGTCGGTCTCGTCGCCGTTGTGGGTGTCGTCGCGGCAGGTTGGGGTCCGGCAGAATCCGGCGTCGCAAACCCGGCTGGTGCAGTCGTCGTTCTCTTCGCAACCGGCGGCGTCTGCGCATGGGGTGCAGGGCCCTCCGCAGTCGGTGTCGGTCTCGCGTCCGTTGTGGATGCCATCGCTGCAAGTGGCCGCTACGCAAAGGGAATCGGTGCACACGCGGCTGACGCAATCGAGCGCGGAGCTGCATGCGTTTGAGGCTTCGCAGCGGGCGCATGGGCCTCCGCAGTCGGTATCGGTCTCGTCGCCGTTGCGGGTGTTGTCGTCGCAGCGCGGGGCGATGCATTGGTTGTCGGCGCACACGCCGGAGGTGCACTCAGCGCCGCGGTTGCAACGGGCGTCGATGTCGCAGACGCCGCAGCTTCCGCCGCAGTCGGTGTCGGTCTCGTCGCCGTTGTGCACGCCGTCTTGGCAGGTGGGCTCGGCGCATCGGGTGGCGGTACATACGCCGCTTTGGCAGTCGCCTCCGGCGCCGCAGCGCGCCGTGCTGCCGCACGGCGCGCAGCTCCCCCCGCAATCTACATCCGTCTCCCCGCCGCCCCGAACCCCGTCGTCGCACCGGTGCTCCCGGCAAAGCCCACCCTGGCAGAGGCCCGTCACGCAGTCGCGCCCCTCGCCACACTGCGCGTCCACGCCACATGGCGTGCACCCGCCTCCGCAATCAGCGTCCGTCTCGGCCCCGTTCCGAACGCCGTCCCGGCAGCTCGGCGCCGCGCACGCTCCCCCCGCGCAGACCCCACTCTCGCACTCCGACGACGACGCGCAACGCGCCGCCACGGGACAGCGGTCACACCCGCCGCCGCAGTCCGTGTCCGTCTCGTCCCCGTTCCGTATCCCGTCGTCGCACGCCGACGTCCGGCAGATCCCCGCCACGCAAGTCGACGACACGCAGTCCGTTCGACGCGCGCACGGCGCCCCCACAGGACACGGCCCGCACGGCCCGCCGCAGTCGGTCCCCGTCTCGGTTCCGTTCGCCACGCCATCGTCGCACCGCGCGCGCGCACACGCACCCTCCACGCAGACGCCCGAATCGCAGTCCGCGCCAACGCCGCACGCCCGACCGTCGGCGCACGCCGTGCAGCCGCCGCCGCAATCCACGTCCGACTCCAATCCGCCGCGCCGGCCGTCGCCGCAGCCCTCTTGATGGCACACAAAATTCACGCACTCGCTCGTCGCGCAGTCCGCGCCGCTCCGGCACGGCAGGCCCTCGCGACACGGGCTGCACACCCCGCCGCAGTCCGGCCCGGTCTCGTCACCGTTCATCACCCCGTCCAAACACCGCGGCACCAAACACCGACCGGCCAAGCACAGCGTGCTCTCGCAGTCCGCCGCGTCTTCACACGCCGCACCCGCCGGGCAGGGCCCGCACGAGCCGCCGCAGTCGACGCCCGTCTCCGAGCCGTTCTGCACGCCGTCCTGGCAAGGCGCCTGAGCACCCGCCCGCGCCGCCTCTTGGCCGGCCGCAGCGGCTTCGACCGAGTCCGCGCCAGCGCCGCCGGCCGCGTTGGCTTCCGCCGATGGCGGAGCCTCCGCGTCCTCGCTCACGTCGCAACCCGACAGCACGGCCAGGCAACAAACAAACGCCACGATCGACAGCCGAGCCCACGCGAACGCGGGCGGTGTGAACCGAGTGGGGGCAGGGTGATTCATGCGTAAATACAAAGGGATAGGTTGGCCTAGGACGCCGCGGCTTCGCCCACCGTCAGCACCACCTTTCCGATCGTCTCGTTCGCCTCAAGCAGCGCGTGCGCAGCGGCCGCCTCCGTGATTGGGAACGTCGCGTGAATCACCGGGTTGAGATGACCGGATTCCAGCCGCGGCCACACGTGCTCGCGGACCGACGCCGTGATCTCGACCTTCTCCGCGCGCGAGCGCGAGCGCAGCACCGAGCCGATGATCCGCAGCCGCCGCGTCATCAGCTGCGCCAGGTTCACGGTACCCTCGATGCCGCCCAGCAGGCCCATGTTCACAAGCCGCCCACCGGGCGCGAGCGACCGCAAGTTGTCCGTGAAATAGCTGCCGCCCACCGGGTCCAGGATCACGTCCACGCCGCGGCTGTTGGTCTGCTCTTTGACCACGTTCACGAACCGCTCGTTGTTGCGATCGATGAGCACGTCGGCGCCGAGCGCGCGCACCGCCTCGAGCTTCCCGCCGCTGGCGGTGGCAAAACAACGGTGTCCAAACGCGCGGCACAGCTGCACCGCCGCCGAGCCGACCCCCGACGCCGCAGCGTGCACCATCACACACTCGTCCGGCTGGATCTTGGTCTCCAAGAACACGTTCAACCACGCCGTGTAGAACACCTCCGGCACCGCCGCGGCCTCCACAAAACTCAACCGCTCCGGGATCGGCAACAGCATGCTCGCGTCCACAGACACCTGCTCCGCGTAGCCGCCGCCCTCGAGCAGCGCGCACACCCGATCGCCGATCGACCAGCCCGTCACGGACACATCCATCGCCTCGATCACGCCGGCCACCTCAAGCCCCAAAATCTGGCTCGCGCCGGGAGGCACCGGATAGCGCCCGCGCCGCTGCAGCAAGTCCGCCCGATTCACCGCCGTCGCCCGCGTGCGAATCAGCACCTGGCCGGGCCCCATGACCGGGGGCGTCGCGCGCTCCCAGGTCAAGGTTCGTTCAACGTCGTCAGCGATTGTAATGGCGTGCATAGCGGCTCCTTGAGGCAAAGCGCGGCCGGTGAACCCCACCGCGTCCCGCCTTCTACCGAAGCGCGGCCAATGCCTCTACCCCCATGGGCGCGGAGCCGAGCGATTGCCGCCGCGACCCCGCAAGCTGCCGCCCATTAGCGGTTCAGCCACCAGTAGCCCGCGTTCAGGTACGTCGCGTACGAGACCCAGCCCAGGTACGGCACCAGCAACGCCGCCGCCGTCCGGTTGATCGGCCGAAACACCACGATGTTCGCCGCGATGCCCACGAGCATCAGCCCGATCACCACGAGCCCGCCGCCCAGCTGGTGTGCGCCAAAGAACACCGGCGTCCACGCCATGTTGAGCGCAAACTGCGTCCCAAAAACCGCGAACGCCTTCTTACGCTCCGGCCCTGGCTCCGTATCGTGCCACACCAGCGCGAACGACGTGCCGACCATCGCGTACAGCGCCGTCCACGCCGGGCCAAACACCCAGTTCGGCGGCGTTCCAGGCGGCCCCACCAACGTGTCGTACCAACCGTCGATGGCCTTCGCCGTGATAAACCCGCCGATCCCGCCCAACACTTCGGCGGCGGCAACGCACGTTCCAATCTTCTGCCAGAGTTTCATACGGTCCGGGGGCGGTGGGAGACATCACACGTGAAGTTGCGTAGGTCTACACGTGACGTTGCGTGGGTTTACACGTTACGTTGCGTACGGTTTACGCCTGAAGTTGCGTAGGGTTGGCCCCGCGTTTTCGAAAGCCCCCGCCGGTTCCTGGCGGCTGTGCACCTCGATTGGGCATGCGGATTCCGGGTCTGCGTCCACGAAGGGCGCTAGGAAACGCTAAGTCGGGCACACGTGAACGCTAAGTCTGTCCGCCCCAAATCGGAAGCCGCTCAACACACAAACGCGGTCGAACTCAATCCTGAACCACCTCGA
>CBDUJZ010000197.1:0-8701 GCA_965367675.1 uncultured Myxococcales bacterium | reverse complement strand
GGTTCGCGCGCTGGTGGTTCGCAGCCGGACGCAGCGTTTAGCTGTCGCTTCCGGCGGCTTCTGCTTCTTCGCGTCGTCGCACGAGCTCTTCGATGATCTCGCGCGACTCGGGCGTGAGCTCAAGGAAGGTGACGCCCATGCCGAGCGTGTCGCCGGTATCGATGACGCGCACGACCTCTCCTTCGCCGGAGATGGTGTGGAAGTCGTCGAGGATGACGGAGAACTTGAGGTTCACCTTGGTCCCGACCGGCAGCGGCTGCTTGGACCGGATGAACACACCACCCCGACTGATATCGGTTACGTACTCGGCGATGAAGTCGTCGATGCTGTTGAACTCCTCATTGATGAGGAGCCGCTCGTGCATTCGCTTGTCGGTCATCTATCGCGCAGGCGGGGGAATGGGTCACTGGAGTATACGCCTGCGATGTCCATATCGTCAAACCGATCATGCGAGACGGGCGCGGCGGGCCGGATGCGATGCGCGGCGGGCGTCGGCGCGGAGCGCTCGCGCGAAAGGACCGGTTGGCGCGGGCGCCGGCGTCGAACGGGGTTTGGGGAGTAAAAGTCGGGGTTGGGCGTTGCAAACCCGGAGTGCGCGTGACTATGGTGTCCGTTCTCTCATCCCTCCGTCCGGCGTCATCGATATCTCATTCCCCATGGGATACGCGTCGGCATGTATGTGTGCCCCATGACCACTCCCATTGATGTTGGCCAAAGCGCCGGTCTTCTCCACGAGACGCCCGACGGTTTCGAGCTCCAAATCGACGAGGTAAAACGCCTCGACGCAGAAACCTTGAGCGACCTCGCGCGGCAGCTTGGCCACGGGGGCCCGCTCGGCGTGCGTCGGTCGGACTTGGTGCTCGCGGTGGCCAAAGGGCTCGACGCGGACGGCGTGACCCAGCGGGGTCAGGGGTGCTTGGAAGTACACGAGGATGGGTTCGGTTTCCTGCGCGCGCCGGAGCACAACTACCTGCCCTGCCCGTACGATATCTACGTGTCGCCATCGCAGATTCGCCGGTTCAACCTGCGAACGGGTGACACGGTCGATGGCCGCGTGCGGCCGCCCAAGGAGCAAGAGCGTTACTACGCGCTTCTGGAGGTCGGTCAGATCAACGGTGTGAGCCCGGAAGAGGCTGCCGAGAAGCCGCTGTTCGACAACCTGACGCCGCTGTATCCCGAGACGCAGCTGTGTCTGGAGGGTGAGCCGGGCGAGCTGGCGACCCGCGTGCTCGACCTGTTCGCGCCCATCGGAAAAGGTCAGCGCGCGCTGATCGTCGCGCCGCCGCGCGCGGGTAAGACCGTGCTCATGCAGCAGATGGCGAACGCGATCACGCACAACCACCCGGACGTGATCCTCATGGTGCTGCTCATCGACGAGCGCCCGGAGGAGGTCACCGACATGGCGCGCAGCGTGGACGGCCTGGTGCTGTCGTCGACGTTCGACGAGCCGGCCGAGCGGCACATCGCGGTGGCCGAGATGGTGTTGGAGCGGGCGAAGCGGCTGGTGGAGCAGGGCGAGGACGTTGTGATCCTGCTCGACTCGATCACGCGTCTGGCGCGGGCCTATAATACGGTGGTGCCGCCGTCCGGTAAGATCCTGTCCGGTGGTGTGGATTCCAACGCGCTGCACAAGCCGAAGCGCTTCTTTGGCGCCGCGCGGAACATCGAAGAGGGCGGGTCGCTGACGATCATCGCGACCGCGCTCGTCGACACCGGAAGCCGGATGGACGAGGTGATTTTCGAGGAGTTCAAGGGTACCGGCAACTGCGAGCTGCACTTGGATCGCAAGCTGATGGAGAAGCGCGTGTTCCCGTGCCTCGACCTGCACAAGTCGGGTACGCGCAAGGAAGAGCTGCTGCTGGACCCGGACGTGCTGTCCCGTATCTACCTGTTGCGCCAGCACTTCTTGTCTCCGCTCAACGCGGTCGATGCGATGACCTTCGTGCACGACCAGCTGAAGAAGACGAAGACCAACTCCGAGTTCTTGGACTCGATGAACTCCTAGCCGAGCTCGCAGGTCGGCGTCCCGCGCCGGCCGCTGTTGAAGGCGCCTTCTCCCGCGATCGCGGGCCGGCAGCCGAGATCCTGCGTGTAACCACGCCGCCTTTGCCGAGCGCAGTTCGGTCCGCTATCATCCCGGGACTCAGTTCCTGGCATCTTCCTGGCTCACGCCTTTGTTGGATACTGCTACATTTCCGGTGGCCCATTGTTCCCTGTGTGCGCGGGACGTATTGGTGGCGAAGGACCTCGACGCCAACGATGAATGGGTGCATGTGTGCACGCGCTGCGACGCCGAGCTCTCCATAGAGCGCGACGTAAAGCGCTACGCCGCCTCATCGATGCCCCTGCTGGGGTACGACGTGGGTGGCACCACCTCGGGGGGCTGCGGCTCCGGCGGGTGTGGCTCCTGCGCATCCGGAACCTGAATCGACCTCACCCCCCACGCAGATGTACTACGAAGTTCAAATCCCGACCGCCGATGAGATGCGCACGATGCAAATCGAGGCGCCGAACTGGCGGGCGGCCATGTCCGCGGGAATTACGCGCGCGGCGGGCGCTGCGCCGGCCAGCCTGGAGGGCTTGTTCGTAGAGCTTACCGGCGGTGAGATGACGGTCATGCACCCCGGCTCGCGATGCACTGTGCGCATCCGGCAGCTGGACGAGCACAATGTGCGGCAGTCGCAGATCGTGAAGGCGATCAGCGACTCGAGCGGCACCACGGAGACGGCGACGCCCGATTCGCCCCGCCCGACCAACGTGAGCGTCGGGCGTGCGCGCCCCGTCGGCTTCAAGGACAAGGCCACCGGCGCCTTCCGCGCCATCGGCTCGACCGAGTCGGCCAAGATGCCCATGGGCGACTCGGGCATGAGCGCGCGCGTGGTCGCGGACACCGTCCGTCCGGCCGCGTCGATCTCCTCCTCGGTGCAGATCGAGGACATGGCTGCCGCTGCGAAGTCGGCTGGAAATCAAATGCCCGAGGCCAGCGTCTCGGAGACCGCGCTCGAGGATGTCTTCCTCGAGATCATGACGATCTTCGAGCCCGGCTACGCGATGGAAGACGCGATCGACTTCTCGATCGACCTCGCCAAAAAGTACGTGCCCTGCGAGATCGGTGGCCTGCTGTTCGCCTCCGACAACGCCGACCACCTGTACTTTGCGCAGGCCCGAGGCAAGGGGCGCAAGAAGCTGCTCAAGGCGGAGTTTAGCATTCGCGAAGGCATCCCCGCGTTCTCGCTCAAGGACGGCGCGTCCATCGCCGTGAACCCGGCGAACGACCCGCGCGCCACGTCCGAGCTGGGCGACAAGTCCGGGCAGACCATCAACTCGGTGTGCTGCGCGCCCGTGCAGTCCGGGCCCCGCGCCTACGGCGTGCTGCTGCTCGCCAACCGCGAAGAGCGCACGTTCTTCTCGCAGTACGACGCCAACATCCTGGCGTACATCGGCTCGCAGATGGGCAAGTACATCCAGGACCAGCTCGACGCGGCGCCCCTCGAGTAGGGGAACCGCGCAGGTCGCGGCGCTAGAGCGTGACCCGGCGGCCTTCGCTGGCCGACAGCGCGATCGCGTCGATGGCCTTCATGTTCGCGAGGGCGTCGTCGAGCCCCCAGCGTGGCGCGCGCCCTTGTTGGATGGCCTCGGTGAAGTCGGCGATCTCGAGGGCGTACGCGTTCGCGGGCCCGTGCGATTCCACGGCGACCTCTTCGCGCTCGCGATAGATGTGCAGCGTGGCCGGGTGCTCGATGGCCACCCAAGGGTCGTGCAGCACGATTCGGCCGAGCGTGCCGACGACCTCGATGCCGTGCACCTCGTCGCTCTCGATGCTGGTGTGCAGCAGCCCGAGCACGCCGTTCGGAAACGCGAGCGTGGCGGTGAGGGTGCGGTCCACGTCGCCGCCGCCCGCCGCGGGGGTGCGCATGGCGGACACGGCGAGGGGCTCGGCGTCACAGATGAGGCGCATGGCGTTGACGGGATAGCAGCCCACGTCCATGAGCGCGCCGCCGCCGAGCTCGGCGTTGTCGACCACGGAGTCGTCCTCGTCGAGTAGGAAAGTGAAGCGGGCGTGGACGGAGCGGAGGGTGCCGATGGTGCCCGCGCGGACGTGCGCGACGAGGGCGTCGATCACGGGGTGGCAGCGGTACATGAAGCCCTCCGCGACCGGCAGACCGGCGTGGCGCGCGGCGGCGCGGATGGGCTCCGCGTCAGCGGCGGACAGGCCGATGGGCTTCTCGCAGAACACGGGGATTCCGGCCTGCAGGGCGCGGATCGACCAGTCGGCGTGCAGCGCGTTCGGGAGGGGAATGTAGACGGCGTCGATGGCGCCGGAGTTGAGCATCTCGTCGTAGTCGCCGAAGGCTCGGGCGACGTTGTGGCGCTTGGCCCAGGCCTGCGCGCGGTCCATGGAGCGGCTGGCGATGGCCTCTAGGCGGGCGTTGGGGAGTGACGCGATGGCGGGCGCGACGGCCTCTGCGATGGAGGCTGCGCCTAGGATTCCCCAGCGCACGGGGGCGGGTTCGCTGTTGGGGTTGTGGGGTGTTTGGGGCGGGGTGTTTTGAGCGGAGTCGGCCATGCGGGCGTACACGGGTATACGGTGTAAACAAATGTAGTTCTTTGGTATCTATGTAGCGCTGGATCGGCAACGTTCTTTGCGGGTTTGCGCTGGAAGAGTATGGTCATGTTCTACCGATCATTTCCCCAGCAGCCCGATGCCGCAATCCGTCGACAGCCGTTGGCTATTCGAGCTCGAATCGAACCACTTCGATACGTTGGGCCAGCGTATGGATGTTGCCGGGCTTCGTCGTTGGTCGAATCCGTCGTCTCCGCAGTTACGGGATGGCAACCACGCCGCCGTGGGTCCGGACGATGGGCTGATCCCGGACCAGCTGATTCAGCTGTTCGACGCGCAAGACCAGGACGGCACGCCGCGCTGCGTGGATGTGTACGGGCCGTCGGATGACCGCGACGCGCTGTGCCTGCAGCTGGGTTTGCAGCGCTCGCGTTCGTCGGCGTTGGAGCTGGTGATATTCCGTCGGTCGCGTGCGAAGGCGCCGATTCCGGCGACGGACCCTCAGGATCGTCCGGCGCCTCCGCTGGTTGTTGTGGACCCGCGCCAGTGGGTGGACACGGTGACCCAGGTGGTAGGCGGCCCGCTGCCTTCGTGGCGTCGCGAGGCTGTGATGGCCGAGGCTGCGATCGCGCAGGCGACGTTCTACGGGATCGTGATTGGAGAGACGGCGGTCGCCTGCTTGGCGCGCTTCGATTGGAAGGACGCGAGCCAGATCACCTCGGTGGCTGTGGATGGCGCGTTTCGAAAGACGGGTTTCGCGGGTGCCGCGCTTTCCCGCGCGATTCACGACGCGCCGCATGACCGAGTGTTCGGTCTGATCGCGGCGGACAACAAAGCGATGCTTCGGGTGTCGATGCGTGCCGGTGCAGAGCCGGTGTCGCGTGACGTTCGGCGCCGCTACATCGCCGCTGGAGGATAGTGAATGGGATTTATTGAAACGATCGGGCCGGACCGCGCGCAGGGAGACCTCGCTCAAGTGTACGAGCAAATTGCGGGGGATCGGGGCGGAGTCGCCTCGATCATGGAGATTCAGTCTCTGAACCCGGCCGCCATGAAGGCGCACTTCGAGTTCTACAAGACCCTGATGTTCCAGCGCAGCCCGCTCGCTCGGCACACGCGTGAGATGATCGGCGTGGTGGTGTCGGCGGCCAATGGTTGCGACTACTGCGTGCAGCATCACCTGGCGCCGCTCCGTGCGTACAAGGTGAGCGAAGAGGTGCTTGTCGGGCTGGCTGCGGGTCAGATTCCGGACGAGTTTGTGCGCGAGCCGGTGCGCAAATTGCTCGAATACGCCCGCGCGATCACCGTGGACCCCAAGCCGGATCCCGACGCCATCGAGGGCCTCCGCGCGCAGGGCTGGACCGACGCGGCGGTGCTCGACGCGACGATGATCGCGAGCTACTTCAACTTTGTGAACCGCCTCGTGCTCTCTCTCGGAGTAGAGCTGGAAGAGGGTTTCGAAGACACTTGTAGAACAGAGATCGAATAGTGCCAGATCTGTACGCGTTGGCGTACTCCCCATGGTCGTACAAGGCGAGGTGGGCGCTGGATGTGCATGACGTAACCTATCGATATCACGAATATACTCCGCTTCTAGGCGAGCCTATGTTGCGGATCCGTGCGGGCGCGCCTTTCCAGAAAGCGACCGTGCCGTTGCTGCTGACCGCGCGCGGCGCTTTGACCGACTCCTGGGACATCGCGCTGTGGTCTGCGGCGCAGGCGCCGAGCGGTCGGTCGCTGCTGCCGGAGGACATGGAAGAGGCCATTCTGGAGTGGGAGGATTTGGCCGAGGAGGTGATGCAGCTCGGCCGCGCTCGGGTCACGCGCGCGCTGGTCCGAACGCCAGAAGCCTCGCGGGAGAGCGTGCCCGGCGTGCTCCGACATTTGGGCCCGTTCACGACGCTGCTCGGCAACGTGGGCTCGCGCTACATCGCGAGCAAATACGGCGTGGATGTGGCCGAGCGCGACGCCGAGGCCAGCGAGCGGGTGTGCGCGCTGCTCGAAGAGGTGCGGGGCGCGCTGTACCCCAACGGCACGCTGCTGGGCGCGCGCACGTACGCGGACATCTCGGTGGCGACGGCGCTGCAGTTCGTGATGCCGGTGGCCGACGCGCTGATTCCGCTGGGCGAGAACAGCCGCCCGCTGTGGCACTGGCCGGAGGTGGCGGGCCAGTATCCAGACCTGCTGGCGTGGCGTGACGCGGTGTTCGCGGAGCGCGCGTTCTAGTCGGTTTGTCGGTTGGAGTGTTCGCGAAGTGGTGCCCATCATGCAGATGCGTACTCGCCGAGCCGCGCCATCTTTGATAGACGGGCTGAATTGCTTTCCGTCCGGAACACCCCCGCGGACATGAAAATTACGCTCGTTGCTCCCGTCGCTATCACGCTCCTCGCGCTCACGCTCGCCTCGCCATTGTCGGCGCAGGGCGTCGATGCGCAGGCGTTTCACCCCATGCCGAACCAGTCGCAGAGCTACTCGACGGTCGCATCGGGACAGGTCCCGGCCCACCTGGAGTGGGAGGCCGGCGGCACGCTCACGTACGCCTATGGTGTGCTGTCGCAGCGTGATGAGAACGACGACATCGTGCACCGGCCGATCTCGTCGATGCTGACGCTGAACGCGCTCGGCTCGCTCGGCCTGTTCAACCTGCTTGAGATCGGGCTGGACGTGCCCGTGCATTTGGTCACGGCGGGCGACGAGGCTCCGGAGAACACGCAGTTCTTGGAAGTGGATAGCGGCGCGGGAATCGGAGATATCCGTTTGATTCCGCGGATCTCCATCCTGTCGACGGTTCGTGAGGGCGAGAACGCGGGCTTCCGTTTGGCCGGTCAAGCGGGCATCGTTTTGCCCACGGGCAACGCCGAGCGTTTTCACAGCGAGGGCTTCAAGTTTGAGCCGCGCGTCGCCGCCGAGATCACCACCCGCGGTGGCTTCAGCGCCGCGTTCAACGTGGGCTACATCCTCCGGCAGCAGGCGTATTTCGTCGACTCCGGGCTTGAGGTCGACGACGCCATCTCGTGGGGAATTGGCCTCGGCCTGCGCACCTCGGAGCGCGTGCGCCTCATCGCAGATGTGCACGGTGAGATCGGCTACGCGTCGGTGACCGAAGGGTCGGAGCGGCACCCGATCGAGGGCCTGCTCGGCGCGCAAATCGAGGTGAAGAGCACCAACGTGAACATCGGGTTGGGTCGTGGTTTGAGCCAAGGCTTCGGCACGCCGAACTTCCGATTTGTGCTCGGCGCTTCGTTCGGCCGCACCACGAATCTGGACCGCGACGGCGACGAGCTGCTCAACGGCGACGACGCCTGCCCGGACGCCGCCGAGGACTTCGACGGCTTCGAAGACGGCGACGGTTGCCCGGACGACGACAACGACGGCGACGGCGTGAATGACCGCCCGGACCGCTGCCCCAACGAGCCCGAAGACCTGGACGGGTTCGAGGACGAGGACGGCTGCCCTGAGTTCGACAACGACGGCGACGGCGTGCTCGACGATGTCGACGCGTGCCCGCTCGAGGCCGAGGACCTGGACCTGTTCGAGGACGAAGACGGCTGCCCCGAGCTCGACAACGACGGCGACGGCGTACTCGACGCGGACGACCGCTGCGTGAACGCGCCCGAGGATATGGACGGGTTCGAGGACGAGGACGGCTGCGCTGAGCTCGACAACGACGGCGACGGCCTGCTGGACGACGTCGACACCTGCCCGCTCGAGCCGGAGACCCTCAACGGCATCGATGACGCGGACGGCTGCCCGGACGAGGGCTTGATCCTGCTCACGCGTCGTCGCGGCGGGCTGATCCTTCCTGAGGACCTGGTGTGGTTCGACGGCGTGACCTCGAACCTGACGCCGCAGGCGCTGCAGATCGTGAACGCGATCGCGGTCGCGATGACCACGTACCCGGAGCTTCGGGCGGACATCGAGGTCAGCACGCGTGACCGCGCGGACGAGCCGGCGCGCCTGGCCGTGTCGAGCCGCCGCACCATCGCCATCCGCACGGCGTTGGTCGCCGCCGGCATCGCGATCGAGCGCATTGAGACCGAGCCGGTCGCGTTCCCCGCGGGCTCGACGGGCCCGGGCTACGAGGTCGAGATTCAGCTCTCGGGACTCTGAGTTCCACCTGTGCACTCCGCCTCTGAG
>CBDUJZ010000196.1:0-8846 GCA_965367675.1 uncultured Myxococcales bacterium | reverse complement strand
TCCGGTTAGGGCGGTGGCTCCGGTTAGGGCGGTGGCTCCGGTTAGGGCGGTGGCTTCGGTTAGTGGCGGGGCCAAAAACGAAACGCGGCGCGTCCCTGGGGAACGCGCCGCGTCAGAGCATCGGCGTTAGTACGAGAAGATGTAGTTGTTGAACGTCGAGAACTCGAACTTCACGAGCGCGCCGCTGTCCAAGACGAACCACGCGATGTCGTTGTCTTCGGGGTCGATGGCGAACGGGCCGTAGCCGATGTAGTTCGCGTCGCCGAGGGTGGTGGTCGCGGGCGAGACGACGCTGCGGCGAACCGGGTAGCCGGAGTGCATCATCGGGGTGTCGTTTTGCACGACCGAGGGGTCGGCGAAGATGGGCTCACGGAAGCCGGTGTCGGGGTCGATGACCGCGCCCACGTACGGCGCGTGCGTGCCCATCGCGAAGATGTAGTCACGGGTGTCGTCGTAGAAGATGTTCGCCTCGCCGATGCCGCCGAAGCCCGACGCGCTGGTGTCCTCGGAGACCATGGTGCGGTCGCCGGTGGCGATGTCGATGCGGAGCATGTCGCCCGCAGGGCCGGTCACGCCGTAGACGCCGCCTTCGTGGACCATCAAGCCGTAGATGGACGCACGCGCGACGTCGGGGTTCGAGGGTGCGCCGATGTCGTCGGGAGCCGGAACGGTATCCTCGGTTCCGAGTCGGAAGTCGCGGGCGCCCCAGCGGCTGACGATGCGGCAGCTGGTGCCGTCGGGGGAGAGCTCGATGATGCCGGCGCCGTCGTACGTTTGGTAGAACGAGAGGTACATGTTGCCCTCGGGGCCCACCGCGAACGCCCGGGCGTTGATGGCGACGTGCTCGTTCACACGGCTGGTGCCGTACTGGTGGCTCAGGCATTGGCCGGTGTCCCAGGTGGGCACTTCGGCGCCGTCCTCGTAGGGGAAGCGATCGTCGGTGCGCGACTGCCAGATCAGGGTGCGCTCGCCGGTGGCGGGGTCGATCTCGACGATCTCCGCGGATCGGTTCTGGCCCTCGCCGGTGGTGCCGACGCCGAGCGTGCGCAACATGCCGTCCGGCGTGGGGCGCAGCGCGTTAGCGGCGGTCAGGGGTTGGGTGTCGGGGCCAGCCGTGACGCTGTTGGGCGACTCGTACCCGGAGCCGTAGGCGACCACCGGAGCGTCGTCCGGGCCGTTGTACAGGCCGCTGACCACGCGTCGTGCGCCGGTGTCCAGGTTGAACGAGACCACGCTACCGGACTTGCTGTGCAGCGAGTTGGTCCACAGCACGAGGCCGTAGAACTCGCGTGAGACGGGGTCGAGCCAGCCGCCATACCAATCGCTGTCGATCATCGGATAGGCCCACAGCGGCGGGCCGGAGCCGGCGGGCACGGAGAAGTCGTTCGCGTCGATCGAGCCCAGGTTCTGGCATCGTGCGAACGAGTTTCCGGGGCGCTCTGGCGGTACCGCGTCGGGGTCGGTGTGGTCGTAAAGCGTTGCGGGAATGTCTGCGAACCCGGATCCGCGGCCGCCTTCCGAGGTGTTGCGACAGCGGCAGTCGACCTCGAGGTTCGTCTTCAGCATCACGAGCTCGGAGAGCGCGAAGCAGCCGTAGTCATAGAACAGGCTGTCGGCGGCTTCTTCGCTGAACGAACGCGCGCACTCCGGGAACCCGTCGTTGTAGTCCTCGTCTTCGAAGCATCGCGTGCCCCACTCGCACTCGTCCATCACGACGATGTTGCCGCAGCTGTCTTCGGCCAGTACCTGCGAGCCGGTGTAGAGCGATGGTTGACCGCTCGCTTGTAGGCAGCGCCAGTCGTCCGGGTCGGTGGAGACCACGCAGGTGTCCGCGTCGGGATCGGCGTCGGCTCCAGCGGTGGTGTCGGTTCCGGCGTCTGCGGTGGTGTCGGCTCCAGCGTCTTCACCGGCGTCTTCCGTGGACGTGGCGTCTTCACCGACATCCGAACCGCCGGAGGCATCGGTGACGTCGCCGGCGGTGGTATCGGCGCTGTCGGGGGAGGTCACATCGTCGCCACATGCGGCGAGCAGTAGCACCGTAAAAAGGGCGGTGACGGGGCGTGTACGAGTCATAGGTGTTTCGTAGGGTTTGGGCAGGACGGGGCCCATGATCGTGCAACCCACCCCCACCTGCCTCAATGGCAAAGATTGCCACTACCCCGCGCCGCTAGTTCGACAGGCCCCATTCGTCGGCGTATCGGACCAGATCGGCGGCCGACATCACGCCCAGCTTGGTGCGGATTCTGTTCATGTGCTTGTACATGGTGCTCGTGCTCGTCCCGAGCTCGAAGGCGGCTTCTTTGGTGGTCAGGCCGATGATCATCAGGTGAAAGACCTCGCGTTCTCTCGGGCTCAGGCTCAGGTGCGGTGGTGCATCCGTCGTATCGGCGAGCTCTTGGAGTGAGGCGGGCAGGTGCGGGCGTCCCGCAGCGAGTGCGGAGATCGCGTCGACCAGCGTGGCCACGGGGTCTGATTTGGACACGAATCCCGTCGCACCCGCGCGCACCATGCTCGCGACCAGCGCGTCCGGCGTTCGCAGGGTGAACAGGCAGACGGCGGCGTCGTGCGCGCGAATCGATTTCACCGCGGCGGCCCCGCCTCCTTCTGGCATCTGGACGTCCAGAACCACCACGTCGACGGGCCCTTGTTCGAGGGCCGCCTCGAGGGCGCCGATGTCGCCAACGCAGTGCGTGACCGTGATGCCCGCGACGGCGTTGAGCCGCGCGCGGACCCCATCCAGGATCACGGGGTGATCGTCTGCGATGATCACCGAAATCATGCCTTCACCACGGGCGTATTCGGGGCCGAAGGTGTGAGGCCAGATATCAGGGCAGCGTTGGGGGAGGAGCAGCGGCTAGATGGGTACCTCTACGCGAAGAACGGTTGGCGCATCAACCTCGCTTTGCAGTTCCACGTTCCCGCCGAGCCGCTCGGCGCGCTCGCGCAGCCCTTGGAGGCCGTACCCGGGTTGTGTTGGGGTCCCTGAATTGGCGGCGCCGTCGTCTTCGACCGTGAGCAGTAGCTGGTCGGTGTTGGCGGTGACGCGCACCTGTACTGCCGTCGCGCTGCCGTGTTTGACGGCGTTGGTCAGTCCCTCTTGAATGGCGCGGTGCACCAACTCGGAGAGCTCCGGCGCCATGGTCTTCTCCACACTGACTTCGGTGGAGATAGAGAGCGACGACTGCTTGCGCACCGCTTGGACGACGTGCTCCACGGTGTCGCGAATGTCGTCGTGTCCCTGCGGTCCATCGGTGCGCAGCCCGTGAATCGCCTCGCGGCTGGCGACATCCAGGGCGCCGATGATGTTCTCTAAGCGCGACAGATCCTCAGTGTTGTAGGGGCCAACTTGCAGGCCCTCCAAGGCGAGCTTGGCGCCCACGATCAATTGGCCGAGGTCGTCGTGCAGGTCCCGGGCGATCGACGTTCGGACGTCGGTTTCGATGTTCCGCATGTCGTGCCGCAGCTTCTTTACCGCGACCGATTTTTGCACGACCTCGGCGTCGAGCACCGCGTTCCTGCTGGAGAGTTCGTCGGCTTGCTTCGCCAGGATTTGAGTGAGCCTGAAACGGTCTTCGAGCATGCCACGTACAAAGTGGCCGGCGGCGATCGCTGCCAGCGCAACCGTGGTCACGTACACGAGCGGCACGTGCACGAGCGGGTGGTTCAAGTACGAGGGTTCAGTCCAGAAATAGCTGAGGACGAAGGGCGCGATGAGCCCGGCGGTAACGGCGCACCGAACCCGGAGCACGTAGGGGATCAAGAGCGTGGTCGTCGGAATCGTGTATACCCCGTAGAACGCTGGACTATCGAGTCCGCCCATACCCGCCACAGCGTATCCACCGACCGCGGACACCGCGCCGAAACACACGCCGACCACCACGCTCGAAGGCCCGCCGGCGCGGATAATCAAGGCGGCGGCTAGGGCGAGCGCGGTCTGCAACGCCAAGACCCAGCGCATGTGCGGCGTGCCCGTGCTGACCAGACACTCGATCAGCATCGCGAGCGCGAATATGCCTGAAAACACCAACGCGAAGCGCGCCGAGTAGGTGCGGATCAGCGCCTGGGCGTAGGCATCGAAGGTCGCTGCGTCGGCCGGCGAACGAAGGTCGGGTGCCTGCGGACGGCTCAACTCAGCAGTCCGAGCGGGCGGTCGGCCGTGGTCATCGCGTCACGCCCGACCAGCGCGCTGTTGGCGCCTTGAGCTACGCGCCCGCAAGCCCATGAGATGAGCGCCCGTAGGTCGTCGGTCAGGCGCATCGCGGGGTGAGTTTTGGGGTCATGAAGCCGCGGGGACGGGTGTTTTGCACCGGTAACTGAGGCAGGCGTTTCCGTCCAGGCGTGAGCTTGGCCGGGCTGTCAGGTTGAGCGGCTCACTTCGCCGCACAGAGCGTCAGCGCCGTTTCGTGCGTTCGGCACATCCGCGCTCGGCTTCTTCCAGCGGCCGGCCGGCGCGGCTAGCTAGGGACCTCGCACACACCGTCGGCGCAGCGGCCGGTAAGGCGCAGTCGGTTCTTGGCGAACACGCGATACCCGGCCTCGAGCGCGTGGGAGACACCGGGGAGCCGAGTCAGCGCGACGGGCGCGCCAAGTCCGACGGCTGCGTAGAGGCGCCGAAAGACCTCCACGCCGGACACGAGCGTGCCGTCGGGCAGGCGCCCGTGAATCTCCTCCATGAGCTCGGGTTGTGTCTTCTCAACCGTCGCGGGATCGAAGTCCGTCGCTGCGATGTCGGTGAAGCGGATGCGGCTTCGGCGATCCATGCGCTGGAGCATGCGAATTTCGCGCATGCAGAGTGGACACTCGCCGTCGTAAAAGACCTCGAACTCGACATTCCGACCGTTCATTGGACCTCGCTTCGTGAAGGGGCACTTCATGCAATGTGGCCTGCCTTGGGCTGGCGCAACGTTCGTGCGGGGTTACGGGCGGCGCTCCACCCGTGTCAGGCGGCGCTCGTTCGCGGCGACTGACGCTGGTGGACGCTCGTTGGAGGTCCACCTCCGGGTGCACGAGTTGCTGGCGATCGGGATTGCCGATAGGCTCCGTAGGCGCTCCGCGTGCCCGCTCCACACACCGAATGTCGCCATGTCCCCGTACACTGTTGTTGCTACGAACCGTCACCTGTTGACGGGCGCACGCCGCACGCCGCTCACCGCCGGCTGCATGCTTCTGGCCGCACACATGCTCGGCGCATGCGGTGCCGAGACAGGTGAAGAGGGTGCATCAGATGTCGGGCTCGCCGACGCGACAGCCGATGTGGCAGACGTGGACGCAGCGACCGATACACCAGACACGGCGGCCGAGGACGTCGCGGCGGACCTCTCGGACGATGACGCGGGTGATACGGCGGCTGAAGATTCCAGTGCCGACGCCGACGTCGATGCTGGAAACCCCTGCGGAAACGGCACCCTCGACCCCGGCGAGCGCTGCGACGACGGTAACCTGGTCGCCGGCGATGGCTGCGATGAGAGCTGCGCGCGCGAGGCGTTCTGCGGTGACGGCGAGCTCGACGAAGGCGAGCGCTGTGATGACGGAAACAACCAATCCGGTGACGGCTGCCGGTCGGACTGCAACAGCGATGAGACGTGCGGCAACGACATCATCGACTTCGCCGGTGGCGAGGTCTGCGACGACGCGACGGCCTGCGTCGACTGCGCCGCGGTGACCGCCTGCGGCGATGGCGAAGTGGGCGACGGCGAGGCCTGCGACGACGGCAACGCGGCGTCGTTCGACGGCTGCAGCGCGGGGTGTTTGGCCGAGCACGCGCTGGTGGTGAATCGGCTCGCCCTCGCCGGCAACAACGCGGGGTGCGATCTGAACGGCGACGGCAGCCCCGACAACGCCTTCGGACGCGCGCTCGGCCCGCTCGCCGGGGCGATCAACCCGCTCATCGCCGACGAACTCTCCGCGTCGTCGCACCGCATTGTGTTCGTGCCCCAAGGCCTCGACGACCCCACTGGAGCGAACGACGATGAGTTTCGAATCGCTTGGGTGACCAGCGAAGATGCCGACGACGACCCAGACAACGACTTCGACGGCCGCGGCGTGTTCACCGTCAACCCCAGCGTGGTCAGCCTCGACGGAGTCCCCGCCGTCGCCCTGCAGGCGCGCGTCCGCTCGAACATGCTCGAAGCCGGACCCGAAGACATCCCGCTGCTCGACGAGGAGACGCTGTCGCTCGGCCTGCGGGCCGGACGCATCGTGGGCACCACCGTCTCGGTCGACGGAGAACTGCACGACATTCGCGACGGGTTCATCTGCGGTGGCTTCGACATGCCTCTGCTCGTCGAGGCCGGCCTTTTGACCGAAGGGCGCATCGTCAGCCAGCCTGCCTGCGGCGGCGGTGACCCGGCGCAGTTGGTCGACATTCTGCTCGCCGGAGGCGACGTTGGCGCGGAGCTCGGTGGCGGCGCGGTTCTGCCCCTGACGTTCGGCGCCACGCCCCCCGACCTCGACCTGGACGGCGACGGGCTCGAGGGCTTCGAGTTCTCTTCGGGCGAAGATTGTCAGCCGATCATCGTCGCGTGCATCGACGGCGACGGCAGCCGTATTGAGGGCCGCGACTGCCTGTTCGACCCCGCGATCGCCGACGGCTACAGCGCGTCGTTCACCTTCACGGCCATCGACGCGACGGTGCTCGGCGTTCGCCGTTAGTGCTCGTCACCCCGCTCAGCAGGGGAAGTCCGAGAAGAGAAAGAACGACCAGAGTCTGCCGTCGTCGACGGTCATAAAGAAGTCGCGTTTGCCGCCGTGGCAGTCTTCGACCGGTTTGATCGCGATGCCCTCAATGTTTGTGCTGGCGAACGGGGCCGGAGCGGGGGCATCGTAGACGACGATGGTGTCCAATTTGCGGCCGGTATCCGTGGCGGTCGACGAGAGCCACGTGACTTCGAGTTGGTCGAAGTCGTCGTCGTGCCAGATGAAGAGTTGGCCGGTCGAGCGGTCGAACTCGAGTCCCGCGGACTCGGTCGCCGCGGTGGCGTAGCGGCCCACGAAGTCGTGCTCGCCGGTCGTCGGAGCCAGGTCGTACGCGAACAGCGCGCCGCCGCTCTGGTGCGCGACGAACATGAGGCCGCCCATGCCGTTTGCGCTCACGTACGGTGCACCGTCGGCGTCGACGAAGCCCTGCGCGATGAGGAATTCATCTGGCACAAACGTCATGCCTTCCGCGCCGCTGGTCCCGAGCTCGGTCGACAAGTCCCACCGGTTGAGTTCGACCGGGGTGTTTCCGATCGACAAGTCGACTTTGATCACCGAACCGGCCCGCTCCGAGAGCACGTAGACCGTGTTGGCGTCCGCGAAGTCGACCTGGGTGACCGCCTCTGCGTCGCCGAAGTCCTCCCACGCGGCGGGCTGGCCGCCGTGGGTGGCGATGCGATAGCTGCCGGCGCCGTCGTCGACCAAGGCCCAGACCATCGACGGGCCGCTGTTGCGACACACCCAAAGCTCCTCGCTCACCGGGTTCCACACCGCGCCGCTCAGGTCGCTCTCGAACTCTCCCAGAAAGGGCAACCCACCGATGCCGGTGAGGTTCTGCGCTTCGCTCGAAGACTCGGCTGGCCAGGAGCACGCGGATGACGCGGAGTGTATGCAGACGCCGGCCTCGCAGGTGTCGGTCGTGCACGTCGCGCCGTCGTCGCAATCGGCCGCGTCGACGCAGGAGGGGAGCGGTCCGGAGTCGGCCTCTCCGCTCGTGTCGGTAGTGGCGTCGGTGCTGGCATCGGTGCTGGCGTCGGTGCTGGCGTCGGTTCTGACGTCGGTGTCGAGCATGACGTCGTCTGTGCTCGTGTCGTCTGTGCTCGTGTCGTCTGCGCTCGTGTCGTCCGTATCGGTGGTCGCGTCGGATGGGGCGCCGTCCGCTGCCACATCGTTCGGAGCGTCGTTCGGAGCATCGTCGCCGGTGTCGCTGATGTCCGCCACGGACGTATCCGCGTCGAGGTCGTTCACGTCGCCGGATTCGCCAATGCCGTCGGCGGCGATGTCACCCCGCAGGCGTGCGTCGCCGGCTCCACTCGAGGGTGTATCCCCGCCGCAGCCGGTCGCGATGAGCGCGATCGACACGGCGAGTTTGAGCACGCGAGGTGCGGACAGCGTTGTACGGTTGAGGCGCACGGCAGTCTTCGGTTGGAGGGGTGAGACTGCACGCTAGCCGAGTGGTGGTGGTTTGGCATTGCCGACAGCGTCGACGGTTTGGGGCGACGGCTTGGGCAATCGTCGCGGGTCGCGGGGCGGCGGCCGCATGGGTGCACATGTCCGAGGCCGGTACACATGTGGCACGAGACTTGCGTTGTTAGGATCGCTGCAACCCTCGGCGCGCAGCGTTCTGGCACTTCACACGAGTTTGATATGACTAAGGCAAGTGATGCGATTCGAGACGCGGCTGCTGAAACTGAAGCGGCGATCGAGAAGACACGCGAGAACGTGAAGAATCGAGTTAACAAGGCGCGGCAGGCGGCGACTCAGGCGCGGGACGAGGCGAAGCTGCAGACGAACTTGTTCGGCAAGGAGGCCAAGACGCAATTCGAGGCCCTGCAGGGACGCTGGAAGGAGCTGGATGCGCGGTTCATCGGCTGGCAGAAGAACGTCCGGGAGGACGCTGCCGAGGTGAAGGACGCCGCCGGCGAGGAGCTGACCGAGACGTACGACGCGCTCCGCGATGGGTTTGAGCGCATCAAGGCGGCGATTGTGAAGTAGCGCTCGGGCTTTGAATCCGCCCGCGCCGGTTCGTTCCGGGTGGGCGGAGTGGCCCATGTGGTGCGCGATTCCACCTGCGCGGGCTGCCGCCAACGCCGTTAACCGGCTCGCACCCGTCATCACCGGGCCCCCCAACACGAGCAGGTGGCCCCGCG
>CBDUJZ010000195.1:0-8872 GCA_965367675.1 uncultured Myxococcales bacterium | reverse complement strand
GGCCACCGCATCGTTCGTCAGCCCCTAGTCGCCTGCAGCGGCCACCGAAGGAGCCAAGCGAAGCGGCAACAGACCGGCTCAACCTGATGCGACAGACCGGCTCAACCCTGATGCAACAGACCGGCTCAACCCTGATGCGACAGACCGGCTCAGCCGTACGGCTTGTCCACGTCGAACTCCACGGAGCAGCTCGCCGAACGGGAGTTCGTCGTGTCCCTACGCCGATACGGGTCGCGCGCCGTCACCGCGACCGCTGTACCCGCCGGCGTGCCCAACGGGTTACCGAACAGCGGTCCATCCGGCACCGCCGACGGCTCCGGGATTCCGGAATCGCTCAACGCGATGTCACGCAGGTGCAGCGCCTCTTCCGTCCACGCGGTGCTGCCCGGGACCGCTCGGCCACCGGCCGGCGTCGCCTCTTTCACGCTCGTCGGCTCGGGCGGAAGCTCCGCCTGCAGCGCCGGGTCGATCTCTACCGCCACGCCAGAGGGGAACTCGGCGTCGACCATGTCGGGCTCCCAGTCCGCCCACTCGCCAAACGGCATGCCAGGCGACGACGCTCCAGGACCTTCCTGCGGGCGCAGCTCCGGCAGCGGCGCATCCTCACCCCGTTGCCAAGCCTCGCGAACGCGAGCGACCACACCCGAGGCATTGCCCGGCGCGAGCGTCTGTCCACCGGTCGCCGGACCCGCCGTCACGGTCGGGATCGACGTCGACGACGCGCTGCTCGGCCGACTCCAACTCGGCTCAGCCACCGGGAGTATGCTGCGCGAAGCGCTCGGACGGCGCGGACGACGCAACACCTGCGCCGGTGGCGGAGCCGAATCTTCCAGCTGACCACCACGCAAAACCGTCACCGCCGCGTCGCCGATCAGCGTGTCCGCGTTCTCTTCGATCGTGACGCCAGGACCACCCACCGTCAGCGCGTTCGGCGAGGTCACCGGGCGAATCGGGCGCGTCGGCGCGTTGGCCCGCGCCAGTCCCAGGTCCGACTCCGATGGCCGCGGCGAACGCCGGAAATCAGACCCGCCAGGGCTCGAACGAGAAGGCATCGGCGGGCGCCCATCCCCTTCGCTCAGCCGGAACTCGCACTCCGCGCCGAGGTACACGAAAGCGTTGTGATACTTCCGCGCCACAGCCTCGGTCACGCCCCAACGAACCACGCAAGGTACCGTATTCGCAATGGAAAGCGCGCGGTCCTCCGGAATCTCGAACACCTTCGCGATCGCTTGCGCAGGTGTCCCGCCGGTCGTTGGCGACCGCAGAAAACCCAAAAATATTACGTCATAGTGCGAAGGCACTGCAGAGCTCCTCGTGCACGCGTCCCCTCAATTTACCTATTGCGTGCGCGCGCGCAAGCGAAGTTCTGCACCTTTCTCACCGCTATCACGCCCCAGCAACGACATCACCCACGACGCCATTGACCTCGCGTCCGCTCCGCGCCAAACGACCCCGCCCCCTGAACAAAATCTGCATGAAGCTCGCCGCAATCGACATCGGGTCCAACTCCGTCCACTTGGTGGTCGCCCACATCGACGGGGATGGGAACTTCGACATCGTCGCGACCCACAAAGAGATGGTCCGTCTCGGCGCAAGATCGCTCGCAAACGGCTTCCTCGCGGACGACGCCCAAGAGCGCGGACTCGGAGCCCTGCAGACCTTCCGACGCATCGCCGACGGATACGGCGTCTCCGATGTCATCGCGTATGCCACCTCCGCCACACGAGAAGCGCGCAACGGACAGCAGTTCATCGACCGCGTGAGAGAAGTCACCGGCATCGACGCACGCATCATCTCCGGCATCGAAGAAGGTCGCCTCATCTACCTCGGCGTGCGCGAGGTCTTCGACTTTGGCGCACGCAAGGCGCTCATCATCGACATCGGCGGCGGCTCCGTCGAAATCATCCTCGCCGACCGCCTCCGCGACCACCTCGTGCGCTCGCTCAAGCTCGGCGTCCGACGACTCCACGACGAGTTCCCACTCTCCGACCCGCCCACCCAAGCCGAGCTCGCCGCGCTCGAAGCCCACGTCCGCGAGCAAGTCGCGCCCGTCGTCGCCGAGGCCAAACAACGTGGCTTCGACGTCGTACTCGCCTCCAGTGGAACAGCCCGCGTGCTCGCCCGGATCACCGCAGCGCGAAGCGCCGAGGCCAAAACGCCTGGCAAACCGCTCAACACACGCATCACCACAGCGCGGAACCTCAACAAGACCGTGCGAATCCTGAGCAAGGCCACCCGCGAGGAGCGCGCCCTCATCCCCGGCATGGACGACAAACGCCGCGAGGCCATCCTCGAAGGCGCCGTGCTCATGAACACCCTGCTCGATGCGTTCGACGCGCCGAGCTACGAGTTCTGCGACGCCGCCCTGCGCGAAGGTATGATCGTCGACTACCTGGAGCGCAACCGCCCCGGCTTGCGCATGATCGACAACATCGTCGACCCGCGCCGCCGCAGCGTGATGACGCTCGCCAAGCGCATGTATCCGTCCATGTCGCATGTGGAACAGGTCGCGCGCATCGCCGTCCGCTTGTTCGACCAACTACAACCGCTCCACGGCTATGGCCCCGCCGAGCGCGAGATGCTCGAATTCGCAGCCATCTTGCACAACGTCGGGCGAACGGTGAGCGCCAGCGCGCACCACAAACACAGCCTATACATCGTCCGGCACGCCGACCTGACCGGCTTCTCGCCAGAAGACCAACTCATGCTGGCAAACATCAGCCGCTACCACCGTCGCTCCGTGCCCAAGCCCCGCCACCCGGAGTGGATGGAACTCGACGCAGAACGCAAACAACAAGTGGTCGACTTGTCGATTCTGTTACGGTTGGCGAGCGCCCTCGATCGCGGACACCAGAGCAACGTCACCGGTCTCAACGCGAGCGTCGAAGATGACGTCGTGCGCATCCAGCTGACCACCCGCGTACCCGCAGACGTAGAGATTCTGGCGACCGAACGCCGCGCGCACCACATCCTGCGCGAATACGGCCGCCGACTTGAGGTGGTCGAGACCCCCGGACAACCGTCCCTCATGGAGGCCCTGTGATTCGTCTTTGGCAGCTCGCCTGGAAGCTCATCCGACCGCTGTTCTTCTTGCTCGAGCCAGAGCAAGCGCACACCGTCGCGATGCGCCTGTTCTCGATCTCCGCGTCGCTCCCAGGTGCGTCGTTCGTGCTCGATCGTCTGCTCCGTGTACAGCACCCCGCCCTGCGTACAGAGGTCGCTGGGCTGAGCCTGCCGAACCCCGTCGGACTCGCCGCCGGTTTCGACAAAAATGCACAGTACTTCAGCCACTTACACCACCTCGGATTCGGCTCCATCGAGGTGGGTACGCTCACCGAACACGAGCAAGGCGGCAACCCGCAACCGCGCATCTTCCGGCTCCCCAAGGACAGCGCGCTCATCAACCGACTCGGCTTTAACAACCGCGGCTCCGCCAACGCAGCGCTCGCCTTCGCGCGCAACACCCCAGACCGCAGCAGCGGGCTCGTGCTCGGCATCAACATCGGCAAGTCCAAGATCACGCCCAACGAAGATGCAGTGCAGGACTACCTCACCAGCTTCGACCGGCTGCATGCGTTCGCGGACTACATCACGATCAACGTCAGCTCGCCAAACACCAAGGGACTCCGCGACCTACAAGAAACCGACGCGTTGCGCGCATTGCTCGGCGCGATCATCGAACGAAACAACAACACCGGCGTTCACAACACACATGGCGCAAAGCGACGACCCGTGTTTGTTAAGATCGCGCCCGATCTGACCGACGAGCAAGCAGAAGAGATCGTCGAACTTGCGGTTGAACTCGGCCTCGATGGCATCATCGCGACCAACACAACCATCGCGCGTGAACCCCTCTCCGAAGATCCCACGCGCATCCAAGAGATCGGCGCTGGCGGGCTCTCCGGAGCACCGCTGACACACAAGAGCCGACAGTTCGTCGCACGACTGTTCCGCGTCGCCAACGGGCGGCTGCCCATCATCGGGGTCGGCGGAATCATGAACGGCGACGACGCGTGGGACATGATCTGTGCGGGCGCAGCAGCCGTGCAAATCTACACCGGCTTTATCTACGGTGGCCCGACCATCGTCCGCGACATCAACGTCCGACTGTTGGAGCGCCTGCAAGCGGCCGGGATGAGCTCCATCGGCGAGGCCGTGGGCACCCGTAACGCCGAGCTCGCTATCTAGTCCCCGAGCGCGACATCGAGCCGCGACAGTAGGAACGCCTCCATGTGCTCGTTGACCACGTCGAGCACGCCCATCAGGCCGTGATTCTCGTCCGGATAGTAGAACGCCTCCAGGTCCTCCGGCGACTGTGAACTCGCCGCCCACGCTTCAGCGAAAGCGTACGCCGCCGACACCGGAACCGCCGCGTCTGCCTCACCGTGGTGCAGCTGCACTGGCGGCAAATCCTCGACGAAAAACACCGGAGAGCACGCCAGCATTTCGTGCCGGGCATCCGCCACCGTGCCGACCCCCGCCAGCAGCGGCTCCACGAACCATCCACGATAGAGCGCCTGCAGGTTCGGGTGGTCCAACCACTCGCGGTCCAGGTACCGCGTGGGCCCATACAACGCGGCGATCGCCCGCACCCGCTCATCGCGCGCGCCGGCGAGGAGCCCCACATTCGCGCCGCGGCTGCCGCCCACAACAGCGATCCGCTCGACGTCCACGCTGGGCACCTCTGACAACACCACGTTCATGAACGCCAGCCCGTCATCGCCGCCGCCATCACACTGATCAAAACGCGGCCCGTCAGACAGCCACGACTGCTCTCCAGAGCTCAGGATGGTGCCCCGAAACGCCGGCAACGCGATGATCACACTCTCCGAAGCGTCCTGGCGCACCCACTCCGTATCGAGCTCAAACGGCGGCCCGAAACCAAGCCAGAAGTTCACCAACGGGAACGGCCCCGGACCGTCGGGAATCCACACCGCACCGTAGTGTAGATGCCCGTCCACACGATGCGAGAGCACCTGTAACACGCCACCCGAAACGTCCGTGGACCACACCACGTTCACGTCCTCGGGCGACAAGTCACGCGTGGCCCAATCGGCGCGAACGGCATTGAGCTCCGCGTCGGTGGGCTCAGCAAACAACGCGTCCAGATCCACACCGAGCGCCGTGAGTTCCTCACTCAGCAACAAACTGTGATCCGCGTGTCCACAGGCGACAGCGGCCAGCGCGAGCAGAAAGCAAACAAGCGTGCGGGGCCAACAACAAGAATCCAGCAAAGCAAACTCGGCCGAGAGAAGAAGCGCATTGCGATCACACCGCGCACGCCGAGTGTAGAGGGGCTACGGAGCCGGCGCCAGAACCGCGCCGCCCAAGACGAACCCGCCAGCGTCCATGTCTGCGTGCATCCGTGAAAGCGACACGCGGAACGGCCCGATCGTCGACTCCGCGGGGACCGTCGGCAGCGTGTCGATGAGCCCGACCATGCCCGACAAGTCCACCAGCGCCGGTCCATCTTCCGCACCCAGCGAGCGACGAATCTCGTGCTCAAGGAACAAGCCAAATCGCCGAGCGTCGTCACGCGTCGTGGAGTCCGGGCCGTCCGCCTCAAGCGCCAGACGCTCCGCCATGCCTACCACATCGGGCTCCACCACAAACGCCGGCGCTCGGCTCGGCCCTTCCCCAGCCGAACCCACCGCGCTCCCATCTCCAACCCGCCGAAAACGCATAGGAATTTGCGCGCTCACCGACAGCGTCACACCATCAACCTCGATGCCCTGGAACACCCGTGTGTCAAACAACGCCAATGCCAACGCGTCGTCTTCAATGGACAACAACGGATGCAAACGGAACTCCGAATTGACCTGCAAGTTTGCAAGCGCGAGCGCATCGCGCCAAGCCGCGTTCGCCGCACGGCCCTGCCCGGAGACTTCGGCGAGCGTCGCCTCGATCGCCGCCGCGCGCTCCGGATCCAGCTGCTGAATCACCCGCACCACCTCGGCCCCGACCTCTGCGAAAGGTCGGTCGAACAGCCCCGAGAGCCCGCGATTGAGCAGCGGCAGCGCAACGGTCAACTCAACCGGATCGGCGAGCGTCGGCGACGCCGGACCCAGCGAGGACGCCGAGCCAAGCCAGGACCGAGAGACCTTCGCAACAAGCGCGACCGTGTGGCCGTCTATGCGCTCGACCTCCAGGTCAAAGCCGATCGACTCGGCCTGCTCACGCCACGCAAGCGCGCTATCCTGCGGGAGCCCAAAACCAACAAACGCATCGAACAGCCATGTGTTCACGTCAAAGTCGGCCGACCACGACGCGACGCGCTCGTTCAGCATCTCGGTGAGCGGTCCACGCACCAACGTGTGCACCTCGGGGGCGACGGTCGCGCACGTGCGGCGCCAGAAACCGCGCTGTTGCCGCGTGCACAGGTCGCCCACCAGGTCCACGTCGCGGACCGTCACAGCCGGCCACGCCGACAGGTCGAGGGTCGCGCCCACGCGGGCGAGGTCCACGTGCAAGGTCTCCGGGTCCCAGCCGTCCCCGCCACGGCGAAGCGGCGGGTCAGCGGACACCTCCACGTCGATGTCGATCGCAGCGTCGAACTGCACGCGGGCGGTGTTTTCAGAGACCACGACATCCAAATTCGAGAGCCGCACGCCCGTGCCGGACCCCCACCGGATGGTGAGCGATGTCTCGCCGATATCGTCCGGTACGACGGCGTCCAACCGGGCGGCCGCCTCCTCGCTCAGCCGAGAGCGGGCCCAGGACTGCGCCGCGTTCGCCCAGCGATCGAGCGGCAGCGCGAAGCGGATCGCGTCGCTGCCGCGCACCTCTTGCTCAAGCAACTCCTGCAAGCGCGCGTTCACGGCGTCGAGCGCGGCGGACTCCAGGTGTTCCACCAAGGGCGGTGTTTGCAAGCGCAGGCGGGCCACGGGGACGCTCTGTGGGGCGTTCAAAGCCTGCGGCGGCGTGGTGACTTGCACCTGGCGCACCAGCCGAGCGACACGGTCTTCGCCGCACCACGCTTCAATCCACACAAGCGAGGGTCCGAGCACCTCGGGGGCGGGCATCGTAAGGGTGAACGCGCCGTCCTCGATGGGCGCCTCGACACCGTTCGCGCGGACGACGCATCCGTTGGCGTGTCGCGCGGTCCCCTGCACCACGAGTTCGTCGCCAGCGTACGCCACGAGGGTGTCCTGCAGCTGCGGGGCGAGCGCCACGTCGACGCGCTCCGGGTTGGGCTTCTGCGTGACGATCACGCCCGCCACGGCGAGGCCGAGCACGCCGCTTATCGCGAGCAACGCAAGGGCAGGCTTGTTCATGGGCTATCCGAGGGCTTGAGGGAGCAGCAGCACAAGTTCGATGAGGACGACGGCGAGCGTGGCCCGGACAATGCCGCGCGTGAGCGCTTCGCCAACGCTGGCGGTGCTCGGTTTCGGCAGGCTCGCGAACGCCACGGTCACGCCGGCGACGAGCATCGGATACAGCAGCAGCTTAGGCAGCCATAAGGCGACCGAGTCCGGACGCAACCACGCGGACATGCTGCCAAAGTACGCCGCGAGGGCGGGCGAAGGAGCGTCCGAAAGAAACAAGATGAACGCGGCGAAGGCTGTCATCATCGCCAAAGCAAACAACATCGTGTGTGCAAACACAGACCCAGCGAGTGCAAACAAAACAGGCGACAAAAACGCCGCACGCGTGTCGACGCGTAGTACTTCCAGCCCTTGCAGTTCGCGGCGCGCCACCTGCTGTCCCACCCACGACGAGACCGCCGCACCAGACGACGCCGAGGCGAGAATTGCGGCCAGTGGCTGACTCACGCGCAGTACGATCGTCATGCCGAGCGGTGGAATCCAAGCCACAGCGGAGGTGAGGCCGCCGGAGCCCCGCACCGAGAAGTAGATGATCGCAGCGGTGATGGCACCGACCACCGCTTGGAACACCGCGCCTCGAGCCAGCACGAGGCGCAACGTCGCCGCCGCGCCGCGCCGCGCCGTGGCACCCATGCTGCGCATGTGTGCCACACCACCCCACGCCGCCAAACAGGCCCACACGCCAATGCCCAACCCGTAACTCACCCGCGCGGGCCCGAGCCCCGTCGCCAGCGCCGAAGCTCCCGCGCTGCCTGCGTCGACGCGCGCCGAGACCCATGCCTCGAGCGCCGCGCCGTCCACGCCAGGTGCATCAACGATGTCCACCGTGTTCGAAACTGCGGGAGCGCCGGGGAACGTCTCGACGTTGCCACCCGTCCCCATCCACAGCACCCGATCCGCCACGGCCGACGCCAAGTCCAATCGATGCGTCGTCACGACGAGCGCCAGCCCCGCGGCCGCGAGCCCCCGCAGCTCTGCTGCGAGCGCACGCGTCCGGCCCAAATCCAGCCCCGCGGCCGGCTCGTCCAACCACAACAGCGAACGACCAGCAGCGACCCCTCGGTCGATCAACACCCGCCGCCGTTCCCCGCCGCTGTGCGCGCGCACGTCCTTCGCTCCAGCGGGCCGACCGCGATCCCCGACCGGCCGCGCCAACGCCACGTTCTCCCAATCCCACAGATGGTCCAGCCCGCCGCCGAACTGCGGCACCAACGCCCCCTTCTCGGCCGCCTCGCCGACTTCACCTTCGAGCGCCACGCCCGCGACCCAGGCCGGCCCGTCGCCGCCGATCAAACCAAACAAAACGTCCGCCAGCACAGATTTTCCGGCGCCGGACGGGCCCATCAGAACAACCACCTCCCCTGGCGCAACGGACAACGACAAGTCAGAGACCATGACCCGCTCGGGCGCACGCACCGTAAGGTTGCGGCACAGGACAATCGAAGCGGTCGGCGTCATTCGGCCCAATAGTGAAAGTTCGGGAGCCTCTCCACAGTAGGGACCGCAGCGGACTCCCGCAAACGCAGCGACCGTGCCGAAACTCCCCG
>CBDUJZ010000194.1:0-8882 GCA_965367675.1 uncultured Myxococcales bacterium | reverse complement strand
GGGGTCGGCGCGACGCCGCGTCCGCGTTGTCGATTGGGGTCGTGTGCGGCGCGCGGCGTACCACGCGTCGCCTGCGTTACATCGAGATGCCGCCGTCGATGTCGATGCAGCGGCCGGTAAAGTAGTCGCACTCCATGATGAACTTCACGCCGAGCCAGATCTCCTCAGGCGCGCCCATACGTCGGAGGAAGACGCTCTGGAGCAGCTTGTCGAGGGCCTCTTTGGGCATGCCATCGAGGATGGGCGTGTGGATGAATCCGGGGGCGATGGCGCCGCAGCGGACGTTGTAGCGGGCGAGCTCTTTGGCCCACACGCGGGTGTCGGCGACGAGTCCGGCCTTGGCGGCGCTGTAGTTGGACTGGCCCATGTTTCCGGCGCGGGACACGGAGGAGATGTTCACGACGACGCCGGCTTCGGTCTTCCGCTCAAGGCAGGCGGCCGCGAATTCGCGCGTGCAAAGGAACGGTCCGGTGAGGTCGACGTCGATGACTTTTTGCCAGGTCTCGAGGCTCATCTTGCGGATGTTCCCGGTGGCCTTGTCCTTTTTGACGAGGAGCTGGTCACGGAAGAGTCCGGCGTTGTTCACGAGGGCGTTGAGGCCGTCCATGGCGTCGGCGGCGTCGCGGACGGACTGCACGACGTTGTCCTCGTTGGACACGTCACACTGGAAGGTGTGGATGGTTCCGGGCGTGGCTTCGGCCGCCTCCTTGAGGGATGCGAGGCCGTCGGGATCGAGGTCGAACGCGGCGACTTGTCCGCCGGCTTCGGCGAGTCGGAGAGCGAAGTGTCGGCCCATGCCAGAAGCGGCGCCGGTGACGATCGATTTCGAAAGGTTGAGGTTCATTTGTTTGACAATGGATGTTAAGAGGCACTTGGGCAGGGAGGCCCTTCAAGCGTCGGCACCCTAACCGACGTCCGCTTGCCGAGCACGCCCCGTGTTGCGAAGCTGGCTCGGCCTCCCCCGTCAAATATCGAATGCTGTTGTCGCCGAATTGGCGCTTCGCTAGTTTTGCTTTGTCAGTTTCAGAGTGATCCCCGTTTACGGGCCCCTAGGAGAACCCATGCCGTACGAAAGTACTTTGATTGGACGCGCGCGGGTGGCTTTACGCCACGTGTTCGCGGCCGCCTTGATCGTCGCGCTGCCTGCATGCAGCGGCTGCGATGACGAGGAGCCGACGCCGGATGTGTCGGTGGACGCCGGCGATACGTCTACGGATGTGGACGCGGGCGGCGACACCGACCTGGACGTACAAGACGACGTTGAGCCGGACGCCGACGAAGACGTCGAGCCGGACGTCGACGAGGACGTCGAGCCGGACGTCGAAGTCGATACGGATGTCGACGAGGACACGGACACTGACGGTGACGTCATCATCATCCCGGACACGGGAGACACGGACGTCACGCCCACGTTGAACGAGCGACAGATCGTGTACCCCACCCCCGCCGGAGGCATCGTGGGTTCGGAAACGAACCGCATGGTGATTCAAGTCGGAGGGCCGCAGCCTTCCGGAACGGCTTCGAGCGAAACCAACTCCATCACGGCGGGCCCTGGCGCCGCCCGTCCATAGAACATGAGAGATCTCACCATGCGTAAAACGCTTCAGCGAACCGCCTTCTTGTTGGCCGCCACGACCGCCGTTCCTGCGATGGCACAGGCGCCGCCGATCATTCCCCTCCAGGGCTTCCTCACGGACGCCGCGGGCGAGCCCCGTGACGGCGAGTACGTCGTGGACATCGAGCTGTTCGATGCCTCCGCTGACGGCGCGTCGCTCCACGTAGAGGCGCTCGTTGTCGACGTCGACAACGGCTACTTCTCCGCCGAGCTCGGCACGGGCGACCTGCTCGACCTCGCCATCTTCCGCGACAACACGGACGTGTGGGTTGAGGTCACCGTCGACGACGACGTGCTCTCGCCGCGCATCCAGTTCGGCAGCGTGCCGTACGCCGCGTACGCGAACTGGGCCGGTAACGCCGGTATGCTCGAAGGCCTCACCGCCGCCGAACTCCAGGCCACCGCTTGGGGCGACATCGCGAACATCCCCGCCGACATCGCCGACGGCGACGACGTGGGCGCGACCACCTGGGCCGAGCTCGGCGGCATCCCCGCCGACCTGCTCGACGGTGACGACGAGGGCATCTCGTCCTGGCTTGAGCTCGCCGACATCCCCGCCGACATCGCCGACGGCGACCAAGTTGGCGCGACCACGTGGGCTGAGCTCGCCGGCATCCCCGCCGACCTGCTCGACGGCGACCAAGTCGGCGCCACCGACTGGAGCGAGCTCACCGGAATCCCGTCCGACCTGCTCGACGGCGACGACGTGGCCGACATCAGCGGCCTGCAAAACCGCGTGACCGGCACCTGCGGTAGCGGTCAAGCCATCACGGGCATCAACGCGAACGGCTCCGTCGTCTGCGCGCCCACCGGCGGCACGGGCTCGACCTACACCGCGGGCTTTGGTCTCGACCTGCTCAGCGGCGAGTTCTCCATCGATGACACCGCCGTACAGGCCCGCATTAGCGGCTCCTGCCCGGCCGGTCAGGCCATCAGCGCCGTCAACCAGGACGGCACCGTCGTGTGCGCGGCCGCGACCGGCGGCCCGTTCAACGAGTCGTCGTTGGATCTGCAAGGCGTTGGCGTCTACACCAACACCGCCCCGCAGCTCGTGTGGGCCCGCTACCTTAGCTCGGCCAACATCCCCTTCGAGGGCGCGCGCGTGCTCTTGACCACCAACGGCCAGGACGGCGGCGGCGCGAACACCAACGCAGCTGGCGGCCCGGGTACGGCCACGGTTGACCTCGGGTTCTGCAACATGGTCGGCGGCGCGACGTCGTTCACGATCCCCATCACCGGCTCCATCGCCGCGGCGGGCGTGTACATGTCCGACGTCATCCCGCTGCGTGACTACGGAACGCAGAAGGTCTGTTTCATCCGCGTCAGCGTGCAAGCGGCCAGCGCGGCCAGCCCGCTCATCGTCCGCGACATCTCGCTGGTACCGGACTTCGACGCCGTGGCGCTTCCCGCGCCCTAGGTCCTCCTAGCGCAAAACGAAAAAGGGCGGCGCAAGCCGCCTTCTTTCGTTTTTGGCACCGTTGTCAAACGGCGCCGACGCGTCACGTCTCGTCGACCACAACGCGGACCCCGGATGCGGCGCCGAACGCCCGCCCGCGGGCCTCTTCTACGGAGTGACCGTACGTCGTCACGACAGCCATTCGGCGATACGGCCGCGTGTCCGGCTTGCCGAACAACCGAATCTTGTTCCGTGGGTCGCTCAGCGCCTCGGGCACCCCTTCAAAGCGCGGGTTCGTACCCTCGGCGTCCGCGAGCACCACCGCTGACGCCCCGGGCGCACGCTGTGTGATGGCTCCGATCGGCAGGCCCAGGATCGCGCGGATGTGCAGCTCGAACTGGCTCATGTCCTGCGTCGAGATGGTCACCAGGCCGGTGTCGTGCGGTCGCGGGCTGAGCTCGCTGAAGATGACGTCTTCGCCGCGAATGAAGAACTCCACGCCGAACAGGCCTTCGCCGCCCAGCGCGTCGGTGACGGCCTTGGCCTGGCGCTGCGCCTCCGCGATCACGTGCTGGGGAAGCCGCTGCGGTTGCCACGACTCTTGGTAGTCTCCGCGCTCTTGGCGGTGGCCGATCGGCGGGCAGAACAGCGTGCCTTCGTTGCGGGTCCGCACCGTAAGCAAGGTGATCTCGCAGTCGAAATCGATGAAGCCCTCGCAGATGACCCGCGCTGAACGCCCGCGCGAGCCTTCGATGGCGTAGGTCCACGCCTCGATGACTTCAGCGTCCGTCTTCGCGAGGCTCTGCCCCTTGCCGGAGCTCGACATGACCGGTTTCACAACAACCGGCAGCCCAATCTTCTGAACGGTCGCTTGCAACTCTTCGAGCGACTCGGCGAAGCCGAATGGGCCCGTGGGGACGCCCAGCTCATCCGCCGCCAGTCGTCGAATTCCCTCGCGGTCCATCGTCAGCCGTACGGCCTTGGCGGAGGGCACAATCTTCCAACCCTCGGTCTCCATCTCGACCAGCGTATCCGTGGCGATGGCCTCGATCTCCGGCACCACGAAGTGCGGCTTCTCGGCCTCGATGACGGCGCGCAACGCCGCTGGGTCCTGCATGTCCAGCACATGCGATCGGTGCGCGACCTGCATGGCGGGGGCGTTGGCGTATCGGTCGCAGGCGATGACCTCGATGCCGAGCCGCATGGCCTCGATGACCACCTCCTTGCCGAGCTCTCCGGCGCCGAGGAACAACACACGCGTTGCAGAAGGGGTGAGGGGTGTTCCGAACATGGGGGTCTCCGAAGGGGGTGCTGCCAGCTCAAGAAAGTGGTGCTGCCGGATCAAGTCGGGCACGCGTTGGGCGTCAATGAAGTCGCACCGGACGGCTTGCAACTTCTGCGGCGCGTGGGCATCGGAAGTACTCGGGAGTCGATTTACACGGAGGTCTCATGGTCAGTCGCGACGAAGGACACAGGCAGCAGAAGAACCCCTCGCGGGGAAGGGCGCTCGCGCTCATCGTGGGGACGGCATGCGTGCTGGTCTGGGCGGGATGCCAGCCAGCGGTGGGGCAATCGGTTCCCGACGAGCAGCCGCCGACGGTCGTGACCGCTGCGGACTTTCCGGACGCACCTGCGGTGGGCGAGCGGGTGGAGCGGACGCCGGACGAGTGGCGCGCGTTGTTGCCCCCCGACCGGTTTAGAATTCTGCGCGAGGCGGGTACCGAGCGCGCGTTTTCGGGCGCATATGCACGGTCGCACGACGAGGGTGTATTCCGCTGCGCTGGCTGCGGCGCGCCGCTCTATGACGCGAACGACAAGTTCGACTCGGGCACAGGGTGGCCTAGCTTTACGCAGCCGATCGAGGAGGGCCGCGTGACCGAACATGAAGACACGTCCCACGGGATGCGCCGCGTCGAGATCCTGTGCGCCTCGTGCGACGGACACTTGGGCCATGTGTTTCCGGATGGGCCGCCGCCGACCGGTCAGCGCCACTGCGTGAACTCGCTCTCGCTCGTCCTTGAGCCCAGCGCCGAAGGAGGCGAGTGATGCGCTATCTGATGTCGATATTGGTCGCCTCGCTGACCATTTTTAGCGCCGCCGCGTGCACGTCTCAAGCGCCGGCCGCGGAGAGCCCAGAGGCTTCTCAGGCGGTTACGCCGCCACCGGGCGGATACGCGACCGCGGTGTTCGCGGGCGGGTGTTTCTGGTGCATGGAGGGCCCGTTCGAAGCGCTCGAAGGCGTCGCCGAGGTCGTGAGCGGTTACACGGGAGGCCCCGAGCAATCGCCGACGTACCAACAAGTGTCCGCCGGTCAAACGGGCCACCTCGAGGCTGTGCGTGTGGAGTACGACCCTGCCGTGGTCACCTACGAGCAGCTGCTCGACGTGTTCTGGCGATCGATGGACCCCACCGACGCGGGCGGGCAGTTCGCCGACCGCGGGAGCCAATACGGGCCCGCGATCTTCGTCAGCAACGATGCCGAGCGGGCCGCCGCCGAGCGGTCGAAAGCCGCGCTCGAAGCGGACGGGCCGTTCGCAGCGCCCATCGTCGTTCCGATCGTCGACGCCGGAGCGTTCTGGGACGCGGAGGACTACCACCAGGATTACTACATCACGAACGAGTCGCACTACCGGGCCTACCGGCGGGGCTCGGGGCGGGAGCGGTTCTTGCGCGAGCATTGGGGCGACGCCGCGCACTAGTGGCTCGCGTTGCTAGCGCTTGTCGAGCAGCTCGACGATGGTCGCCACCAAGTCGTGCTCCGACTGCCGCGACTTGATCAGCGCGCTCTGCACCTTGTTCATGAGCGCGGGCTCGGGGACCAGCGCCGAGAAGATGACGATGGGGACTTCTGGCATTTGCTCGTTCAACTCGGCGAGCAGCTCTCGCCCGTCTCCGTCCGGGAGCTCCAGGTCGAGCACGATCAGGTCGAACGGTGTGGTTGAGACCAGCTCTTGCGCCTGCGCGATGGAGGTCGCGCGCTCGATGGTGGCCAGCCCGCTGAGGCAGGTGGCGATCACGGCTGCCAGGTCGTCGTCGCTCTCGACGTGCAGCACCATGGGGACGCCGGTGCGGGACTTCGCGGCCAGGGTCACTGCTGCCAGCAGACGGTTCGGGTCGAACGGTTTCACGATCCAGTCGGACACGGCGGACGACGGGCCGGTGGCACCGAGCGCGCGGCGATCGGCCATGCCGGACACCACGATCACGGGCACGTCGGCGACGGCCGGTGTGTCTCGCATCATGCGGATGACGCTGAATCCGTCGTCGTCCGGGAGTCCGAGGTCGAGCGTGATCGCGTCGAATCGGCCATTGCGCAGGTGTTCGATAGCGGTGGCTGCCCGGTGTGCGACGGTGACTCGGTAGCCCTTGGATTGCAGCGTCTGCTCCAACAACGTGGCGAGCGGGACGTCGTCTTCGACCACCAGCACGTGCGCGTCCGGTGGGACGTCGACAGTCGCCACCGGGGTGGGGTCGGCGCACGGCAGGATGAAGAAGAACGTGGAGCCGACGCCGGGCGTGGAGTCGAATCCGATCTGGCCACCATGGTCGTCCACGATCTGCTTTGCGATGGCGAGCCCGAGGCCCGTGCCGCCGCGCCGCCGGGTGTCGGACGAGTCGGCCTGGGCGAATCGCTGGAAGATGCGTGACTCGAATTCCGGCGGGATGCCGTTCCCTGTGTCGCTGACTTCCACCCGTGCGTTGGGCCCGTCGAGCAGCACCCGAACGTTCACGGAGGCGCCGTTCGGCGAGTACTTTGCGGCGTTGGACAGGAGGTTATCGGCGACCTGACGCATGCGGTCGCGGTCGGCGAACACGTTGACGTTGGGATCGTCGGCGTGGAGCTCGAATCGGACGCCGTAGCCGCGGGCGAAGCCGGCGTTTTCATCGATGGCGGTCTGGCAAAGGTCCACGAGGTTGACGCGCTCGCGGCGGAGCTCAGCGCCGGACTCCATCTTTTCGACGTCGAGGATGTCGTTGATGAGTCGCACGAGTCGGTCGGCGTTGTTGGCCGCGATCTCCAGCATGGACGCGAACTTGGGCGGGAGGTCGCCGAGCGCGCCGCCGACGACGAGCCCGAGCGCGCCGCGAATCGACGTCAGTGGCGTGCGGAGTTCGTGGCTCACGGTGGAGATGAACTCGTCCTTGACCGCCTCGAGCTTCTTTCGGCGGACGATCTCGCGACGAAGCTCCAGTTGGGTGGACACCTGTCGCGCGAGCGCGGCGAGCAAGTCGGTTTGCGCCTCGCTGAGGGTCCGGGGTCGCCGGTCGAGCACGCAGATGGTGCCGAGCACGTGGCCATCGGGGTCTAGCACGGGTTGGCCCGCGTAGAAGCGCAGCCCCATCTCGCCGATCACGAGCGGGTTGTCGTGAAATCGCTCGTCCTGAAGCGCGTCGGGTACGTAGAGCGCTTCGCCGAGCGCGACCACGTGCCCGCAAAACGAGATATCGCGCGGGGTCTCGACGGCCTCGATGCCATGGGCGGACTTGAACCACTGGCGGTTCTCATCGACGATCGAAACGAGCGCGAACGGAACGCCGCAGATGAACGCAGCGAGCGCGGTCAGGTCGTCGAACAGCTGCTCCGGGGGCGTGTCTAGGACGTTATATTCCGCGAGCGAGCACAGTCGCGCTGTCTCGTCGGGCGGTATCGGGGCGAACTTCATTCGCGGGGGCTCGGCGAAGGGAACGACGGATCGCTGGGGGCCGCTAGGCTAGCGGGGAAACGACGAATTTGCCACGGTCGTGTTACGAATTTCGCCCGGCGACTCAACGGTGAGATTCCGTGCGAGTTGCCATTGCGTCGGGACACCGCATTTCGGTATACGCGTGTTATGGCCCACACGGAGTTTCGCATGGCGGTATCTTTTGGGCGACGCTGGGTGGTTGTGTTTTCGTTGCTGATGGCCGGTTGCGGCAAGCAAGCTGAAGACCCCACCTCGGACTGTCGCATCGACTATGAATTGATCTCGGGGGAGCCTAGCGCTCGCTTCGACTTGGTATTCGTGTCCCCGGATGAGCGTGTCGTCACGCGGACCGTGCACGAGACGGGCGACGCGCCCACGCGCGCCATCTACTACTATTTTGACGCCGCTGGCCTGCTTCAGGTCGAGGCGATGGACACCGACTTGGACGGCGACATCGACGCGCGTCTCGACGCTGGCGCGGTGCTCGGCGGGCTCGTGACTCCCTTCACGGTGGACGCCGTGGTCGACGACGATGCGCTCGACGGCGTGCAGCTGAGCGTGGCGTTGCCCTCGAGCATGATCGGCCCGTGGAATCCCGCGCGGCTGTATTACCAAGCTTCCTGCGATCAAGGCGACTTTACGGCCGACCCGATCAATGCCGAGCAGTTGAACGTTCGGCTCGACGTGAACGACGACGGCGAGCCGGACGGCAACATGGCCGTGCAATACGGCGCCGATGGGCGGCTGCAGACGTGGACGGTCGACTCCGACGGTGATGGCCGCGCGGAGCACATCAGCAACGTCAGCTACGACGACGGCGGCCGCGTGACCGAAGTGTTCTGGACGGAACCCAACCAGTTCCTCGGCGACCTCTACATTCTGGGACGCTACCAATACGACCGCTACGGCATGCTCTACGCGTACGAGCTCGACGGCGACGCCGACGGCACCATCGACCATCGCGTCACCTACAGCGCCGGCTGCTTTGACTACCCGGAGGCGCCATGAATTCCCGGAATACATGGACCCTGCTCGGCGCGTGCTTGCTCATGCTGCTCGGCCTCTCCGGCTGCAAACGCGACACGCCCTGGAGCATCCCAGGCGTCCCCGATTTGGAGGCCACGCAGTACGACATCGAGTCGCTCGGCTGTAACGAGGCTGGCGGTGGCGGCGGTGGCGGCGGTGG
>CBDUJZ010000193.1:0-9004 GCA_965367675.1 uncultured Myxococcales bacterium | reverse complement strand
GGGTTCGTGGGTTCGTTGGTTCGGTGCAGCGATGGCGCCAGTTGGGGTGCGCACGGGCGAGCGACCACCGAATTGACGATTCGAGTGCGGGTTACACCGCTGCGGCGCGTAGGGCTTTTAGGTATCGGCGGGTGGCGCCGGCGCCGTCCTTGCTGCTGAACGGGCCCATGGCGGCGACGCCGAATGCGCCGGCGCGGCGGGCGCTGCCGATGCGTTCGGTGGTGACGCCGCCGAGTGCGAGTACGGGGACTTTGGCGGCGCGGCAGAGGGCGGCGAGGTTGTCGAGGCCGAGCGCGGGGCCGTAGCCAGGCTTGCTGTCGGTGAGCCAAACGGGGGACAGCGTGACGTAGTGGGCGCCGGCGTGTTCGGCGCGCAGGAGCTCGGCGGCGGAGTGGGTGCTGGCGCCTACGAGCAGTCCGGCGTCGGCGGCCGCCGTGGCGTCTGCGACCTGGGCGAACGGCAGGTGGACGCCGTCGAAGCCGAGCTCGATTGCGAGGGCGGCGTTGCCGGAGAGCAGCGCGCGGGCGCCGCCGTAGTGGGCGAAGCGGACGGCTTGTGCGGCCAGCGTGCGTAGGGCGTCGGGCGGTAGACTTTTGCAGCGGAAGAGCACGGCGGGCACGCCGGCTTCGGCGGCGATTCCTACGGCGGCCATCGGCTCGACGTCGGCGGCGCGACAGGCGTCGACGTCGACAATGGCGAGCAGGCGGGGCGGGCGCGGAGGCCCGGGATCGGCGCCCACCAGCGGCCCCGGGTCTGGGATGCGGCCGGACATCGGTCAGTCCATCGCCGCGAGCGCTTCGCGAACATCGTCGACGTGGCGCTTCACGATCTCGCCGCCCTTCTTCACGTGCACGCGGACCTTGGGCCACACGTGGCGGATCACGCCCTTTTCGTCGATCAGGAAGGTGGTGCGGACCACGCCCATGTACTCGCGGCCGTAATTCTTCTTGAGCTGCCAGACGCCGTAGTCGGTCATCATGGCGTGCGACTCGTCGGCGAGCAGGCGGAAGTTGAGGTCGAACTTGTCGCGAAACTTGGCGTGGCTCTTGAGGCTGTCGCCCGAGACGCCGAGCACGACGGCGCCGGCTGCGGTGAGCTGGGCGAGGTTGTCGCGGAAGTCGCAGGCTTGGTTGGTACAGCCGGGCGTGTTGTCCTTGGGGTAGAAGTACAGGACGACCTTCTTACCGGCGTAGTCGGCGAGCGAGACGGTCTCTTCGGCGCCGTCTTGAGCGCCGTCTTGAGCGCCGTCTTGAGCGCTGGCTGGGCCAATGGCGGGGAGCGTGAACGCGGGGGCTTGGGTTCCGACTTCGAGCATGGACTTGGGTCTAGTTGAGGGCGTGAATGGTGTGGGGGAGACTCTAGGTCGTGCTTCGCCGGTCAGCCAGTGTGCAGGCGTGGGCTCGGCCCTCGGTCACGCGTTGCGTGCGCGTTGTGCACGCCCTAAAGGAGGCCCACCCCGCACCGGAGCCCGCTATGATCGTCGTCCACCACCTGAACAACTCCCGCTCGCAGCGCATCCTCTGGCTGCTCGAAGAGCTCGGCCTCGAATACCGCATCGAGCGCTATCAGCGGAACGCCAAGACCATGCTGGCGCCGCCGGAGCTCAAGGCTGTGCACCCGCTCGGCAAGTCGCCGGTGCTCACCGATGGCGAGGGCGACGCCAAGCGCACGCTGGCCGAGTCGGGCGCCATCGTGGAGTACCTGATTCACACGTATGGCGAGGGGCGGTTTATGCCCGCGCCGGACACCAATGCGTACTGGGAATGCCGTCGCTGGACGCACTACGCTGAGGGCTCGGCGATGCCGCCGCTGCTGCTCAAGCTGGTGTTCGACACGATCAAGACGGCGCCGATGCCGTTCTTCATCCGGCCGGTGGCGAAGGGCATCGCGGACAAGGCGATGTCGGGGTTTGTGCAGCCGCAGCTCGACCTGCATATTGCGCACTGGGAGCAGTCGCTCGAGGCGACCGGCTGGCTGGCTGGCGACGACCTCACCGTGGCCGATATCATGATGAGCTTTCCGGTCGAGGCGGCGCGTTCGCGGGCGGGCGTCGATGCGCGGCACCCGAACCTGCTCGATTGGCTCAAGCGTCTACACGCGCGTCCGGCGTACCAGCTGGCGCTCGAGAAGGGCGGCCCGTACGACTACGCGTAGGCGCGGTTGCGGACGGGCTGACGAAAACGGGGGAGCAAAAACGTTGAATCGAGCGGGACGGCCAAATGTCGCTAGGCCGTCTCGCCCGATTCAAATCACCGTGCGCTATTTACGGTGAGGCGGACTAACCGGAGTCGGTCCTTATCTTCCCCGCACCGAGATATTGCATGGCGCGTGCCAACTTCTCCCCAAACGGCGGATCTTCCCGCCACGCCTAGTGCTGGCGTGGGTTTACCGTCGAGATCGGAAAATCTGAACCCACGTTCGGAACTGTTCGCATCGCGATCAGAGTGTGCGGGCACTGTGCGGTAGGTGTGCGCGCACAAAAACGCGCACTGTTCGATTCCGATTCGGTTTTCCGAACGCGAGTCGGAAACCCGCGCCCCGCCTAGGGCTGCGGCCTCCGTTCACGCGCGTGAACGGCCTCAGCTCGAGCGCTTGTACGTCTTGCCCGAACGGGTGATCGCGAAGTGCACGAGGCCGGGCGTGAACGTGCCCAGGAACACCGCCAGCTTGCCGTGGGCGGTGAACGTGAACACGCGCTTGCGGCGATGAATCGCGCGGACGATGACCCGTGCGGCGTCGTCCGTCTCCCACATGAGCTGCGACGGGCGGCGGTCCTTGCGCCGCGGGTTGTGCTGGCCCTTGTTGTCGACCTGCGCGATCTCCGATTTGACGAATCCCGGCTGAACCAGCGTGACGGACACGCCGCGGCCGTGCAGCTCTTGGCCAAGCGTCTCGGCCAGCGAACGGGCGGCGTACTTGGAGGCGGAGTAGGCGCCGGTGCCGGCCACCGAGATGTTGCCGGCTACGGAGCCGATGATGGCCATGCGACCGCCGGTCTTCTCGAGCTCCGGCGCGGCGTACTTGGCGGTCATGGCGGCGCCGACCACGTTCACGTCCATCTGCCGGCGCCAGTCTTCGGCGGTGAGCTTGGAGATCTCTCCGGCGACGGCGAATCCGGCGTTGGCGACGGCGACGTCGAGCTGCCAGAACTTCTCCACGACCTTTGCGACCGCGGCCTCTACCTCGGCTTCGACCGTGACGTCGCAGGGCACGGAGAGCGCGCGGCCACCCAGGGCTTCGACTTCGCGCACCACCTCTTGGAGCCGGTCGTCGCGCCGTCCGGAGACCGCGACCGACGCGCCGTGTCGTGCAAACTCGAGGGCCATCTCGCGCCCGATGCCGCTGCCGCCACCGGTGATCCAGACCACTTTGTTGTCAAATCGCTTGCTCATCTCGTCCTCATTGTCGCTCCAATCGGAGCTTGTCGGGTCGCGCGCCAGTAGTGAGCGCGGCTTCAGTTCTGGGGTCGCACGCGCTGGCGGAGCCGGTCGTGCCGCGTCGGCGCTCGGCTAGAGCACCTTGTCCCAGCCGCGCTTGTATCCGTCCGCGGCCAACTCGTCGCCCAATTCGTTCGCTCGCTCCGCGGTCGGCGCCAGCCGGACGGTGCGCTGCAGGGGCTCCTTGCGGCCCGCTGAGTAGTCCGTCCAGTGCACCACGTAAGCCGGATAGCGCGGGTCCACGCCTTCCTTATTCGTCTTCCAAATCAAGAGCTTACGGACCGCCATCTTGTCTTTGGTGACCTTGGTGAACACCTCGCGGCGCACCAGGTCAGAGTACGGCAGCTCGACCGCTTCGGCGTGGGTCGCGGTGTCGAGCAGCATGACCCGGTCTTCGACCTGACTCGTGCCCGCGTCCGCCGCCGTGGCGGATTTGTCATCCCGCACCCGCGATAAGATGGGCCCGAGCAGGCTCACCCCGGGCAGCTTACGCACGGCCGCGTAGCCCTCGGGCCCATGCTCGATCACCATGCGCGGGATCGGCTCGCCGTCCGAGCTCTCGGCCTGGATATCGTTCACCTTGATCTCGAACACGACCTCGGGCCGCACGAACTGGTACAGCGCGCCATCGCTGGACGCGTGCCGGTAAGACGACGCCTCGTCGAGCGCCGTGAGCCGGGTGGCGAGCGTGCGCCGGTTGTCCTCCGAACCCAGGTTGCCGCACGAGCCGATGACCTGCAGCTGACCGTCGTCGCGGACCATGCCGAGCAACACGGAGCGCACCATGGTGGGGTCTTCGCCGCGCAGCGTGTAGCCGAGCACGACGGAGTCCACGTGCATCACCGGTTTGACCTTGAACACGCGTCCGGCGACGCGCACCACCAGCCCCTCGGCCTTCTCCGAGGTCACGAACTCCTCGTACATGGCGGTCACGTCGCCGGCGGACTGGCCGACGGTGGTCGCGATGGCCCGCAGGCGTTTACCGCCCGCCAGCACCTGCTCCATGACCTCGAGCCGCGCGCTGTACGCCTCGAGCGAGCCGTCGTCGGGCGTGGCGGGGTCGATCAGGTCGAACGCTGTGAAGCCGATGCGCTCCACTTCGCCCGCGCCGATCGCCGACGCCAGGTCACCGTGTCGCGGCCGCCCGCCCTTGCGCAGCGCGAACAGCTCACCGGGAAACACCAGCCGTCGGTCGGTGCGTGTGGCCGCGCGGCGGGCCTCATCGAGCACCGGGATGGCGCCCGACAGTACCCGACCTTTGGGGTTCGCAAGCGCGACCCGGTCGCCGTCTAGAATCAGGAACCACGTCTCGCCATCTATCTTGGGAGATACGAGCATGCGCTGGTCATATAACTGACCAATCTCGCTAGGATTCAGCGCACGATAGCGACTGGCGACATTTCGCTTGTATCGCATGACCGTGGTCGCGAGCTCTTTATCTCGTAGGCTATCCGCTGGGGAGTGCAGGCCACCGCCGACGGGGCGGGCATCATCGATCGAAAAGAAGCTCATGACTTGCCCTCCACGTCCGCAGGTTCTGGACGCCGGAGCTCCAGGTTTGAGAGGTGCATCATCAGCATGTAGCGGTCGCCGTCGACGCGGCCCTCGAGGAACGCGCGGTAAGGCGCGCCGTTCTCTTGGAAGACCAGCGGCTCGCGGCCGGAGGGACCGGCGCCGACGAGCAACATGACGCCTTCGTCGGCCAGCTCCTGCGCCATCGAGAACAGGAAGTCGTACGTGAGGCCGTCCACATGGGTGAGCTGCATGGACCGTCGGAAGGAGAACTTCCGGACCACGTCGCTCTTGTTCATCTTGCGGCCCGACCAGCGCACCGGCGCGTCGTCGTTCACGTTGGCGGGCTCGTCCTTGGGCGTGCGCTCCTCGCGGACCTTGCCGTCGGGCCCGTAGATGAACTCCATGAGCTGGGGCGAGGTGTGCAGGACTTCGCCGCGGCTGGACAGGTACACGGTCTCGGTGCGCTCGATGCGGCGTCCGACCTGCTCGAAGTCGATCTCGGGGTCCCCGTCGACGAGCTCTTGGCCGTAGGTCTCGCCAAAGGCGGCGACCATGTCTTGGTGGCTGCCGCGGTCGCCCACGGCGAGGTAGCGGATGAAGTCCAGCGTTTGGCCGGGCAGGCCGACGGTGGGGCGCTCGGGCGTCTTGGTGACCTTCATGGCCACCCGGGCGTCGCGCCGCGCCTCGTTGACGATGTGTAGAAGTCGGGTGGCCATTAGAACATCTCGAAGTCGAGTTCGTCGTCGTCGTCCTCGTCGGAGGCGATGTCGTCGAACGTGTCGTTGAGGGTGCTCCACGCGGGGGGCGCGGGCTCACCGATGAGCGCGAACACGCCGTTCTCGTTGGAGAGCAGGAGGCCGATTTGTTCGCGGTGGTCGGTGCGGTAGCTGAAGCCGAATTGGTAGATCTCACCGTCGGCCAGCGCTTGCGCCAGCGCGTCGCTCATCTCCTCGGGGTCGAGCATGTAGACCGACTGCACGCGCACATCGAGCACGGACTCCGGGGGCACCGGGCCTTGCAGCGGCTGCGGTACACCCAGGGTGCTCGGCACCGTCGGCGCTGGCGTGCCGTCCGGCATCAGGCCCACGAGCTGCGAGCTCGGATACCAGAATCCCCTGGCGTCGAAGTAGCCCTGCGCGGTCATGCCGGGCTGGAGCACGATGGAGCCGTCATCGGCGAGCTCGGCGCGTCGGCAAGGTTCACCCTCGCGGTCCATGACGACGCGTTTTCGAGAGCCGTAGAGCTTGGCGCGGTCCAGCTTCGAGAAGGCGAAGGTGGAGTCCGCGCCGCGGAACGTAAAGACGAGGTTTCTGGCCATAGTTCGGTCGCTTGAAGACCCGGCGACCCTAGCAAAGTCCGTCCCCATCCCGCCAGTGGGCCCAACGCCAAAGTTACCTCAGCGGGGGCCCGCGAGGGCCATCGGCGCGCCTACTTGGTGACGCCGTGGTCGCGCACGATCCACTCGCGCATCTGCGCCCGCACGCGCGCGGAGCTGGGCAGCAATTGGTGGACGAGCATCGGGAACTCGGCGAAGCGCTCTTGCTCCACCACTTGCAGGTCGTCGAACGTGCCGCCTTTGCCGGCCGCGCTGGCGACCGAGACGAGGCCGTCGTTTCGCAGCCGGGACGGGCGCGGGTTCGTGACGGGCACGAGCGAGCCAGCGATGGCGTAGGTGGCCACCGACGCCGGCGGGACCAGCGGCCGGCGGTGGCTGACCCAGAGTCGGTCGTTCCACTGTGCGCAGAGCCGCCACTCGGACTCTTGCATGTACCCGTAGCGCACGTCGCGGATGCCGTCGGAGCGCATCTGCACCAGGCTGCGCGCGGATTGTAGCGGGATCGCCGCCGTCGTCGCCGCCCGCTGCATGATGCCGTCGACGACGTCGCGCAGGGTGTCGGAGACGAGTCCGGAGGGGCCGACCGGTCGCGAGCGGCGGAACAGGCTTAGGCCTTGGCGCGGCAGGCGCAGCGTGTGTCCGAGCGCGACTTCGACGGAGTGCCCGAGCCGTTCAAGCTCCGCGCCGTGGTTGGGTACGCCGAGCAAGAACAGGCGGTCGATGTGGTCAAGGACCGGGCTCTGCGTGCGCTCCAGGGTGCCGAGCGCTGCCCGCGAGACGAGGCCGCCCATGGAGTGGCCGACCACTTGAATGCGTCCCAGGCGGGGGCCCCAGGCGTCGCGCAAGTCGCCGAGCAGCGCCGCCAGCGCCGCGCCGTTTTGAGAGATGTGTCGGCCAGCGTTGTAGCGCACGAGCAGCGGCGTCCAGCCGAACATGGGCTCGACGGCGTCGGCGAACGGCTCGGGGCCGAGCGTCCAGTTCTGCTCGTCGACGAACAGGCCGTGCACCATGACGGCGACGTCGATGGGGCGGCTGTGGTCGCTGCGGCGTGCGTCGATCTGGGCCAGTAGCGCGTCGGGCGCGATGTCCTGCGCGCGGTGCCGGAAGCTCATCTTGGGCAGCCAGCTCGCGTGGCGCTCCTCGTGGTGTCCGACCACGCCCGCGAGCACCGCTTGCGTCATCGAGCGCGCGAGGTCCGTGGGGTTGCCGAACCGCGAGGCCTGCGCAGAAGCGGGGGCACGGAGGGCGGCGTGGGCGGAGAATGTGAGGCTGCTGAGCACGGGGCTGCGGCGGTCTGGGGAGGGGTGCGGAGAGCGATGCGGCGGACGGACGCGCATCGGTGAGGCCCGTGTTGTAACGGAATCGCCACGACGCCGAAAGATCAGGATACAAATGCCTGCGGCGTCCAACGGACTTCTTGCGCGGGGCGTGTGGCGTGTCTCTGTTTCGTCTGCTTGAGTATTCGCTCAACCCCAACCCACGAGGAGACCATGACGACCAAGAAGGGCGCAGCCCCCGAGAAGAAAGACGCCACCAAGGGTAAGAAGTCCGCGCCGGCCCCGAGCAAGAAGAAGTAGGCCGCTGATTTGGTGCTGACTCGGCGCTGATTTGGCGCTGATTTAGCGCTGACTCGGCGCTACAGGTCCCGGCGGATCGTGTAGCGTGCCAGGCCGCGGAGGAACGACACCGCGTCCTGGTTCGGTGCGTCTGCGAACACGGACTCGAGCTCTCGCTCAGCCACGCTCGCCAAGTGTTCGGCGATCGCCTGCGTGCGCTCCAGGCTACCGTATTGGTCGATGAGCGCGCGCAGCCGGTACACCTCGCGGGGCAGTCGACGCTTGCGCGGGCGGTTCAGGAAGTCCGCGATCCAACGTGCGTCCAGCGGGGACGCGTGGTCGAGCAGGTCGACCAGTACGAGCGTGCGCTTGCCTTCGTACAGGTCGCCGCCGATCTCCTTTCCGTAGCGCTCGTCCGCCACCAGGTTGAGCACGTCGTCTTGAATCTGGAAGGCGGCGCCCAGCAGGAATCCGAGCTGGTCGAACCGGCTTGGGTCGATCGCTGGGTTGGCGGCCAGCGCGCCCAAACGCATGGGGTAGCTGAAGGTGTACCAAGCGGTCTTTTTGAGGACCATCTCCAGGTAGTCGTCCGCTGTGACGTCGTGGCGTCGGTCGCGGATCCAGCCGAGCTCCAGCGCTTGGCCCTCGAGGGTCTCGAGGTTCATGCGCTCGACCTCTTGCAGCACGCGCGCGCCGTTTACGGGCCCGAGCGTGTCGAGGTTTCGGCGGAACAGCTGCATGCTGAGCGCCTGCATGGCGTCGCCCAGGTTGATGGCCAGCGGTACGCCGATGGCGCGGTGCGCGGTGGGCAGCGAGCGCCGGAATTCGCTCTCGTCCTGGATGTCATCGTGGACCAGGAACGCGTTGTGCAGCAGCTCTAGGCCGGCCGCGCTGGGCATGGCGTTGGTCGCGGGCGCGCCGAACGCTTCGGCGGTGGCCATGGCGATGCCGGGGCGCAGGCCCTTTCCGCCACGCTCGACGAATTCCCGAATTAAACCATAGAGATAGCGCTGTGGCTCCCGCGTCGGGATCGCGTCGTTCAGGTACTCACCGACCTGCGCGCGGTACGTGCCGAGCCGCGCGAGCATGGGCGCCGTGGCCATGGGCTCGGGGAGCGCGCTGACGGCTGTACGGGCGGCGTGCGCGGGGCTCTCGCTTAC
>CBDUJZ010000192.1:0-9056 GCA_965367675.1 uncultured Myxococcales bacterium | reverse complement strand
CCCTGCAGCACCGCGAAGTGGCGGCCCGTCGGAATCTGTCCGCGCGCCGCCGCCAACAGCTGGTCCTCCGTGAACGGGCGGCTCAAGTGCGCCGACCGGACCGAGACCGGACGCAGCATCTCGCCCGAGGAGGACGCGCTCATCGATTCGCTCTGCGAGCCGAGCCGAACCGGCAGCGAGCCCTCCGCGCCGAGCACCAGAATGCCCACGTCGGGGTGCGCGACCGCGATCTCCGCACCGAACCGATACAGCGTGTCCGACTGCGGGCCGACACTCAGCACAACCAACGTCAGCTGCTCTTTCAAACGGGTCGCGTACGTCAACGCTTCCGGCGCGGACGCTGCCAGCACCACCGTCCATCCCGCCCCACGCAACCACTCGTCGATGCGGCGCGCCGACGACGGATCTCCGTCGACAACGAGTGCAACAGGCATGGTCGCGTGCCGAGCTGGCATTTCTGAAGTTCCCTTGAAAGTGTGCGCGATTTCACAGCCGACACCTGTCGGCCAGCGCGCAGTATTTGAGGATTCTGGCCCCGTCGTCAACTCCCCGCACGTCGGATCGCGCGGTTTCGCCCACCCAGACTGGCGAGCGGCCGCGGCGCAACCTATGCTCCGCCCATGCTTCGTTTCCTCTCCGTCATCGTCAGCCTCGCGTGCCTCGGGCTCCAGCTCGCACCCGCGCAAGCGCAGCCCGCGGCCCGCGACGAGTTACTTCGCCAGGAACTCCCGCGCGCCACGCTGGTCACCGCCGAGGCGCTTGAGGACCTCGACGATCTGCTCGAGCCCGCCGTCTTCCGCGTGCGCACGACCACCGACCTCGGTCGCAACTTCCGCCCGCGCTTCAGCGAAGCCGACGGCGTCGCGACCCTGGTCGAAATCGCCGCGGACGAGCCCCCCGTCCTGATCACCGCTTTCGCCCACGTCGCCCAAGCGACCACCGTCGAGATCGAGATCGCTGACGCGTGGCACCCCGTCCAAGTCCGCCACGGCACGGTCATGTTCGACCTCGCCGAGTTGGTGCTCGACAGCGAAGCCGCGACCGCAATCCCCGCCAACGTGACCGCAGCGCTCGACCCCGCGCACGCGCTCCCACTCGCCCGCGCGTGGCCCTACGGCGCCACCCTGTTCTGCCCCGCGCTCACCGACGACGCCGCCGCCCACCTCCGCAGCGACGGCAACCCCGACGTCTTGCTCGGGACCCTCGGCCCCTCCCCACGCGAGCCGTTCCAGTTCTACACACGCGCCACGTTCACCGCCCGAAACGGCTACCCGATCGTCGCCATCGACGGCCAACTCCTCGCCGTCAGCTCGCTCCCCGCCAACGACCGCATCGGCGGCGTCCTCGTCATCCCGTTCACCTACATCAACGCTTGGCACGACGAGTGGGACCAGCTCCGCGACGAGTCCCCGCTCGGCTGGGTCCCGCGCGTACGATACGAGGACGTCGAGCTAGAATCCGGCGACGACGCACTCCGCTAGCGCCCCCAGCGCAGCACCCAACCACGCGTTGTCCGATCGGTAGCGATCGCCCGCACCGCCTGGCGCACACCGACCAGCCACAGCGGCCCGTCCGCGTCGGCGATCACCACCAAGTGGCCCCGCGCCGCCGCACCCCAGCCCGCCTGCTTGGCCAACGCCGCCAGCGACCGAGGCCCCGCCTTACCGACGGCGTGCATGACCTCGTCCTCCGCGCCCCGGCGCAGCACGAGCGGCCCCCGCGTCTGGTCCAGATCGATCACCGCCGCATTGCGGTCGTACGCCTTGAGCGCCGACGCATCCCCCAGCCACGGCGCCACCTCTAGCGCACCCAGCGCAGCGCCCACACGCCCCACTTTGAGCGTGTGCGTCGGGAACTCCAGCGGGGGCAGCGCAGCGCGCGTATCCGCGCCGGCCTCAAGCCGGATGATATCGCCCCACGACGCCACCCGGACGCCCGGCGCGCGCGTCACACCGTCGTGCAGAACCAACGCGCACACCCGGTCCACGAGCGCCGCGTCGGGCCGCACCGCGAGCGCCGACAGCGCATGATGCAGCACCGCCTGACGCATTGCGGGCGACAGCGCCATGAGCAGGGAACGACGCAGCAGCCATGTGCCCTCCCGGCGACGCACCGATACGTGCGCCGCGGCGTCGGCGACCACGGCCTCTAACAGCGCTCCGTCCGCAGCCACCTGATCGAGCGAACGGCGCCACACGGACGCGGGCGCCAGGGCACCGACCGCCGTGGCCAACGGACGCACCTGAGCGCGCAGATACGCCGGCTCAAAGTTCGATGGGTCACGCGTCGCCTGCCAGCCCCACTCCGCGAGCGCCGCGGTCACCTGCGCGCGCGTCCAATGCAGCATCGGGCGAACCACACTGGCGCCGTACAGATCGGCGGTGTCGCGCGGCCCGTTGATCGCCGGAAGCCCGGCGCCTTGCAGCAACCGAATGAACAGCGTCTCCAACCGGTCGGAGGCCGTGTGACCGGTGAGCACCGGGCGCCCCGCGCTCAGCTCCGCCAGCGCCTCGTACCGCGCCTGCCGTGCGGCCGCTTCCGTGCCCCGCGGGTCCGCACGAAGGCGCGCAGCGGGCACGTGGGCCACGAACACCGAGAGCCCCAGATGGGCCCCCAGCGCGCGGACGCGGGCCTCCCAACGGTGACAATCCGCCTCCAGGTGATGGTTCACGTACGCCAGCCGAACGGGCACCCCGGAGGCCGCCGCAGCGAAGGCCAAGACGCTCGAATCGGGCCCGCCGCTGCAGGCCACCACGACGCCACTTTCGTGATCCTCAATGGCGTTGCAAGTAGCCTCTAGCGCGTCCGTGAACGCCGCACCGTGGCGCATGTTGGGTGAATGTCCTGTCACGGCCCCGGTTTTAACAGAAATGCGCTCGACGCGGCGCAACTTGAGGATTAAGGCTCAACCGGTTCGCGATCCATGCGGGTCGGCGAACCGAGCGAAGGCCATTGGGGCCAGGAGAATGCGCGATGCGGCAGACATATAGGTCACTTCTACTCTGGCTGGTCCTGATTGTGATCGTCCTGGTCGTTCTCCACATCTTCATGTCGGATGACGGGGATGTGCAGGAGGTCGCCTTCTCGGCGTTCCGGAACGCCGTCGCGGAAGGACACGTCGAAGAAGTGACGATCCACGGCAACGGCCAGATCGAGGGCAACTTCACCGAGGCCGGCGCTGCCGCCGTGGGCGAAAACAGCCAAGCCGCGTTCGAGACCGTCGGCCGCGTGTCGGACGACCTGCAGGACATGATGACCGCCCGCGGCGTCGAGTTCCAGTTCAAGCGAGAGGAGCAAAGCCTGCTGCAGCCCATGCTCAGCATCGTGCTCCCGCTCGTGCTCGTCGTCCTGATCTTCTTCTTCTTCATGCGCCAGCTTCAGGCCGGCGGCGGCAAGGCGATGAGCTTCGGCAAGTCCAAAGCGCGCCTGCTCAACGAAGCCCAGAACAAAGTCACCTTCGCCGACATCTCCGGCGTCGAAGAAGCCAAGGAAGAGCTCGAGGAGATCATCGAGTTCCTCCGCGACCCCAAGAAGTTCACCCGGCTCGGCGGACGCATCCCCAAGGGCGTCTTGCTCATGGGCCCTCCCGGTACCGGCAAGACGCTGCTCGCCCGCGGTGTCGCGGGTGAAGCCGGCGTCCCGTTCTTCTCGATCTCGGGCTCCGACTTTGTCGAGATGTTCGTCGGCGTTGGCGCCAGCCGCGTCCGCGACCTGTTTGAGCAAGCCAAGAAGCAGGCGCCCTGCATCATCTTCATCGACGAGATCGACGCCGTCGGTCGCCATCGCGGCGCCGGCATGGGCGGCGGTCACGACGAGCGTGAGCAGACCCTCAACCAGCTGCTCGTCGAGATGGACGGCTTCGAGTCCAACGAAGGCGTCATCCTCATCGCGGCCACCAACCGCCCCGATGTACTCGACCCCGCCCTGCTCCGTCCCGGCCGTTTCGACCGCCGTGTCGTCGTGCCGCGCCCCGACGTGGCCGGCCGCGAGGGCATCCTCAACGTACACACCCGCAAGACGCCCAAGGCCGACGATGTCGACCTGGCCGTCGTCGCGAAGAGCACGCCCGGCTTCTCCGGTGCTGACCTCGAAAACCTCGTCAACGAGGCCGCGCTGCTCGCCGCTCGACGCAACAAGAATGCGCTCGAGATGGAAGACTTCGACGAGGCCAAGGACAAGGTCCTCATGGGCGCCGAACGACGGTCCGCCATCATCAGCGACCACGACCGCCGCATCACCGCGTACCACGAAGCGGGCCACGCCCTCGTCGCGGCGCTGCTGCCCAAGGGCCGCGATGTGGACCCGCTCCACAAGGTCACCATCATTCCGCGTGGACGCGCCCTCGGCGTCACGCAGCAGCTCCCCGTCGAGGACCGGCTCAACGCCACCAAGGACTGGGCGCTCAACCGTATCCTCATCGCCATGGGCGGCCGCGCCGCCGAAGAGCTGGTCTTCAACCAGATCACCTCGGGCGCCGGCTCCGACATCCAGCAGGCCACCGACATCGCACGCAAGATGGTGTGCGAGTGGGGCATGAGCAAGCTCGGACCGCTCAACCTCGGCGGTGAGAACGAAGAGGTCTTCCTCGGGCGCGACTACAACCGCTCCTCCCGTTCCTACTCCGAGAAGACCGCGCAGGAAATCGACGCCGAGATGCACCAGCTGGTCAACTCGCGCTACGAAGAAGCCAAGCAAATGCTGGCCGACCACATGGACAAACTCGCGGACCTCGCCGAGGCCCTGCTGGAGTTCGAGGCGCTCGACGCCGTCGAAATCGAGCAGGTCATGCAAGGCGATATGGACGCCCTGCGCAGCGCCCGCACGAAGGCCGAGCAGCAGGCCAAGCAGCGCCGCGTGCCGCGCACCGGATTCGTGTCCAAGGACCTGCCCGAGCGCGCCGCGATCTCCAACGCGGTCCTCAAGCCCGCGACCGCTTCGTCCGGCTCCGACTCCTAGTCGCCAGCCTGTGACCTCCGCCCGAGCCCACGCGCCCCTCGTTCACCGCAGGGGCGCGCTCGACCTCGGCCAACGCCCGGCCGTCATGGCCGTCCTGAACGTCACACCTGACTCGTTCAGCGACGGCGGGCGGTTCAACACCGTCGAGCAGGCCGTCGCTGAGGCGTTGCGCCTCGTCGCGCTCGGCGCCGACATCATCGACGTTGGTGGCGAGAGCACGCGCCCCGGCGCACTGCCAGTGAGCGCGGAGGAAGAAGTCCGACGCGTCGTCCCCGTCATCGAGCGACTGCGGCAGCAATCCGACGTCGTCATCTCGGTCGACACCTGCAAAGCGAGCGTCGCCCGCGCCGCCGTAGCCGCTGGCGCCGACATCGTTAACGACGTCACCGCCGGCGTCTTCGACACCGACATGTTCAGCACCTGCGCGGCACTCGGTGTCGGCGTCGTGCTCATGCACACCCCCGTCGCGCCCGACCAAACGCACCGCGCGGTCGCCTACGACAGCATCGTCGACACCGTGCGCGCCCACCTGGAAGCCCGCCTGCACGCCGCCGTCGACGCCGGCATCGACGCTCGCCGCATCGCACTCGACCCCGGCTTCGGCTTCGGCAAAGACGCCGCCCAGAACTTCGAGCTCGCCAACGGACTGGAGCGAATCGTCAGCCTCGGCGCCCCCGTCCTGGTCGGTGTGAGCCGAAAGCGCATGATCCGCCAAACCCTGCGCCCCACCCCGCTCGCCACCACCGCAGGCACCGAATCAGGAACCGAGGCTGGAACCGAGGCTGGAACCGAGGCTGGAACCGAGGCTGGCGCCGCCATGGCCACACTCGACGCCGCCAGCGCCGCGCTCGCGCTGCTGCTCGTCACCAAGGGCGCGCGCATCGTCCGAGCGCACGACGTCGTGGCCACTGCAAGCATCGCAGACCTGTGCGAAGCCCTGGGCCGCCACCCGGCGTAGCCGAGGCTCCTCGCCACGTTGAGCGAGTTTCTTCTCGTCGAGAGAACCGGTGGGGAGAGCGGATTGAAACTTGGCCCTCGACAGGCTCGGGATGATTCTGTGGCGTGGACCGCGTGAGCAAAAACGAAGACGCCCCCGGTAGCGAACTGCCGGGGGCGTCTCATTAAGGGCGTAGCGCCTAGCGTCGGCGGCGGAGCACCGCGAGGCCGAGCAGCAGTCCGGCCAGCCAGCCTGCGGAGCCGCGGCCTTGTGCGGCCGAGCAGCCAACGCCGAAGCCGCTACCGGAGACGCGCAACGGACGCAGCGTGAGCTCGTCATCGCTCGGGTCCAGCGGGTCGGTGCCGCGCGCCACTTCCGCGCCGTCCAGCGCGCCGCCGGCGTCGGTGTCGGGGTTGAGCGGGTTCGTACCCAGCGCAACCTCTTCGCCGTCGAGCAAGCCGTCGTCGTCGCTGTCGGGGTCGAACGGGTCGGTGCCCAGCGCTTCCTCTTCCGCCGTCGTGAGGCCGTCGTTGTCCGGGTCGTCGCGACGAATGTCGTCGCTCGGGTCCAGCGGGTCCGTCTCGTCGTCGAGCACCTCGGTGCCGTCATCCACGCCGCCGTTGTCGGTGTCGCGGTTGGTCGGGTTGGTCTCGTACACCAACACCTCGTCGCCGTCCTCGAGACGGTCGCCATCGGTGTCCACGTTGTTCGGGTCCGACTCGCCGCGGTCCACGTGACCGTTGGCGTTCATGTCTTCGCCGCCGAGGCACTGGGCGATCACCGATTCGGGGCCATCGCACAGGCCGTCATCGTCGGTGTCCGGGTCCAGCGGATTGGTCGGGTTGTCGCCGTTCACCTCCACGCCGTCCTGCACGCCGTCGTTGTCGGTGTCCGGGTCGTTCGGGTCGGTGCCGAGCGCTTCCTCTTCGTCGTTGGTGAGGCCGTCACCGTCCGGGTCGTCTGCACGGATGAGGTCGTCGTCCGGGTCCAACGGGTCGGTGCCGTCCTCGAGCACTTCCGTGCCGTCATCCACGCCGCCGTTGTCGGTGTCGCGCATGTTCGGGTCGGTCTCGTCGTCATCGAGGCGGCCATCCGCGTCCAGGTCTTCACCGGACACGCACACGTCGGACACGGTTCCGGGGCCGTCGCACAGACCGTCGTCATCGGTATCGGCGTCCAGCGGGTTGGTCGGGTTCTGTCCCAACACTTCCACGCCGTCCAAGATGCCATCGTCGTCGGTGTCCGGGTCCAGCGGATCGGTTCCAGCCTCCTCTTCCTGACCGTTCGTCAGACCATCACGGTCGTCGTCACGCAGTTCGGCCGGGTCGTCCGACGGGTCGTTCGGGTCGGTCTCGCCAGCATCGATCGCACCGTTGTGGTCGGTGTCCTCGAGGCCGTCAGAGACGCCGCCAAAGTCGGTGTCCGGATTCACAGGCGAGGTCGTCGTCGTCGGATCCGAGTCCGGGAAGAAGTTGCCGGCATCCGTGTCCGTGCCCTCTCCCAAGTCCGCCGCCACGACGCCCATCTCAGTGCCGTCGAGGATTCCGTCATCGTCGGAGTCCGGGTCGAGCACGTTGATCACGCCGTCGCTGTCGGTGTCGTCCGCGAAGTTCGGCTCATCGCCGTCCAACACGCCGTCGTCGTCCGAGTCCGGGTCGAACGGGTCCGATCCGATGGCCGTCTCCAGCATGTCGGCCAAGCCGTCGTTGTCCGTATCGGTGAGCGCCGGAAGGTCATCACTCGGGTCGTTCGGGTCCGTCTCGCCGTCGTCCACCGCGCCGTTCAGGTTCGGGTCCTCGTTGCCGTCGAGCGCCGTTCCACCGTCCGTGTCCGCATCCAGCGGATTGGTCTGCGTGCTCGGGTCGCTGTCGGGGATGAAGCTGCCCGCGGCCGTATCCGTGTCCGGGTGCGGCTCCGTAACGCCCATCTCAGTACCGTCGAACAGGCCGTCGTTGTCGCTGTCGGCGTCCAACACGTTCGGCAGGCCGTCGTTGTCAGAGTCGGCGAACACCATGGGCTCGTCGCCATCCAACACGCCGTCGTCGTCGGTGTCGGCATCCAGCGGGTCCACGGAGCGGCGGTATTCCACACCGTCCGAGAGGCCGTCACCGTCGGTGTCCGGGTTGAGCGGGTCGGTTCCGATACGCTCCTCGAGCGCGTCCGTCAGACCATCGTTGTCCGAATCGAGGTTCTCTTCGTCATCGCTCGGGTCGTTCGGGTCCGTCTCGCCCTCGTCCACCGCGCCGTCACCGTTGGTGTCCTCAGCGCCGTCGCTCAGCCCGCCGGCGTCCGTGTCCGGGTTCACCGGGCTCGTCGTCGAGATGGGGTCCGCATCGGGCACGAAGTTACCGGCCGCGAGGTCGGTGTCCGGGTCGCGGTCCGCCTCGACCACACCGCTCTCGGTGCCATCGAGCACCGCGTCACCGTCGCTGTCCGGGTCGAGCACGTTGATCGCGCCGTCGCCGTCGGTGTCCACCGCGAAGTCCGGCTCATCGCCGTCCAACACGCCGTCATCGTCGGTGTCGCGGTCCATCGGGTCCGAGCCCAAGAAGGCTTCCAGGCCGTCCGGCAAGCCATCGCCATCGCTGTCGATCGCGTCGACATCGTCGGCCGGGTTGTTCGGGTCCGTCTCGCCAGCATCGACCGCGCCGTTCAGGTTGAAGTCCTCGAAACCATCGGGGACGCCACCAGCGTCGGTGTCGGCCAGGCCCGGATCCGTCGTCGTGCTCGGGTCCGCGTCAGGCGTGAACACGCCGGCCGTCAGGTCGGTGTCCGGGTGACGCATGTCCTCCGTGATGCCGCCTTCGGTACCGTCCAGGATGCCGTCGCCATCCGCGTCCGGGTCACGTGCGTCGGGCAATCCGTCGCCGTCCGAGTCACCGAACGGATCCGGCTCCGCGCCGTCGAGCAGACCATCGTCGTCCGTGTCCGCGTCCAGCGGCTCCGTTCCACCGTCGACTTCCTCGCCGTCCATCAGGCCGTCGTCGTCCGTGTCAGGGTTCTGCGGGTCGGTACCGAGCTCGCGCTCGCGCCCATCCGTCAGGCCATCGTCGTCCGCGTCCAGCGAGAACGCGTCGTCCGACGGGTCGTTCGGGTCGCCCTCGCCGTCGTCGATCGCGCCGTTCTGGTTCGCGTCTTCGTCGCCGTCGTTCACGCCGCCGCC
>CBDUJZ010000191.1:0-9130 GCA_965367675.1 uncultured Myxococcales bacterium | reverse complement strand
TAGCCTGTCCTTCGACGGGCTCAGGATGGGGGCGATGGGGGCGTTGGGAGGAGTTCGTGGGTGGGATTTAACCTGTCCTTCGACGGGCTCAGGATGGGGTCCGTGGGGGTGGCTCAGGATGGGGTCCGTGGGGGTGGCTCAGGATGGGGTCCGTGGGGGCGATGGGTGCGATTGGGCTCGGGATTGTGGGGGACAAAAACGCAGAACGGCCGCGCCCGGAGGCGCGACCGTTCTCGTAATCGAACGAGGACTTCCTAGAACTGGAAGTACTTGTTGGTCTCGACGAGGAGACGCGTGATCTCGAGGTGGCTCTCAAGCTCGTTGTAGACCTCTTGCGAGGTGCGACGGAGCGGCACGGCGCTGGCGGCCTCTTCGACCAAGAGCGTGTCGTACTCGACCTGGAGATCGATGGCGCGCTGCACCATGCGGTAACCAACGTTCGGGCCTTCGGCGCCGGCGTCGGGCTCGGGGTAGGTGAACTCTTCCGAGGCCGGGTTCGTGGGGTCGTAGAGCGGGTTACGCACTTGCTCCACGTAGCGGGCGGCGAAGGTGGTGCCGCGGGCGTCGGTGTAGGTCAGCCACGCGAACTCGCTGTCGTTGTTGATGAAGTCGGGCTGCTCACCACGGCCCCAGACGTAGACGGACGAGTGGTCCAGCCAGCTGTAGTCGTAGGTGGTCGCGAAGTTCGCCGCCGAGAAGATCGTGGCGTACAGCTTCATGTTGTAGTCGCGGTTGCCGTACTGCTCGGTGTACGGGTTCAACACGCGGCCGGGGCACTCGTAGCCGCGGGTACGGACGAGGTCGATGTTCTCTACGACGGTGTTGCCCTCGGTGTCCTCGGTGACACAGCGACCGAAGTTGCCGAAGTCCTCGGAGATGATGGCGCCCATCATGTTGCCGGTCTCCTCGGGGAAGATGAGGTAGATCGGGATGTAGTACGCGGTCGAGTCGGAGCTCGAGTCGGAGCCGATGACGTCGACGTTGCCGTCCGTGAAGGAGATGAGCGCGGCGTACTTCGCCCAGAAGTGCGAGAGGACCTCGTACTGGAGGAAGAAGTAGAAGCCGGCCTGGTCGTCTTCGCGGCGGCGGGCGAACTGGCTGTAGCCGTAGCGCGCGCCGTCGGCGACGCCGAGGTCCACGTACTCGCTATCCGCGACACCACCGAAGCGGGGGTCGTAGTTCGGGTAGCGGTATCCGGTCTCATCGCTGACGTTCACGATGCGGCCTTCGTCGTAGACGTCGGGCGCGTAGGTACCAACGGTCGGGGTCGACCAGACGCTGGAGACGAAGTTCACCGCCATGATCATGGCGTCGTACGAGGCCTGACCACCACGCTCCGCGCCGTACCACGGCACACCGCGGTCCGAGGCGTTGAGGAGCCAGAACTGGTACTGGTTGATGACCGCGTCGAACGTGTAGCTGATGAGGCCGTTCACGTACGAACCGAGCGACAGGCCGAAGGTCGGACGACCGCGACGGAACGCGCTGATCGCGTAGTAGTTCTCGTAGTCCGCGATGATGCGCGTGGTGACTTCGAGCTCGTCGGCGCCGCTGTCGAAGATGTTACACAGCTCGCTCGAGCCACGACGGTGGTCGGAGCAGAAGCGGTACGGGACGCGGACGTCGGTCTCGTCGAGCAGGTTCACGCCCACCGCATCCGAGGTGCAGTAGCCCGAGGACAGGCCTTCCATTTGGCGCGGGTCGAGCGGGTTGCGGTAGCAAACCTCTCCGCCGGCACAGTCGGCGCTTACGCGGCAAGCGGTGCAGTCGGCGCCCATGCAGTCGGACGCGGAGACCAGCGAGCGGTCGTACATGCTCGCCATGCCGTTGATGCCGTCGAACTGGAAGTGGTCCGCAGGGTACGCGTCGGCGTTCACCGGCGCGGACTCGTCCCAGAACATCATCGGAAGCACGGAGTAGTGCCAGTAGGTCCAGTCGCCGTCGTCTTCGCCGTCGGCCGGGGTGTCTCCACCTTCGAACTGACGGACCCAGTCGTCCACGTCCGCCATGTCGACAACGCGCTCGGACGGGTGACGCGACACGGTGGTGTTGCTCCAGGAGCGGGTGACCGGGTCGGCCTCGGCGTTCACGAGCAAGCGGTGCGGAGCCTCGGTGAAGCGCTCCACCATCTCCGTGTAGCCGTAGGCGATCGCGGCGTAGTCGTAGAGACCCAGGCCGCCTTGGCGACCGTTGAACTCTCCGTGGTAGTCCATGACCGTGGAGTACTCGTAGTGGTTGATCGAGCCGAGCTCGGTACCGTCTTCGAGGACACCCGTGCTCAGGCGCGCCTGGATGAGGCGGGACTGCTCAGCCGACTCGGCGGCGGACAGCGAACCGGTGCAGGGCTCCGGTGCGAGAACGCCCATGGCCAAGCCGGTGGGGCTGAACGTCGGGGCTCCGTCGCCGTCGCAGTCGTCTTGGAACGTCTGCTGACGCAAGGACCAGTACTGCGGGAAGTAGTTCAACGCGTCGGCCGTACCGGCGAAGTTGTGACGGAAACCGACCGTGTGGCCAATCTCGTGCGCCTGGATACCGGTGTAGATGCGGCCGCGAATCTCGAGCCAGAGCTGGTACTCGATCTCCTCAGCGGAGAGCTCGGGGAAGTCCGTCTCAAGCTGCGCCTTGTAGCGGTACATGTCCTCGGCGAAGCCGACGATCTGACGGTCGAAGTCGGGCGCCATCAGGAGGTTGCTCTCCATCCAGCTGTCGCGAAGGCGATCCATGCGACGCTCGACGGTCGCGGCACGCGCGACGCGAATGGGCGAGACCCACTCCATCCAGTCTTCGTCGACGTCTTCGGCGGTCTCGGCGTTACCGAGCGACATGTGCTCGATGAACTCGGGCGTCATGAGCACCTGCTCAAGCGGGCTGTCGACCAGGCGCGAGAGCGGGTCCGTCTGACGGCCGTTGCGCACGAGGAAGTCGGACGTCGGGCGCGCGAGGGTGTCACGCACGTGGGGACGGTTCATGACCTCAAGGCGGAGCTCGTCGAGCTGCTGAGCCTCGTGGCCGAGCTGCAGCATGTTGCTGACGTTGAGCTGCGTGAGGTCCGCAATCTCGAAGTCCTTGTCGTCGGCGCCCGGGAGGGTGTCGAGACCGTAGTACAGGTCGTAGTCGGCTTCCTCACGGAGGCTCTGGAAGTAGTCCTGCACGGGCACGCCGTAGCCGTACTCTTCGGGGGTCAGGTCGCCCTCGATGATGCGCACGTAGTTGAGGATCTTCTCGGCGGAGCGGTTGAGGTGTCCACCGTTGAAGTTCGCGGCAGCGTGGATGACCTCGCCGCTGAGCGGGTCGGCAGCCGAGGGGCCGTAGCCGTACCAAGGAGCGGCCGGGTCGGTGCGCCAGTTGAAGAAGCTGTAGCGGATGTCGCCCTGGTTCTTACGCGTTCCGGGACGCTCACAGATGCCCAACTCGTAGGCCTCGGCGGAGGCGGCGAACGCCTCGACGAGCAGCGCGCGGTCTTCGGGGTTGAAGGTCGCGTCGAGGTACTCCTGCGGCACGGTCGGGTCGGTGCTACCGGGGTTGAGGCACGCGTAGAACATACGCGGGATCTCCTCGATGCTCTTGCCCTGGGCCGCCGCGACGGCGCGCCGGAAGCCGAAGCTGTACTGCTCGGTGATCTCGTAGGTCTCGTCGATGAGGTCGATCGGGTACTCGTACGAGATGTAGTAGGCGATCGGCTTGGGCGTACGCTCGTGGTACGGGCGCGCCACGCCGTCGGCGGTGCGGTCGTTGTCCCAGATGTCGTACACGTTCGCGACCTGGATGCGCGAGTAGTCGGTGCACTCGTAGCGGTCGTCGAAGTAGCAGCGGTTGGTGCGGAAGAACCCGAACAGGTTCATGTCCCAGTCGTCGTAGCGACGGGGGACGTGCGCGTTGACCGTGTCGTCTTCGACGCGCAGGAACGAGGTCCGCACGACGATCTCTTCGGTACCGCAGTCAGAGCCCCAGTTCGGGAAGCCGACGTGCTCGACGCAGTTCCACCAGTCCGCCTGCGCGATGTAGGTGGTGAGGTAGTCGAAGTAGTAGATATCGCCGTCTTCGTTGACGTCGGTGAACAGGGACTCGTCGCTCTCCTCGGGGGAGAGGACGATCATGCTCGTGCTTTCGATACCACCGGAGAACTCAGCGTTCGCGTTGGTGATGATCGCGTTGTTTCCCCAGCTGACGCGGACGTAGTCCTGCTCGTACCACCGACGGTCGCTACCGTTCTCGGAGATGACGTTGGACTCCTCTCCCGTCGCCGGGTTGTAGGAGCGCTGGATGTCGAAGTACTGCGTCGGCCAAGCGGCGACGATGGAGCCTTCGAACTCCAGGGGGTTGATGAGGTTGGTGTCGGCGGTGTCGAGCCCGGGCACGTTCTCGTGCACGCGGCGCGCCATCATCTGGCCGGCATCGAAGTCGAACGCCACGCGCTCAAGCGGGCCTTGGAGGCCAGCGAACGTGTAGACAGCCGTCGCGTTGGTATCGACGACGGTTTGCACCATGTACCACTGGCCGTCGAACATCGACTTTTCGAGCGCGTTATCGCTCGTGCGATCAATGTCCCCGACCTGTTGCGCACATGCGCCGGCGAGGGCTGCTACGCCAAGGGTAGCAGCGGTTGTGAGAATTCGCCGAAGGGTCATGGTGGCCTCGTGCTTGGGGTGGGGTCGTGCGTGGAGTGTCATTTAGAAGCTCGCCGAGAAATCGAGGCTGAGCTGGGTGCGAAGCAATCCCGGGGTCTGGGTGTCCCAGAACGGAAAGTTGATTCGCCGATTGTCGTCGGTCTTGGGGCGCTGCCCCGTCGCGACTCCGAGGGAGACGTTATAGTTGTCGAGGAACGCGTAGGACGCCGAGAAGGAGCCCGTCATGCTATCGCGGGCGATGCGGCCGTTGCAGCGGGCGTTCTCGGACGAGAGCTCGTCGCATTCGGTGACGTTGTAGCCCCACGAGCGCGAGTAGCCCCACGCCAGCGAGGTGGAGAAGCCGTCGAACCACTCGTAGGAAGCGGAGAGCCCGTTGCTCCAGGTCCACTCGGTGTTGACGCCGGCGAGCGCGACCTCGTTGGCCGAGATGTCTTCGGCGCCGCCGTTGCGCCGGAGGGCATCTACGGTGGTGGCGTCGATGACAGGCGACGTGAACTGGTGGAAGCGCTTGGTCGCGCCGAGCCGGTAGCCGAGCGACAGGTTGCCGAACGAGCGTCGGAACGAGAGTCCGGGGGAGATCGCGGTGCGCAGCGAGGAGGTGCGGCTCATGCGCGAGATCGGCACGGTACCGCTCAGGCTCGCGCTGATGCGGATGTCGGCACGCGGGATCACGTAGACGGGCCCGTAGTTGAGCCCGACGGAGATGTCGTTGATGCGCGCTTCCCGCTGCAGGTTCAGACCACCGGCGCGGGTGAGGTACTTGTAGAAGCCCCAGTTGATGGAGCCTCGGAAGCCGTCGACGAACTCGTGGTCGACGCCGAATCCCCACGTATTGAGCAGTGAGTTGTCCTGCTCGTTGGCCGACAGGCCGGGTCGCAGGTTGCCCACGCTGGTGATGAGCCCGGTCGAGACGGACACGCCGAACGGGAGTTCGTACTTGTCTTTCTCGTCCTCGTCGTCATCGGTTGTGGCGATGGCGAGCGCGGCGTCGGTCTCCGTCTCCGAGGAGCCAGCGGGCTCCAGCGGGTCGGCGGGTACCGAGGCTTCGGCTTGCGCGACGAGTGCCTCGCCGATGTTGCTCGCATCTACTTCTGATGCGCCGCTCGCGTTGGCGTGAGCCGGTAGCGCGAGTGCGAGAATAAATACGATCGGCGAAAGGTTGTTGGTCATGCTGGGGGCCGTCGTCGGACCGAGTGGGGTTCAGGACAAACCCGCATCTAGGCAGAATACATGCGAAGTCCGTGCCAGTTAGCAGCCAGCTTCCCTGAGTGAGATTTATGCAGAAAATCGGGCACTTAGAGGGGCGTAAGCAAGCTTACAGCGCGAACAGCGGCGGACGGTAGCGTTTGGGTGACGGCTCGTCAACGCGATCATTACGTTTCCCACTCCGGCTGGATCGGTCCTTTACCCGCGCGCACGAGCACGGGTTGCGGGCCTGTCCACTCCAAGACGGTGGAGAGCTGGGGCACGATGGCTTGCGTCTCAATGAAGGCATCGACCCAGCGTCCGATCTCGTCCTCGACCTCGACGGAGGCGCCTAGCAGGTGCCCGTCGGGTGTGCGGCACGTGGCGACGAGCACGGGGCTGCCAAAGCTCTCGAGGATGGCCGCCGCCACGGGATGGTCGGGCGTTCGGATGCCGACGGCGCGTCGCTTGGACTGCAGCTGCCGCGGGACCTGCCGAGAGGCGGGCAGGATGAACGTGTACGCGCCTGGGAGGAGGCGGCGCAGGAGTCGAAACTGAGGTTGGTCGAGCAGAACGAAGGTGCCGATCGTGGTGAGATCGACGCTCATCAGGCTCATGGGCTTGGTGAGCGCCTTCTTGGCATCGTTCTCGCCCGTCATCTTCGCGCGGAGGGCGCGGAGGCGGGTGGTCGCTGCGCGGTCGAGCGCGTCACACGCGACGATCCACGTGGTGTCGGTGGGCATGGCGAGCAGGCCCCCTCTTCGCAGAACATCCGCCGCTTGGTCGACGCGGTCGGGCCGCGGCCACTCGGCCTCCATTTCGATCGCGACGCTCACGGGAGCTTGATGACGGGATCTTTCTTGCGTGGCCGATAGGCGAGCAAGGTGCGTCCGAGGAGCTGGACGACATCCGCGTTGGTGGTTTTGTGAATCCACAGGGCGGTCGCGCCGAGCGTGCATGGGGCACCTTCGAGGACCTTCACTTTGATGAGCTCGTGTTGTTCGAGCAGCGCGGTGATGGCTTCTGTGAGCGCGGGGGTCAGTCCCTGGTTGCCGACGTTGCAGGTGACTTTACGGTGGTGCCCGAGGCCGCGCAGGTGGCTGCGCTGCTTGCCGGAGCGGTCGGGGCTGGCCTGCTGCACGATAGCGCCCTTGGAGAGTCCAGCGACGGCGCGCTCAAGTTCTGCCACGTCCGGCGAATCGGCGTTTGTGGGCTGTGTGGGGTCTTCGGACATGGGTGGTCTGCTGCGTTGCGGGGGAGCCTGAATCGGGCGCGCTGGGCGATAGCGGATCGGATGTTCTCGGTCCAGTCGAGAACGGTCGTTGCCAACGTTTTCTAGCGTGTGTTAAGACCGCGCGGCCCTTGGCGTGTAGTCAAGGCGCCCCCTATGAAGACAAATGTGAATGGATCCGAAATCCCGCTTTGAGCTTCGCGAGTCTGTGGGCCGCGACGAGTTGGGCGAGGTGTTCCGCGCGGAGGAGAAATCGACGGGCCGTAAGGCGGCAGTCAAAATCTTCGACGGGTGGACAATGGCCTCGGACGGTAGTCGTACGGCTTACCGTGACGCGTTGGTGCGCCTGCGGGACATCCAGCCTGCCCGAACTCCCCCTGTTGCGGCGTTTACTGCCGCAGAGGGATCCGGATGGATGGCGAGCCGATGGGTCGCCGGCCGTACTCTGGACGACCTGCTTGCCGAACGCGGAACGCTGGACGTGGCTGACGCCGCGGCGGTGGCGTGCGGTATTTTGGACGCGCTGGACGAGCTGCATAGCGCCAGTGAGTGCCACGGCGGGCTGAGCCCGCGCAAGATCATGTTGCTCGACGGCGTAGCCGCAGGCGGCGTGGTCGTGACGGATCCGTTCCAGCACTACCTGTACAGCGTCGAAGACCCGATCAAGACGAGCCGGAACGACCCGGATCGGTTCCTCGGTCTTCCGCAGTACTTCTCGCCCGAGCAGGCTCAGGGAGCCGCGCCGGACATGCGTTCCGACGTGTATGTGGTCGGGCTGATTTTCTATCAGATGCTGACGGGCAAGACCCCGTTCTTGGCGCGCTCGGTGACGGCGACGCTCAAGCGGCAGATCTACGAGAAGCCCCTGCCTCCGCGCTACGCGAAGCCCGGGCTGAAGATCAGCAAGGACGCTGAGACGATCATCACGACGGCGCTGAGCAAGGATCCGGGCGAACGGTTCCAGACCGCGCACGCGTTCCGCCGCGCGATCAACAACCTGCGCGATGCGTTCGAGGAAGACGCCGAGCGCGGCGCGTCTCCGATGGGCATCGCCCCCGTGGGCGTGCTCGTGGGCGAGTCGATTCCCGAGCCTGGCTCAGCGATTATCGACGCGCTCCGCCTCTCGGACACCGACATCGAAGTCGTTGATGTCGCCGAAGCGTTCGGCGTTCCCGCGCCGCCTCCACACCGCCCGGGCGAGGGCCCTGCGGAAGAAGAGACCGCCGAGGAAGCGAACGCCGAGGAAGCGGCCGCCGATACGGGCGCGAAGGACGACGATACGGCCGAAGGCGGTACGCTGCTCATGTCCGCCGCGACGGTCGCAGACGCGGTCGCAAAGGCAGACGCCGACGACGCTGCAAAGAAGGCAGACGCCGACGACGCGAAGTCCGATGACGCGAAGAAGGACGACACGTCCGACGACGCGAAGAAGGACGACACGTCCGACGACGCGAAGAAGGAAGACGACAAGACGTCCGACGGCACCCTGCTGATGAGCGCCGACGCGGTCAAAGCGGCGGTTGCAGCGACGGCCGACGACGCGAAGAACGAAGACAAGCCTGGCGACGCGAAGAACGAAGACAAGCCTGGCGACGCGAAGAAGGAAGACAAGCCTGACGACGCGAAGAAGGAAGACGACGCAAAGAAAGACGACGACGCGAAGAAGGACGACAAGTCCGACGTCGCGAAAAAGGAAGACGACGCGACCGCCGAGACCGGCACGTTGCTGATGTCCGCGAAGGACGTGAAAGCGGCCGTCGCAGAGGACGCGAAGTCGAGCAGCGACAAGCCCACCGGAAACACCGAAGTGGGCGACGCCTCCGGCGCGACGCAGCGTGTGTCCGGCACCAGCGAGACCAAATCCAAGCGCAAGCGACGCAGCAAGAAGCGCAAAGGAAAGGAGTCGGCGTCGACCTCTTCGAAGGTCCAGGTCAGCCCGGAGATCGCCGTCAAGGACGGTGAGAAGACCGAGTCCGGCAAGACCGAGTCCGGCAAGACCGAGTCCGGCAAGTCCGCGTCCGGCAAGTCCGAGTCCGGCAAGACCGAGTCCGGCAAGACCGAGTCCGGCAAGACCGAGTCCGGCAAG
>CBDUJZ010000190.1:0-9141 GCA_965367675.1 uncultured Myxococcales bacterium | reverse complement strand
GTGGCGCAAACCGGGCGGTTGCCGTGGCGCAAACCGGGCGGTTGCCGTGGCGCAAACCGGGCGGTTACGTGGCGCAAACCGGGCGGTTACGTGGCGCAAACCGGGCGGTTATGTGGCGCAAACCGGGCGGTTGCCGTGGTTGGTAGTCGCCGCGAGCGGCAGCTCGCACGCTGAGTGCACGCAAAATCGCCAAAATCCGCGACCGTTTTCACGGCGCGGAAATTACGGTGCGGAGATGTCGCGATAGGTTCCGGTCCGCGATTTAGCGGACGGGAAGCATCCGCTCAACCGAAGTATCCGTTCCGTCGAAGTCGTCCACGACGACCCAACGCATGCTCGTGCCGCTGCCGGCACGGAATACTTTGGTGGCCGTCATCGGCTTGCCCGTAACGGGGCACATCCGAACTTCGGCTTTCTTCTTACCAATTGCGAGCTTTGCTGGGCGTTTAGTTGCCATAATTCGTGCGTTGTCCGTTGAAGGGCGCGGAACATAGACCTGAGATTCTCCGGTTGCAAGTGGGAATTCACCACTTGAGATCGTTGGCCGGAGAACGGTGCTTCCGTCTGCCCATTGGCTAGACTAATACGGCCACACTTCGCAATCGTTTCCGGCCTCGGCGTTCACGTCGGCCTCACCCTAGGGATCCCCATGGCGCTCAAAGACCTTCTCCACGACGACACCAAGACCATCGCGGATGTCGCCGCATACTTGGATGCCCTGAGCCACGCCGACCGCATGGCCGAGACGATGGATTGCGATAAGAAGGATCAGGTCGCCATGTACGAGAAGGCGGCGTCCGCGCCGGCGATCACGTTGGATCACTTTGTGAAGCCCGGCACCGCGCCGCTCACGGAGGTCATCCACCACGGTCGGAACACGCTCCCGGCGTTCACGCTGTTCCAGAAGCGCTTCTGCCTGCCGGCCGACCGCAACAACCAGCTGTACGGCTACAACGAGGCGTCCACGAAGGGGCTCATCGGGCCTGGCTACTTTGTCGCGATCCCGACGGCCGGAAATACGGAGTGGGAAGCCCGCGGCCCGGTCGTGGTCGACTACTTCCAGGTGCCCGAGACCGCCGTTGTAGAGGGTTGGCCGACCGTCGTCCCCAACTCCAAGGGCCTGCAGATGTTCGTGTACAACAAGACGCGCGACTTCATGCGAAAGGTGAGCGAGCACGTGTCGATCGGCGCGGCGTTCAAGAAAGAGAAGGCGATGGGCGCGTACTTCGTGCTCTGCCGCGAGGACGTATAATGGCCGACGCGCCGTTTGATGCGCCGAAGCGCGTCGCGATCAACCGCGTGTACACGGGCACGGGCGACCGCGGCCGTACCGCGTTGGTCGGCGGGCAGAAGGTGCCCAAGAGCTCGGACCGGATCGCCTCGTATGGCGAGGTGGACGAGCTGAACTCGTTCGTCGGTAGCGCCGCTGTGAGCGTCCGTGAGTGCCTGGCCAGCGGCGCCGCGGTGTCGTCACCCCTGGAGGGCGTGGATAGCGCAGCCGAGCTTGAGCGCCTGCTGCAGACGCTCCGCAAGGTGCAGCATCAACTGTTCAACCTGGGATCCATCCTTGCGACCCTGCCGGAGGACGTGCATCCCAAGCAGCCGCGCGTGCGCGATGAGGATGCTGAGTGGCTCGAGGCGGAGATGGACCGGTGCAACGCGCACCTGGAGCCGCTGCGCTCGTTCGTGCTGCCCGGTCCCGTGCGCTTGAACACCGACCTGCACGTGTGCCGCACCGTGTCGCGTCGCGTCGAGCGTCAGGTGTGTGGCCTCGCGGAGACCGAGTCCGTCGATTCGGCCACGCTCGTGTACCTGAACCGACTCAGCGACGCGTTCTTCGTCTGGAGTCGGTGGGTCAACGCGCTGCTCGGCGCCGATGAGACCGTTTGGGAGCCCAACCTGGGCAGCAACTAGGCTGCACAGGTAGGGCTCGGCGGCGGCTAGGGCTGCCGCTTAGCGGTTGCCGCCCATGATCAGGTTGCCGAGTCCGCCGGCGAGGCTGCCTTCGCCGACGCTGTTGCCACCCGCTTGCGGTGCGGCGCTCCACACGCGGCTGGCGAGACGCGAGAACGGGAGGGACTGCATCCACACCTTACCGGGACCGGTGAGCGTGGCGAGGAACAAGCCTTCGCCGCCGAACAGGATGCTCTTGACGCCCTTTTGCAGCTGGATGTCGTAGCCAACGGTGGGTTGGAACGCGACCACGCAGCCGGTGTCGATGCGCAGCGTCTCGCCGGCCTCCAGCTCGCGGGACACGAGCACGCCGCCGGCGTGGACAAACGCGAGGCCGTCGCCCTCGAGCTTCTGGAGGATGAAGCCTTCGCCGCCGAACAGTCCGACGCCGAGCTTGCGCTGCAGCTCGATGCCCACGGTCACGCCGCGGGCGGCGCACAGGAAGGCGTCCTTCTGGCAGATGAGCTTGCCGCCGATCTCCTTGAGGTCCATCGGGAGGATGGTGCCGGGGTAGGGCGCCGCGAACGCGACGGTGCGGCGCGCGTTGGGGTCCACATTGCCGAACACGGTCATGAACAGCGACTCGCCGGTGAGCACGCGCTTGCCGGCGGTGACGAGCGAGCCCATGAGGCCGGGCTTGTTGGTCTCGGACTTGGTGGTGCCGTCGCCGAACACCGTCTCCATCTCGATACCGGGCTCCATGAACATCATGGCGCCAGCTTCGGCGATGCAGGCCTCGTTGGGGTCGAGCGTGATCTCGACGAACTGCAGGTCCTCGCCGAAGATTTGGTAGTCGATCTCGTCGGCCGCGGCGCCGGGTGCGGGCGCGGGCATTGGCGGAGGCGCCATGACGCCGCCACCGCCGAAGTACGCGCCGAACGCGCCCACGTGCGTGATCTGCGTCCAGCTCTCCATGCCCTGCGTGAACACGTAGTGCTGCGGGGTGACCGCGCCGGCCTGAATCTGCGCCACGATCTGACCGGTGGTCATCGGGCCTTGCTGTTGGCCGTTGAGGCCGACGTACCAAGCTTCGTTGCTCATGGAATTCCTATTGTTTGGGGTTACGAGAGGGCCGTTCGAAACGCGTCGATCGCTCGATCGATCCCCGCGTCGTTTACATTGAGGTGTGTGACGGCACGATACCGGGTGGCTGAGCCCGTTATCAAGATTCCCCGCTCTGCGAGCGCGCGCACGAGCCGCGGCTGGCCAGCGTCGTCGAGCTGCGCCATGGCGTGCGCCGGGTCCAGGTCGAAGTACACGAGGTTGGTGTGTACCCGGTCCAGGGCGACCGACGTTGAGGGGAGGGCGTCCAGGGCGGTCGCGAGCGCGGTGGCGCGTCGGTGGTCGTCGGCGAGACCGGCCACGTGGTGCTCCAGCGCAAACAGACCCGCGGCCGCGACGACGCCGGCCTGCCGCATGCCGCCGCCGTACATCTTTCGGAACCGGTAAGCGCGGCCGATGGTGGCGGCGTCACCGGCGAGCACGCTGCCGAGGGGGGCGCCGAGCGCTTTGGACATGCACACGGAGATGGTGTCGAAGGGGGCGGCCATGTCGCGCAGCGGCCGGCCCGACGCGACGTGGGCGTTGAACAGTCGTGCGCCATCGAGGTGGAATCGCATCGTTTTGCCCGCTTGTTCCGCCGCTGCGCGCGCTCTTCGCGTGACCTCTGCGATGTTCTCGGGCGGCACGACGACTCCGCCGCAGCCGTTGTTTGTGTCTTCGAAACACAGCAGGGAGGTGGGGGCGAAGTGGGGGTCGTCGGACAGGTGCAGGTGCGGCTCGATGTCGACAGGGAGCGTGCCGTCCGGCGAATCGATGGGGCGCAGCTGCACGCCGGCCAGAGCGCTTGCGCCGCCGCCTTCGTAGTTGAAGATGTGCGCCTTGTGATGGAGCACGACCTCGTCGCCGGGCTGCGTTTGGGCGCGGACCGCGAGCTGGTTCGCCATGGTGCCCGACGGCACGAACAGCGCGCGCTCTTTACCGAGCAGCGTGGCTACGCGCTCCTGCAGGGCGTTGACGGTAGGGTCGTCGCCGAACACGTCGTCGCCGAGCTCGGCGGCGCGCATCGCGTCCCACATGGCGGCGGTGGGACGGGTTACGGTGTCACTGCGAAAGTCGACGGGGGCGCTCATGTTTCGAACCGGGGTGGGATGCGGGTGAGGGCATCCTACTTTTCGGCGCGCTTCCCGTCATTCGTGCTGCCAGCGGGGACGGTGTTGCTGGATTGGGCGAGGGCGGCGTGCTCGTCGCTGCGCACGGCGTCGCCGTCGACTCGCTGCCAGCCCCACCACTGGAGCCAGTCTTTGGCCTCTTCGCGGCTGCGGCTGTCGATCGCGAAGGTGACGCGGTCGCCGTCGGAGTAGGACATGGTCTCGTCGACCGGGTTGGCTACGCCGTTGCGGGTGAGCACGAGCGGCAGCATGGCTTCGGGCTCGCGTCCTGGGCGTCGGAAGGTCTCCTCTTCGGGGGCGCCAACGCCGAGCTCCCACTCCTCTATCATCGCGAAACCATTGCGCAACTGCACGGACCACGCGTTGAGATCGCGGTCGCGTCCGAACAACGTTTGGGCGCCGATCTGGCTGACCATCGTCGACGACACGGTGTCCTCTGCGGTGCTCAAACCGACCAGGCCGATGATCTCGGGGTTGTCGCGTCGCGCGCGCTCGACGAACCGCAAGTTGAGTTCTTCGTTGGGGGCCAAGCCGACGACGCCGCGGCGGCTTTCGAGCGCGACTGCGGCGAGCGTTCGGGGTTCCAGGCCGTTGGCTTGAATGGCGTTGAGCCCTTCAGCTTTGGCGATTCGGCAGTGCTCTGGGTTGGTGTCCACGAGGATGACTTCTTCGCCGCGTGCGACCAAGGTGCGGCCCATGCTGCGGGAGAGTTCGTGGGCTCCGAGCAGGATCCAGCCCTTGCCGGACTTGAGTCGCAATCCGAGCACGTTGGCGAGCGGGCCGGCGGTGAGGCCGGCGAGCGTCACCGTCATGGCGATGGTCAAGAACACCAGGGCGCGCAGCTCGGCGCCGCCTTCCATGCCGTGGTCGGCGAGCTCGTTCGCGAAGTGCGACGCGACGGCGGCGGCGACAATGCCGCGGGGGGCGATCCAGGCGATGAGCGTCTTCTGGCGCCAGTTCAGGCCGGTGCGCGCGGTGCTGATGAACACGTTGAGCGGGCGGACAATGAAGATGAGCGCGGCGACAACGCCGACGCCCTTCCAGCCGAGCGCCACGACCTCTTCCATACGGACGTCGGCGGCGAGCAACACGAAGAGCAGGCCGATGAGCATGACCGTGAGCTGTTCTTTGAACTCCCGCATCTCATGTTGCAGCGGGGTCTTCACGTTGGCGACCACGACACCCGCGACGGTGACGGCGGCCAGTCCGCTCTCGGGGAGTACGGAGTCGCACAGGAAGAACAGCGCGATGACCAGGCCCAACGTGAGTACGTTCTCGAGGCCGTCGGGGATCAGGTGGTGAATGCGGAGCGTCCAGGCCATGCCGAGGCCGCCGATGAGGCCGGCTGCGCTGCCCGCGAGCAGGCGGAGCATGACATCGAGCGCGCCCATCGTGATGTGCACGCCGCCGCTGATGGCCACGTCGAGCGCGACGACGGCGGTGATCGCACCGATGGCGTCGATGAGGACGCCTTCGACTTCGAGCGTAGCGCTGGTCTGCCTTTCGATACGTAGCCGGCGGATGAGCGGCGTGACGACGGTCGGACCGGTGACGATGACCAGCGTGCCGAACAGCAGGGACGTGACCCAGCTCCAATCGAGCAGCCAACGCGCGGCGAGCACACCACCGACGGCGGTGATCGCGGGGCCGATGAGCAGCAGGTTACGGACCGCGGGGCCCGCACGCAGCATGCGCGTGATGTTGAGGTTGAGACCACCCTCAAACAGAATGATAGCGACGGCGAACCCAACCAACGAACTTAGCGCGTGCCCCAGTGTAGACGGATCGATGATGCCGGCGACGTCTGGGCCCATGAGGACACCCACCGCCAACAGCAAAACAATCCCTGGGATTCGTAGATGGTGGGCCGCGACCTGCGACACGACACCGACGGCAAGCGCGACGGCGACGGTAAGTTCAGGTGAGCCTTGCAGCATGGGAGTGAGCTAGAGGGGACGTGGGATTGGGCCCGCCACTATAGGATCCCGTCCACGTGTTGGCGAGACCCTACATGGAACGAAGTGTGCAATGGGCCGTGTGCGGGCGATTTTCTAGGCGCCCGTCGCGTGGTGTCTCGTGCTATGAATCGCGCACTGGACCGCGCGCAGGCTCCGCTGTGCGGCGCGTCTCAGGACCGTACGACGACCCATCGCACACCGCGACCTTGCCCTCCGAGGCCCATGCTGCTTTCCGCGATCGAAATCTCTGGCGACACCCCCGCAGCCCGTTTGGGTGCCCTTCGCGCGTTGCCGTCCGACGTGTTGGTGGACCGCTTGATGCACGTGGCGCTCCAGTTGCGTGCGCTTCCGGACGACCAGTTGAGCGCGTTGGCCGCGTTGGTGGGGTTGCCGGTCGCCGAGGTGGTCGCGTCGCCGTTTGCGCTCCGTGCGGTGGCGCTCGCGGCCACGCATGGCGCGGCGACGGCGAATCATGAGACCCGCGCCGAGATTCCGTGGCCCGAGGGTTTTACCACGGACCCGGCTGTGGCCGATGACCCGCACGGATACTGGGACCGCGGCGTGCTGCAGGCGGGCAAGTACCGCTCGTTCATGCAGGACGAGCCGTTCGCGCGGTTCAACCCGAACCACATGTCCAAGTGGGGGCCGCACGAGCTGACGCACCGCAGCTGCGGCTTCTTCTGGCGCGCCGACGCGTCGCGTTGGGAGACCTACCTGGGGGCGCGGCTCAACGAGCTGGTGCCGGTGGTGCTCTGGTACGGCCTCGACGAGATCGCGCGCCTCGACCGCGTGGGCTTTGACCGCGTCCGCGAGGCTGGCGACCGCGTCGCGACGATGGACCGCGCCACCTGGCGCACGGACGAGGAGGCGGTGCTGCGCGCGCGCATCGGTGACACGCTCAAGTTCCTGTTCGAGGGGCTGGACCACTTCGATGCCGAGATCGCCGCCGTGGATGCAGAGATCGCGACGGGCCAGGTGGTGTCGGTGCCGCACGCCTTCTTGGACGCATCGAGCGACGCCATCGCTTACGTGGTGGGGCACTACGACCGGCTGGCGAGCGAGGAGTTCGGCGCGCTCGGCGATGCGCTTTTCTCCGGAGACCGCGGCGCGGCGCTCGGTGTGGTCGATGACATTCGGGCCTATCGGGACGCCGTCGCAGACGTGCTCGATACGCTGTTGTTCGCGCCGATCGAGGTCGACTTCGTAGCCGCAGCCCAGCGTAAGCAGGCGCGGGTGCTTTGGGATGTCGCCCATCGCGCGGTGCATCACGAGCGCTTCCGCCCGCGTGACGGCGATGTGCTCGAGCCGGTCGCCGACGCCGTGCATGCGCTCTACACCGGCGCCGACGCGGACACGATTCCGGCGCTGACCGCGCTGCTGAGCGCGCTCCCTCGCTCTGGCGCGCGCACGGTGCTGCGGACGGGGCTCGACACGCCGGGAGTCCACAACCCTTCGGAGACGCACGACCTGGAGCTGCTGAGCGACGGTTTGGCGTCGCTTGCGCCGGCGACCGCTGCAGGCCTGATCTCGCTCGGCTGGACCGCGGAGACGCTGGTCGCTCCGGGTGCGCGCACGGACCTTGTCGAGCGCCTCGGCGTGCAGGTGGAGCGCTACGCTCAGGAAGATGGCAACGCGTGGCTGCGGTCGCTGTTCGCGTTCGAGCGGGCCATCGCGGCGACGCGTGCGCGGGACGATATTGCGGAGCGTTTGAATGACGACGCGCTGCCCGAGGCGGGATTCGTGTCGCGCAGCGCTGTGTTCCAAGTGGTTGAACTACAACAGGATCCTGTCGCAATTCACGGTGCGTGGGCCGAGGGTGACGGCATTGACCCGACGCTCACTGGGCCGCCGAGCGCGTACCTGATCGGCGCGGCGTTCGAGGGCGTCTCGGTGGTCCCGGCGCCGGCGAACGTGCAACGGCTTTGGGCGGCGATGGGCGAGGGCTCGCTGTCGCTGGAGGCCGCCTGCGAGGCGCTACACATGAGCGCCCGCGAGCTGGAAGAGGCGCAGGAGTCGGGCACGCCTGATGCGCCGCTCGGTTGGCTCGATGAGCTCGCGGCGGCGTGTGCGATCGTGGTGCTCCCGGCGGTGTAGCCGGGGGCGGGGTCGCTCAGATCTTGGAGGCTTCGGCGGCGTAGTGCGCGTGCAGGCCGCACTCCTTGTGCTCCGGCTGCTCCCACCACCAGCGGCCCGCGCGGATGTCCTCTTCGGGCTTGACCGGGCGGGTGCACGGGGCGCATCCGATGGACGGGAAGCCTTGGTCGTGCAGGCGGTTGTAGGGCACCACGTTCTCGTGGATGTGGGCCCACACATCGTCGTTGCTCCAGCGGGCGAGCGGGTTGAGCTTGAGGATACCGCCGTTGGCGTCGTCGACCTCGATGAACGGGGTCTCGGTGCGGGTGACGGCTTGGTCGCGGCGCAGGCCGGTGACCCAGGCATCGGCGGTGTTGAGCGCGCGGCGCAGCGGCTGCAGCTTGCGGACGTTGCAGCACTCGCGACGATCGTCCACGGAGGCGTAGAAGCTGTTAGGGCCCTTGGCGCGGATGAGCTCTTGGAGCGTGACCGTGTCCGGGCTCATGACCTCAAGCTGCAGGTCGTAGCGGCCCATGATGGCGTCCATCACGTCGTAGGTTTGCTGGTGCAGCCGGCCGGTGTCGAGCGTGAACACGCGGACGTCGGCGCGGATGGATGCTGCGATGTCGATCAGCACCACATCCTCGGCGCCGAAGCTGGAGGCGACGACGAGCCGGTCGCCGAACGTGTCCAGGCCCCAGGCCAAGATCTCGCGCGCCGTACAGGTCTCAAAACGCTGGTTGAGCGCGTCGAGGTCCAGGTCGGTAGAAGCGGGCGAGAAGTTGTCGTTGAGCTGGGCGTTCATTGGTGTCTCCAACGTGCCAAAAAGGTTTCCCTACTAATTAACTCAACAATAGGTCGAGTCAATGCCTTTTGGGTGTCAAACGGCGATCTTCAACGCAAAAACCCGACGCGTGGAGCGTCGGGTTTCATCGGGTCGCGTTCGCGGGACCGCGCGGCCTGTCTACGCGTCCGCCTGACGCCGG
>CBDUJZ010000189.1:0-9261 GCA_965367675.1 uncultured Myxococcales bacterium | reverse complement strand
GGCGCCGAGCACCAGCATGAGCGCGGCGCCGAGCAGCAGCACGAGCTCGGGGGCTAGCGCGTCGCGCTTGCCGGACCGCCCGTTCTCGGTGTCTTCATCCATCGACAGCGCGCTGCCGGTCAGCGCGGCGAGCTCCGAGTTTAGAGTCGTCGAATCCGCGGTTGAGGCCGATCCACTGCCGGACGGCCAGGGCATCGACCCGATGGTCGAGTTCAACGATCTTTTCCAGGAGATCCGCCGGGCAGAGAAGGGCGACTCGAAGCGCGCTAGCGAGCGATACGTCGCCGACGGGTTGTTCGGCGACCCCGAGTCCTCCAGCGCGCCGTTGGCGCCTCACACCACTGAAGACACGGTGCCGCGCGCCACGCTGGCCGACCTGCAGCGCGCGCAGACCCCGCCAGGCGTGGCCGTCGACCCCAAGGTGCTCGACCAGGCCAAGGCCGGCGGCCCCACGGGCGAGGGCCCCGCGCGCGTCCCCGTGACCGGGCTGTTCTCGGCCTCTGAACTCAGCGGCGCCGCGCCCAGCGGCACCAACGACGACAGCATGCTGCTGCAGCTCGCGCTCACGCAGTCGGGCCTTCGCGAGCCGTCCGGAAACACCGCGTCGGTCAAGAAGGCGTCGGTCATCGACATGGACGCCAGCGGAGATTCCAGCACCCGCCCGTCGCTGTTCCCGCGCGGCGGCGCCGTGCTCGCCGGCGTGCTCGTGGTGCTCGCCTGCGTGATCGGCACCGCCCTCTACACCGCGTCCCGCAACAGCTGGGTGCTCGACCTGGCCGACCCCGCCCAGATGCTCGGCGTCGCCTTCAAGGGCGTCGAATATCAACCGCGCCACACCCGCGTCATCACCATCGAAGCCGGCGTAGAGACCGAGCTCGAAGCCACCGAGCTCGGCTCCGCGCTCGACGCCCGCCCCGAGCGTGGGCTGTCGGCCGCGGCCGGCGATGGCGGCGTGTACGTGAGCGCCGCCGGCCACACCTTCGCGGTCGTGACCGGGCGCGTGAACAATGCCACCGACAACACGTACCGCGGCATGCTCGTCGAGGTGACGCTGCGCGACGCGAGCGGCGCCGTCGTGCATACCCGCCAAGTGCCCGCCGGCGCGCCGCTCGAGCAACCCGCGCTCGAAGCCGCGACCGACGGTGACCTCACCGCGAGCTACGCCGCGCTCTCAGAGACGGTCGCCTCCGTGCGGCTCGAACCAGGGCAAGAGACCGTCTTCACGGGAGCATTCTTGCTGTCAGAGGGTGAAATCACTGACGGGCTGTCTTACGGTGCTCAAGTGGTCGCAGCCGAGCGCGCCGTGCCGATGACGTGGCGCGCAGTGACCTTCTCACCGGATCAGGTGACGGTTGTGGACCAGGGGCCGGCGCAGGCTGGCGAATAGCGCGAGCGGACCGTGGACGATTCCCAGGACGACAACTCAGACGACGCGGAGCGTCCAGATGCTACCCTCGGCGACGAGCCGTACGGTGACCAGTACGACCTCGCCACGTTCGTCCGCCGGGTGATGAGCGTCATCGACGCGCCCCTGCGCCGCCGCCAGGTGGAGCGCCACTTCACGACCGTCGACCCCGCCACCGTCGCTTCGCACTTCCAGACGGTGTTGGAGCGGGCGGTCGCCGGAGAGTCGGACGCGTACCAAATGCTGTTCCCGATCGGCGAGTTTGTGAACACCGCTTCCACGCCCGAGGCGCACGCGCTCGATGCCATCGACCTCGAAGCGCGAAAGGCCGATCTGCACGGGGTCGCGTGGTTCCTGCTCACGCCGTCGCCGGCCCGCGAGATCGACGAGCGCGCCATGGCCAAGATGTCCTCGCAGGGGCAGTCGCTCGGCCATCGCCGCACGGCGGCGGGACAGCCGGACCTGCGCACGCTCGAGCGCCTGTGCCTGGACGAGCACCCGATGGTCATCGAGCGGCTGTGCACCAACCCGCGCGTGACCGAGGGGCACATCATGACCATCGCCACGCGGCGGCCCACGTTGCCCGTGCTCCTGGAGACCGTCGCGGCCAGCCCGCGCTGGTATCAGCGGCAGACGGTGCGCGAGGCATTGGTGAACAATCCGTTCGGCCCCACCGGAATCGCGCTCCGTGCGCTGCCGACTCTGCCGGCGCGCGCGTGGAAGTCCGTGCAGCACGCCCCGCAGGTGCATGAGGCGGTCCGCGGATTCGCCGCGTATCTGTGCGCGCTCCGAGACGGTGAGTCTGGTTTGTCTCCAGATTCCCTAATAGAAACAGTGCATTAGATTCAATGCCGCCTGCCGAGCGGGCGGCGCGATTCCACTACACTGAACAATCTGCCCGCTGTTGTGCACGCGACTTGTCGCCGCGCGCCGAACACGGCAGCATGGTCCAAATACCCCCTGCGTTGAGGAAAATCATGGCTGAGAAACAGATCATCAAGCACGACCTGGACGTGGCGCTCGCCAAGCGCGCCACGGAGCAAGCGTTCGCCGGCTACAAGGCGCGATTCGCCGAGTTCAACCCGACCGAAAACTGGGTCTCCGAGAACCGCTCCGAGATCGCGTTCTCCGTCAAAGGCATGACCCTCGACGGCGCCATCGAGATCCACCCCGGCGAGATCCACCTGGAGCTCGATGTCCCCTTCCTGCTCAAGCCCTTCCGCAAGAAGGCGCTGTCGGTGATCGAAGAGGAGATTCAGGACTGGGTGGCCAAGGCCAAGGCCGGCGAGCTCGACGAAGCGTGACACCTCGGCGTCTACAAGAGGTGCGCCGATGACGTCGGTGAACATTGTCGAAGTCGGTCCACGCGACGGGCTCCAGAACGAGCGGATTCGGCTCGACGTGAACCAGAAGATCTCCATGATCGAAGGGCTCGTCGATGCCGGCATGACCGACGTCGAGGTGGGGAGCTTCGTGCACCCCAAGTGGATCCCGCAGATGGCCGACACCGGTGAGGTGCTCCGCCGCTTGAACCGCCGCGAGGGCGTCGCGTACTGGGCGCTCGTGCCCAACATGCGCGGGCTCGAAGCCGCGCTCGAGGCCGGCGCCACGCACATCGCCGTGTTCGTGTCGTCCAGCGAGACACACAACAAGAAGAACCTGAACCGGACCATCGACGAGAGCCTCGCCAACATCCGCGAGACCGCCGAAGTCGCGCTGCGCGAGGGCTGCACCCTCCGCGGGTACGTGTCCACCGTGTTCGGTTGCCCCTACGAGGGCGACATCGACTTCGGACGCGTCATGGACATCACCGACGGGCTGCTCGATCTGGGCTGCGCGCAGGTGAGCCTCGGCGACACCACCGGGATGGGCTCGCCAGCCCAAGTCCGCCGCGAGATCATCCGGGCGCTCGAGCGATTCGACGTCGAAAAAATCGCGCTGCACTTGCACGACACCCGCGGCCTCGCCGTGGCCAACGCGCTCGTCGCGGTCGAGGTCGGCATGCGCACGTTCGACAGCTCTGTCGGCGGCATGGGCGGCTGCCCGTACGCGCCCGGCGCCGCCGGAAACGTGGGCACTGAGGACATCGTCAACATGTTCGAGACCAGCGGCTACGACACCGGCATCGACCTCGAGAAGCTGCTCGTCGTGTCTCGCCGGTTGGAGCGCGACTACGGCGCCACGCTCAACTCCGCGTACTTCCGCTATTCCAAGTCTGCAAACCGGCCCAATCGATGAGCGACCCGTCTGTTCTGGTCTCCCGTCGCCGCACCACGGCGATCGTTACGTTCAACCGACCCGAGCGGATGAACGCCGTGAGCCAAGCGCTCGCCGCCGAGGTGCTCGAAGCGTTCGACGCGCTGGAGCACGACCCGGAGGTGCGCACGATCGTCATCACAGGCGCCGGAGACCGCGCGTTCTGCGCCGGAGCAGACCTCAAAGAACGCGCCGGCATGTCCGACGCCGACGTCCGCACCTTCCTCGGAAACCTCGGCCAGATGCTCACGCGCGTGGAGTCGATGGGCAAGCCGGTGATCGCCGCCATCAACGGCTTCGCGCTCGGCGGCGGCCTGGAGCTCGCGCTCGCGTGCGACATCCGCCTCGCCTCCGAGACCGCCACCATGGGCCTCACCGAAGTGCGGCTCGGCATCATCCCCGGCGGCGGCGGCACGCAGCGGCTGCCGCGCCTCGTGGGCGTGGGCAAAGCCAAAGAGCTGATCTTTACCGGCCGCCGCGTCTCCGCCGAAGAGGCCGAGGCCATCGGCCTGATCAACGAAGTGTGCGACGCGGATGCGCTGATCGACCGGGCGGTAGAGCTCGGTGACGAGATCGCGCTCGGCGCGCCGCTCGCCGTCGCGCAGGCCAAGTTCGCTGTGCACTTCGGCATGCAGTCGGACCAATCGACGGGCCTCGCGATCGAGCGAAAAGCCTATGAGACGCTGCTGCCCACCTCGGATCGCATCGAGGCGCTCATGGCGTTTCGGGACAAGCGCAAGCCGGAGTTTCAAGGCAAGTGATAGCTTGGCGTGCAGCGCTCGTTCGCGGACTTCTTTGCCTGTGTGCCACGGGACTGACCTTCGCGGTTGGCCCCAATCCGGCGCACGCACAGGCTCCGGCGATCGGCATGCCCGAGGCGGCGCCGCACCCGGAGCTCGCGGTTGGTGAGGTGCTGTCGCCCAACGGCGCTGAGTGGCTGGTGTGGGCCGACGAGACGCAGGGCCCCAGCGGTTTTCCGCCGCTTGAGCGCCCGCTCAACGTGACCGACGCCGAGACGCTGATCCCCGACCACGTGGCCTCCTCGCCGGACCGCCTGCTGCTCATGTTCCCGAGTGACGGCTATGAGCTGCCGGGCAGTCGCTGGCTCAGCGGGCTGGTCGCGCCGTTCGATGGCTACTCTCTGGGAGGCTACATCGAAGACGGCGAGAACCGGGCCCGTGCCGAGGCGCGGCGACTGCGCTACGGCCGACCGCCGCCGTCGCGCACGCGGTTCGTCTATCCGATCGACGACGAGCTGTTGGAGGATGTGGGCGGTGAGCCGATCCCCAATCCCGAGCATGTGGCCAGCGATGCCCACCCCGAGACGGGGCTGCGGAACCTGTACTTTGTGCGCCAGTTTTCGGTCGACGACCCGTCGCGCTACGCCGCGCTTCAGATGGAGGTCGAGTTCACGGCCGGCGCGGTCGTGTACCTGAACGGCGTCGAGATCGCGCGCCATCATGTGCCTCCGGGCGGCGAGGCGCACGGCAACCCCGGGCGCCCGTACTGGCTGCCGGACCACGTGAACCAGACCATGTACAAGCGCTGGCAGATGACGTGGCTGGGCATCGATCCGAGCCTGCTGCGCGCCGGTGAAAACACGCTGGCGGTGGCGGTGTACAAGCGGCCGAGCGGTGGCGTGCGCGGGCTGTTTTTCGACCTCCGGTTGGAGGCGCACCAAGAGGCGGCGTTCCTCAAGACGCCGTACCTGCAGCACGTGCAGCCGGACCGCATCTCGGTGCTGTGGGAGACCACGACCGTGGGCTACGGCTACGTGGAGCTCGGTACGGCGCCGGACCAGCTGGACCGCCTGTTCACGACCGCGCAGATCGCTGGCGGTCACCACGACCTGGTGCTCGACGGGCTGCTTCCGAACACGCGGTACTACTACCGCGCGCGCACGATCGATCTGCAGGGCAGGGAGATCACGAGCGACGTGCGTTCGTTCCGTACCGCGATCGGGGAGCACGCGCCGTTCTCGTTCCTGGCGTACGGCGATAACCGCACGAATCCGGAGATCCACCACCCGCTGGTGCAGGAGATGTGGTCGCACGCGGTGGAGCGCGACGTGGGTTTCATCGTGAGCACGGGCGATCTGGTGACGAACGGCTCGCCGTGGCTGGAGTGGCAGCGGGAGTTCTTCGAGCCGGCGCTGCCGCTGATGGGGCACTTCGCGTACTACACGTCGCTGGGGAACCACGAGGGCAACCACGAGAGCTACTACCAGTACATGGATCTGCCCGGGAACGAGGCTTGGTATAGCTTCACGTACGGCGACGCGGAGTTCTTCGCGATCAACTCGTCGGCGAGCTACGCGCCTGGATCTCCGCAGCATGATTGGCTGAACGGCGCGTTGGCGGCTTCGACCGCGACGTGGAAAGTCGCCTTCTTCCACCACCCTCCGTACGCCTGCACGCCCGCGCGAAAGCCCGGAGATCTGGGCATCCAGGAGCACGTGGTGCCGCTGATGGAAGCGCACGGCGTGCAGCTCGTGATCACCGGGCACGACCACCTGTATGGTCGCAGCCGAGAGATCAACGGGGTCACGTATGTGATCACAGGTGGTGGCGGAGCGCCGCAATATCCGTCAGAATCCGATGATATCAACGAAATCTGCCTAACCGAGTACCACTACTGTATTGTGGATGTATTCTCGGACCGTCTCGAGTTCCAAGCGATCGCGCTCGGAGGCCGAGAGATCGATCGTTTCACACTGACCCCCTAGCGCATGGCCTCGGACCCCGAACACCCGAACGACGACCTGCAAGGGGAGGATTGGACTCCCGAAGAGCAGACCGACCTGATGTCGCGCTATGAGCGCATCGCAGAGGAGTCCCACGCCGCCCCCTCCAAGGATGGCCAATCCGTTGTGGCCGACTACGGCCTCGGCGGGTCCGTGCCGCGCACAGAGCAATCGCGCGGCCGGTATAAGGCGAAGGATATCTACATTCGCCTTGAGAACACCATCTACGGGCCCATCACGCAGGATGAGCTTGCGGAGATGCTCGGCGGCGGTGAGCTGACGGGCTTCGAGAGCGCGTCGGCAGACCTCCAACACTGGACGCCGCTGATCTACCACCCGCGCATGACGCTGAATGGGGAGATCGATCCGGACGCGACGCACGACATGCTGCACCAGCATTCGACGCTGCCGACGGCTTCTCGCGCGGTCGACAAGTTCGACCTCGAGGCGCTCGGCGAGGCCGACGACGTGGAGGACATTCTCCCGTCGACCCCGCTCGCAGCGATCCTGATCAAGCCCATGCGCGTGTCCCGTAAGACCGGGCTCGCGCTGCCTGTGCACGCCGACCTCAAAGAGGAGAGCCTCGAGAACGTGATCGAGCGTACCGAGATCCCCGCCGGACATCGTGTGTCCGGTGAGCAGGCGCTCGCGGCGATCGCGAACCGCGCCCAGGAGCTCGCCGCGCGCGGTGATATCAGCTTCAGCGACGAATTTGATGCGGTCGAGGAGACCGACCCCAGCAACACGATCCCCGCGCTGGAGTCCCTGCGCGCGGACGCCGCGAGCGAGGACATCGGGTTTGATGACCTCGATCTCGATGTCGACGTGGAGCTGACGCCGGACCACACCATCGGCGTGGATTCCGCCTCGCAGCCCATGCCGTTCGGCGACGACTACGGTACGGCCGCCCCGACGCCGGAAGAGGTCAAGAACATCGACCTGTTCTCGCCGACCGCGCCGATGGCGATTCCGCCGAGCGATCCAGCGTCGTCGTTCGTATCTTGGCTCGTCGTTTTGCTCGTGCTCGCAGCGGCGGCCGTCGCGGCGATGACCACGCTCAAGACGACCACGCCGACCGGCGATGAAGCGCTGCAGCAGGTGATCGAGAACGAAGCGCCGGTGGCCCCGCCTGTGCCCGAAGAGCCCGAGCCCGAGGTCCCGGAGATTCCGGCGCCACGTGGAGCGGCAGCGCAACCGAGCGCGGTGCCGGCAGCAGCGGGCAGCGGAGCGGGACAGCCGTAGGCTGATCCGTGATGCGAGGTGTTTGGCTAGGGGTGATTTGCGCGATGTGCTTGCTGGGGTGCGCCCCCGCGGCGCATCGCGCGGCCGTCGCTGACGCGACGGCCGCGCTGGCCACGGCGGCGATACACGCCAACGAACAAGCCACCCACCACGCCCAGGACCACGCCGTGCAGAGCGCGCAAGCGCGTCTGCACGGCGCCATCCCAAACCCCAGCGACAATGCGCTGCTGCGAGCCGCCTTCATCGCCGCCGCTCGCGGCGACGATGCAGCCGCAGCAGCGCGCATCCAAGCCGTCTGGCGTACGCCCAACACAGACACCAAAACCCGCCTCGCCGCCATCCACCTCGCACTCATCACAAACCACTTCGACTCCGCCAGAAGCCTCGCCTGGGACGCACTCGAATCCGACCCCGCGCTCCGCACCACCTTCATGCCACTCTGGCTGCAAGCACACGTGCAAGACCCCCGCTTCGCGCCAACCCCACCGCACACGCTCCAGCCAACCCCACCGCACACGCTCCATTCCGAGGACACCATCGCGCGCATCGAGCACCTCGGCGGCGGCTCCTCCATCACCATGCGCTTCCTCGACCCCCACGGAAACGCCGTCGCCGCCTTCAAGCCCAACCAAACGCGGCAACAATCCAGCTACCGCGGCGAGCTCGCCGCCTACCGCCTCTGCCCGCTCATCAACTGCGGCTTCGAGGTGCCCCGAAATCGCGAAGTTCGCATCTCGCGCGACACGCTCATGCGCCTCGCCGGACGCGAATCCGACCGCGAAATCGCCGCCTTCGACCGCCAGTACCGCGACGTCGTCTGGACCGTCGACCCCGATGGCGAGACCTGGCTGTACGGCACCCAAAAAGACTGGGTCCCCGCCTTCCGCACCTTCGCGATCGAGCACCGCTCCGCGTGGCGCCACCTCGTCCAGGTCGGCCGCACGCTGCGCGGCACCGCCGAATCCACCCTCCGCGCGAACCTGACCCAATACCGCCGTTCCAGCGCGTCGCCCGACACCGACGGCCTCACCTTCGACGCCCTCGCACGCCAGCTCTCGAACCTGCACGTGTACGACTACCTGACCAACAACTGGGACCGCTACTCGCGCCACTACTCCGGCGTGAACTGCCAGTGGCGCGGCGACCACTTTCTGTCCATCGACAACGGCGCCGCCTTCGGCCCGCGCGACCAACACGGCGTCGCCGCCCGCCGCGTCGTCACCAACCTGAACCAGGTCGAACGCTTCTCCCGCCGCACCGTCCACGCCATCCGCTGGATGCAGCCCGACCAGCTCTACCCATTCCTATTTCCCGCCTCCGAGCTGCACGACGAGAAGGCCCTATTCGACGACTTCGTCGAGCGCCGCCGCCGCCTTCTCGCGTACGTCGACGACCAGATCCTCGAGCACGGCAAAGCCGCCGTCATGTGCTTCGACTAGACCTGCGCGGCCCCTGCGCCCGACCCCTGCCTGAGCGGAGTCGAAGGCCTGAGCGGAGCCGAAGGCCAGGGTGAGCACCCCCCGCCGCCCCCTGCCTAAGCGGAGTCGAAGGCCTGCGCGCAGCCGAAGGCCTGCCCTGAGCGGAGCCGAAGGCCTGCCCTGAGCGGAGCCGAAGG
>CBDUJZ010000188.1:0-9264 GCA_965367675.1 uncultured Myxococcales bacterium | reverse complement strand
CTGCAGGGCGAAATCGACGATGTGCTGAGTCTGCTTGCCGTCGACGATGGCTGGGCTATTCTGACGCCACGTGGCCTCTTTCGCTTGGGGGTCGTTCGTCCGGCACTCCGCGAGAGTACAGACCCCTGAGGGGCGGATTGTATCGCCTACCCAACCGATATTTGACCCTGCTCGCCGCGCTGCGTGACCACCGAGAGGGGCGTCGCGCTTGGCTCGGAGATGTGGGCTTTCGCTTGGGCACTGGGGCCCATGACGACGCGGAGTGGCACGCCATCCTGACGTCGTCGCGTTGGCGGGGCATGCACCCGGACTTGGTGCCTTTCGCGGAGGACGGCTTCGGCAATCAGTTCTGCTTTGTGCACGGCAGCAGCGAGGCGATGGAGGGCGTGCAGGGCGTTGTGTACTGGATGTACGAGACGTACCGCGCGGTGCCGATCGCGAGCTCGTTCGACGCGTTTTTGAAGTGGGTGGCGCTCACGGCGGGTGTGTCGGCGCGCCGCGGCGACGAGGTGGTAGACGAGCAGCACGTGAGCGGTGAGTTGCTGCCCATGCTCACCGAGATCGGGCTCGGCGTGACGGCCGCTGAGCTGGCGGTGGGCCCGGATGTGGGCCAGTCCTCTGTGCACACGGCCTTCCTCCGGATGGACCGTCGAGCGCCGGGGTCGCTGCTGAGTTTGGCGCGCCGCCAGTTCGACGAGGGGCGCGGAATCGAGGCGATTGAGACCTGCCGTTTGGCGCTGGCCGCGTTCCCGGATTTCGCTGCCGCGCGGGTGCTCGAGGCGCGGATATTGCTGACGGACGGGGACCCGCAGGCGTGTCGCGCGCTGCAGTCCGCGCTGCGGCTACCGCTGGTATACGGCGGGGACACGACGATGCCGTTCATGGCGGAAGTGCAGGAGAGCGATCCGGCGTGGGTAGCGGAGTCGCTGGCGAAGCACCCGATGATGCAGCGCATCTCGGACGACGATCCGATCTGGATTCTGGCGACCCGTGACGACCCAATGGTGGCGACGTCGTGGGTTGAGGTGGCGCTCGATTATGCGCGCGCCGGCGACTTTGAGGACGCCGTGGCGATGGCCTGCAACGCGCAATGGCTGGGCCTGGGAACGTCGCTGGAGCCCGAAATTCACGGGCTTCTGCATGAGCTGTATACGGCGCTGGACCGCCCGTGGCATGCGGGAGCGGTGGCGCGATGGGGACCGGGTGTCCCTTAAGGCGTGCGGAGATCGCACAAGCAACTTGCCATTCGCCGTCGCTCGCCCGATCATTAGGCCCGTTCTCCACCAACCGAGCGAATGATCGAGCCCGCGAACCTCGCCGAAGCCATCAACGCCTACAACGAAGGCGTCCGCGCGATGCAGGAGGGTGACTCCGACCTTGCGGCGTCTCGTTGGAAGGTTGCGTCTACCCGTGACCCGGGCATGATCCCAGCGCTCCACAACTTGGTGGTGTACTACGAGCAGCGGGGCATGACGGACGACGTGATCGCCACGTACGAGCGCATGCTCGCGTACGATCCGTTCGACGCGGACGCGCTTGTCCGCCAGGCGTCTGCGTATCGCCGGTCGGGACAGCTCGCGCCGGCCATCGCGAACTACGAGCGCGCGATCTCGGTCTACCCGTACTTCCGGTTTTGGTACGAAGAGCTGGCGACGTTGTTCGACCAGATCGGCGACACCGACGCGTCCTCCGTGTGGCGTGCCAAGTCGAACGAGCTCGACGCCGACGAAGCGGAGATGGCGTTCGAAGATGGCGTGCGCCAACAGCGCGAAGGCAACGTGGAGCTGAGCGCCGCGATCTTTGAGGCCGTGCTCGACGAGCAGCCCGGCAACCTGGACGCCCGCGTTCGTTTGGCCGAGTGCCTGCACGCGCTCGGCCGCTCCGACGAAGCGCTGGGTTACCTCGCGCAAGAGTTTGAGCTCAGCATCGGCGCCCGCGCGCTCGCGCTCATGCACCGCGCCCGCTTCCTGCTCCGGGTCGCCGACGTTGAGGCCGCGATGGCGGATCTGAACGCCGCCGTGACCCTGGCGCCCAACTTCGGTCGCGCCCGTCGACTGCTGAACTCCCTGCGCGCAGAGTCGCCGTCGAACACGATCCCCGAGGCGACGTCGACCAACCCGGCTGCCGACATGGGGAGCGCGATGGGCTCCGCCGCTTTGGGTGGCGGGACGGCGGCCTTGCTGTCCGAGTCCGGGGCGTCCCGCTCGTCGATGGCGCCTGATCTGCTGGTCCCGCCGGCCGACGCGCCGTGGCTGGAGCGCATTCGTTTCATGATCCGTCAGGCCTCTGAGCTGGCGAGCCGCACGGGCAAGCCGGGCCGCATCGCGGTGCTGTTTGAATCCGCCGCCGCGCTTCACCCGCTCGCCGTGTGCATCATGCAGCTGGTGGCGCGGCCCGAGCTGAACCTGTTCGGCGCCGGCGTCTCTCGCGCGTTCTTCGTCGAGGGCGAGGCCACGGTCGGCTCCACCGAGCACGGCACCACCGCAGAGGGCTGGTACGGCACGGGCTACTTCGACCCGAACTACGATATCTGGGCTTCGCGCTCGAACGGCATGCCGATCGACCGCATGCTCGAGTCCGCGCAATTGGCCGTGGGCTCCGACGGCTTCAACCTGATGCTCATCGTCGGCACCGGAAAGGTCCGCGAAGACCAGACGGCCACCGAGCACTACCTGCGCGCCGTCCCCACCTACCAGACCGCGATCATCACGCTGCCCGACGCTCCGCGAGACCTCGTGGATCGCGTGGCCGGCGTGGTGCCCAACTTCGTGGAGATCGTGGCGGCCGGCTCCGCGTGAGGGCCGTCGTTCAGCGGGTGACGAGCGCGCGTGTGGACATCGACGACGTCACCGTTGGCGCCATCGATGCCGGCCTGCTCGTGCTGTTGGCGGCGCGTGACGGCGACACCACGGACGACCTCGAATATGTGGTTCGGAAGGTCTCCGAGCTCCGCATCTTTGAGGACGACGGCGGCAAGATGAACCACTCGGTGGAGGACACCGGGGGCGCCATTTTGCTCGTCAGCCAGTTCACGCTGTACGGCGATACGCGAAAGGGGCGCCGCCCCAGCTTTGTGAAGGCGATGCACCCCGACCAAGCGTCCCCGATGATGGACGCCGCCGCTGCCGCCTTCGCCGCCCGTGGCATCCCCGTGCAGACCGGTCGGTTCGGCGCGGACATGCAGGTTCATCTGGTCAACGACGGCCCTGTGACGCTCGTAATCGACAGCAGCAAGGAGTTCTAAGTGACTGAGAACAATACGATCTTCGGCAAGATTCTGAACGGCGAGATCCCGTCAGACCGCGTGTGGGAAGACGAACACTGCATCGCGTTTCGGGACATCAACCCGTCCGCGCCCACGCATGTGCTGGTGATCCCGCGCGAGCACATCCCGACGGCGAACGATATCTCGTCGTCGCAGAAGGAGCTCATCGGACACTTGGTGTGGGTGGCCGGTCAGGTGGCGGCGCAAGAAGGCATCGCCGAGGACGGCTACCGCTTGGTGGTGAACTGCAACCAGCAGGGCGGCCAGACGGTGTACCACTTGCACGTGCACATCTTGGGTGGCCGCCAGCTGAGCTGGCCTCCCGGCTAGTCTCAGCGCCATGCGCGGGGTGAGTCACCGCCATGCGCGGGGTGAGTCAGCGCCATGCGCGGGGTGAGTCACCGCCATGCGCGGGGTGAGTCGCCGCTCATGCGCCGGGCTCGGCTCAGTGCTCGTGAGAGGCTTGGCCGGCTCGGACTTAAATCAACAGGAAGAGGTTCGCCGCAACGCCGGTATTGGGGTCGTGTCGGGCCCGACCTCAATGTTGAGGTGGGTGCTCGCGCCAGCTCTTTAGGCGTCTCACTCGAAGGTGAGCTTGCACACCAAACTGAGTCGCAAGGTCCCGATTATAGAATCAAAGGCGGGCACATGGCACGGTTCCGCACGAACATCGCAGCAGAACCTCTTCCGTCTGAACAAGGTAATGCATCTAGTCAGAATGCGGAAGCCGTCTTGTTAGAAAATCCACCACGTGGCGTACCACGCGTTCGGGGAATTCGAGGACGACGGCGTGGGTGCAGCCACCGAAGACGTGCATCTCTGAGCCGGGGATTCGGACGCGCATTTCGCGGCCCAGGCGGACCGGCGTGAGCACGTCGGCGTCGCCGTGCAGGATGAGCACGGGCACATCGATGGTGGTGAGTACGTCGCTGGCGTCGTGGCGGTGCAGCTGCTCCACGATGCGCCAGTAGACCGCCGGGTCGGAGCTGAGCAGCAGCGCGGCGTGCTCCATGGTGATGTCCACGTTGCGGCCGACGAGGCCCATGGCGCGGGCCACGCGCTTGACCGGTCGGGTGCGCACGGCGTGTCCGAGTAGGTTCGCGATGCGGCTGCCGGTGGCGCTCATCACGCGCGTGCCAGCGAGGGCGATCGGCGCTGAGCCGGGGACGACGGCGACGGAGTCGAGCAATCGTCCGGGGACACCGGAGGCGAGGATCATGGCGTGCACGCGGTCGGGCGCGCGGCGATACGCTTCGAGCGCGACCTGCACGCCCATACTCCAGCCGAACAGCACGGCGCCGGGGGCCTGGGCGGCGTCGAGTACGGTCATGAGGTCTTCGGCGTGGGTGGCCACGTCGAGGTTTGGGCTCATGGGCGGGCCGCTCTCGAACAGTCCGCGGTAGTCGTACACGACGATGCGGTATTGGCCGAGCAGCTGCGCGAAGACGTCTGCGAAGGTGCGGTAGGTGCCGCCGAGGCCGTTGCAGAACGCGACGACCGGGCCGGCGTCACCGAACACCTTGTAGCTGAGCTCGGTGCCATCGCTGGCGCGCACGGTGTGGGCGGAGGCAGGGGCGTCGCCGATGAGCTCCAGCACGCGGGCGTCGATTCCGGGGACCACGCGTTGTTGGCCGGAGTCGGTGTGGTGCGCCGCGCGCGCGCTGCTATTCGTTCTCGTCCCCGCCACGGGCCTCTTCGAGCTGTTCGCGCCGGAGTCGGAAGAAGACGTTGGTGTTGACGCCGGCTCGGATGAGGACGTGCTTGGTCTCGGACATGACGCCCTCCTCGTCGTAGTAGATTTGCACCTCGTGGCGCCCGGGCTCGAGCGGGATGCGGCGGGCGGGTGTGCGCTCGCCGGTGTCGCCGCCGTCCACGTGGACCATGCCGCGGGGGGAGGAGGAGACGCCGAGGTAGCCGGTCTCTTCGTCCTCTTCTTCGCCTTCTTCGTCGTCGTCCGGGGTGGCGGCGCGGGCGCGGGGCGCCGGTGCGGGCGCTGCGCCCATGTTCTCGATGTCGACGACGAGGACGCGGGTCTCGTCGGGGTCGAGGGTGAGGCGGAAGGTGCGGCGCTGGTCTTCGCTGGCGGACACGACGATCTCGAGGCGCATGCCGGCGGGCAGCAGGACGCCTTCTTGGTTCGCGTAGACCCACTCGTAGGGGTAGGAGACGCCGTTGATCTGGATCTCGGTGTTGTCGAAGTTCGCGATCACGACCAGGCGGCCGTACTCGACGTCGGGGTCCCGCTCGGGGTCGTCGGCGAACCCGGGGACAGCGCCTCCGAGTACGATGGCGACGGTGGCCAGGAGGGCGATGATGCGGGCGACGGCGTTCATGATTCGGACTCGGTAAGCACTGGATCGGAGGGCGGGGGCACTAGCCAGGTTGCTCGCAGAGGAGGAGCAGTTTGGACCGTATGGGCACATTCGGATGGCCGACGATGCTGGCCTAGTGGATGGGGCCGACCGGTCGCTCTTCGCTGGCGCTGGTGCGCTCGCCGATGCGGTCGATGGCCGAGCGGAGTCCGGTGACCTCTGTCTCAAGGCGCTGCAGCTGCGCTTGGAGCGCGCTGATGTCCTCGGACAGGTTGGGTACGTGGGTGAGGGCGTCGACGGAGTCCTTGAGGCGCTCGTCGAGGGACGTGCCGAGCTCGTCGATGGTGTTCTGCACGGTCTCGACGAACTCTCGGACGGGCGTGAGCAGCTCTTCTTGCTGCTCGCCGGCGCGCTTTCGGAAGCGGTCTACGCGCTGCTGGGTCTCCTCGCGGAACCCCTGCACTGGGCGGCTGATTCGGGCGAGAAAGTCGGACGGCGACTGGATGATGAGTCGCAGCGACTGCAGTGGCAGCAGGCGCTTGTCCTTCTTCTCGGCCTCGTACACGATCTGTGCGAGCGTGACGGTGGTGAGGTCTTCGCCGGAGCGATTATCGATGATGGAGACCTCGTCTCCGCCTCGGACCATCTCCGCGATCTCGTCGAGCGTGACGTAGCAGCTGCGCTCCGTGTCGTAGAGCTTTCGGTTGGTATAGCGCTTGATGAGCTTCATCGATGGACTGCGAAATCTGCAGAGCAGAGTGGGGTGCGCGGGGGCGCCTACGGTCGTAAAAACGTCCGTAATTCTTAGGAGTGGCCCCCGATTGGGTCAAGCACGGATCGCGAAGACCCGGTGCGCCGATCCGCGCTATCGCGGATGGTTTGGGCGGCTACGCGTGGCGTGTGGGTCACGCCGGGGTGGGCGGCTAGAACTCGAGCCCGAAGGTGAGCGTGTAGTTCTGGACGGCGGAGCTGAACTGTCCCTGGAACCCGATGTTGGCGACGGCGAATTGGAATCGCAGTCCGGCGACGCCTTGGTGCACGAGCTCGGTCTTCACGGGGAAGACGAACTCGGGCTGGCTGGTCGGGGTGCCGCTGACGGGGGGGCGTGGGTCGTCGGGGGTTTTGTCGATCAGTCGGGAGGACATGATGACGACGCCGAGGTTGTATCCGGCGTACGGCGTGATGTTGGCGACGTTTCCGATACCGATGGGGATACCGGCGACGATCTCGGCTCCGGCGGTGGTGACCTGGAGCTGCGAGTGTCCGACGACGGTGTTGACGTAGCCGCGTACGGCGAGGTCGGGCACGGGCCAGAGGAAGTCTTCGTGGAGCGCCCAGCGGAGCTCGGTGCCGAGCGCGACGAGCTCGCTGTCCCAGAGCACGCTGACGTTGCCGCCGAGCTCGAGGCTGAGCGGCAGCCCTTTGCGTACACGGAAGGACGTGACGGCGAGGGTGCCGGAGGGCTCGCCGTTGATGTTGGCGGCCTCCCAGTAGTCGGCGTTGGAGTCGACGATGGAGAAGGTCTGGTCGACTTGGACGGCGAAGCCGGCTTGTCCGAGCGTCTCGGCGGTGGTGCCGAGTGCGGGCGAGAAGACGAGGCCTAGGTCGCGCGCGAACGAGTAGAACCCGTCGTCATCGGTGACGATCGCGGAGCAGGAGCTGCCTTGGTAGACGCACTCGCCGAAGCGCTGCAACGTCACGTCGTTGTCGCCCGCGTAGGCGGGTGAGCTGAGCAATGACGCGAGCGATACGCCCAGGAGGGCGACGCCCGTAAGCGTTGGATTGAACATCGAAAACCGCACGGTCTTCCTGGGGTTTCAGCAGTGCACAGCTAACGAAATGGGCTCGCTACCGTCAAGTGTAACGGGGTGCCCCATGTCGGTATAGCCGACTTTACGCGTCAGCAGGCCGCGCCGGACACGCGCTCGGCAGAAACGACCACGCCGCGGCCTTCGAGCACCTCGTCGCGGAGCGCCAGTCCGGCGTCGCAGAGCATGGCGCCGAGCCGGTCGAGCTCGAAGGCCCGTACGCCGCCGGAGGCCTGGGTGGCGCGCGCGAGCTGGCGGCTTCGACGGCCGCCGCGAATCACCACCGTGGAGATCACCACCCGGCCGCCGACGCGGACCACGCGCGCCATCTCGGCCAGCGCTCCGGCAGGATCGACCTCTAGGTGCAGGCTGCTGGTGGTGGCGCCGTCGAAGACGCCGTCCGCGAACGGTAGGCGCCACGACGGCGCGCGCACGCGGAGCAGGGTCGACGATCGCTCCGCCTCTCCCACCGCCGAGTCGACCGCCGCGAGCAGGCCCTCTCCCGGAGAAAGTTGGCGTGAAATCAGATAGTTGAGCGGGCCTTCCCAGCCGCCGAGCCGCACGATACGGCTCTCGGGCGTGATGGCGAGGAGGGCAGAGATGAGCTCGGACTCGACGTCGCGATGGCGCCCCGCGAGGGCGCGGGTGAAGCGCTCGCCGGCGCCGCGCAACAGGGGGCCGACCACCGGGAGTTGGCGTACGCGGGCGGTGGGCGACAGGTACACGCGCTCATCGCCGATCGCGTCGAGCACGCCGTCGATATAGCGGGCCGTGTGGTGGGTGCCGTCGCTCCACAGATCCCCTCGCCAGCGTTGATCCTGGCCGCCCGGGAGGAGGTGCTCTAGCTGTGTCCGTGGGATCATTCGAGGCCGTGATGCGGAGGCTGCGCGTGCGCTCCGAGGGTTTCGATTCGAGGCTGAGTTGCTGTGTCGGGCCGTTGAGCATACACCCCCAGCGGGCCGCGCACACGCGGTCTAACGCCGAACTTGGATGATCGCTTCCCGCGGATTGACGATGAAGAAATGGACCTCGCACGCGAGGCGATTTGTGGCCGACCTGGGCATCGCGCGGGCGTACGAAAACACCTGCACCAGCCCGCGAACCGGCGAGGAGCACGCGTTTACGGTGCTCGAGGCGCCGGACTGGGTGGAGATTTTGGCGCTCACGGAAGACGACGAGCTCGTGATGGTGCGGCAGTTTCGGCACGGCACCCAGGACCTCACGCTGGAGGCGCCGGGCGGCCTGATCGACCCCGGTGAGGCGCCGCTCGAAGCGGCCGTTCGGGAGCTGCGCGAGGAGACCGGATACGTGGCGCGCTCGTGGAAGAAGGTGGGCGCGCTGCGGCCCAACCCGGCGTTCATGGACAACACCTGCCACGTGTTTTTGGCGCTCGATGCGGCGCCGCTGCAGGAGCAGGACTTGGACGACGGCGAGGACATCGCCGTGCTCAGGAAGCCGCTGACCGAGGTGCGCGCGTTGGTGCGGTCGGGTGAGATCTCGCACGCGATGGTGGTCGCCGGCTTGGGCATGTTGGTCGACCTGGCCGGAGGGTGGCACCGGCCGCTGGGAGATTTGCTCTCATGAAGGCCGTCGATGTGAGCATGCGCCGGGTGCACATTCTGGTGTGTACCCATCAGCGCCCGGCGACGGATGGGATGCCGAGCTGTTCTTCGGGCGGCGAGGAGGTGTTCGCGCGGCTGCACGGATGGGTGCGTGAGCGCGGTGCGAGCGCGGTGGTGTGGGTCAATCGCGCGGGGTGCCTGGGCTGGTGCCACGCCGCCGGCTGCACGGTCGCGGTGTATCCCGACGGGGCGCTGTACCACCGGGTGACGGTGGACGATTGCGACACGATTTTGGCGGAGCATGTGCTGCCCGCGCT